>JALFUO010000042.1 GCA_022784065.1 Bacteroidales bacterium | reverse complement strand
ATATGTCAATAAAAACAGCACAACTTCCTGCATTGTGTCTATTGAATCAGTATGGCATAAAAAAACTGTCTACCGTTTCAGATAATAAGAGCAAAAAGTGTCTAGTAAAATCAGGAAAAGACATTCCTTTCTCCTTGATATTTTTTCCTATCTCCTTAATATTTTTTCCTATCTCCTTAATATTTTTTCCTGTCATATAAGAAAGTTTTTGTTACAAACTTTGTAACACGTATTACAAACTTTGTAACATGTATTAGCAAGTTTGTAACGGCCGTTACAAACTTTGTAATAAACTTTTTCTGCGCAGATAGTAAAAAATATCTTGCTGAAAGGAAAAATTATCAAGGAGAAAAGAAAAAATAGCTTGGGGATAATCCGTTGGTTGAATGAGGAAGTAATCAGATTAAAGTATTAACTGCCTGGAAGGCAGTACGGAGCGTAGCGACGATAACCGGGGACACAGTCCTCGGATAGGCGGAGCGAGGACGACGTGCCTGGAAGGCACTACGCCACAGGACAGGCATTTTCAGCATTGCCACAGGCGTTGTGCCTTCCAGGCACGTCGTCTTTGCCACGTAGTTCCGAGCACTTCGTGCCCGGTTATCGTCGCTACGCTCTGTAGTGCCTTCCAGGCACTTAACGCCCAATTCAACCAACACGCTCATACATATACAGTATGTATGCGGGCGCCGCGCCGATTGCCCGCCTTCGTGCCGAAGGTTTCTCCCGCTTCGCTCGATTTTCAGCCATTGCCTATAAGAAAATCGCGGCTTTTATTTTGCCCATCGGGCGGCAAAGCGTAACTTTGCACCGCTTATCAACTAAGACAGTTTACAAAAGAGCATGATAAACAGAGAAATGATCAGGCTGAAAGTGGTTCAGCTGACTTATTCGTTCTATCAAAACGAGGGTAAATCTTTGGACGTGGCTGAAAAGGAACTCAATTTCAGCATGAGCAAGGCTTACGAACTTTATCTCTATCTCCTGAGCCTCCTCGTGGAAATCCAAAAGTATGCCGCGCGGCGCAACGAGCAGCGCCTCGCGAGAGAGCAGCGCAGCGGCGCAGTCTCAAACAACTCTTCCGACCAAATCCTTGCATGCAACAAGTTGCTCCTCCTGCTCAAAAGCAACAAGGCGCTCAACGAATACATCGAAAATCAGAAAGCCGCCTGGGACGAGGAGGAAAATCTCGTGAAACGCCTCTACTCCGACTTTATCGACAGCGACATCTTCGGGCTCTATGTGGACAAGGCCGATTACTCCTTCGCCGCCGACCGCGAACTGATTCGCAAATTCTATAAAACGTACGTCTGCGACAATGAGCACATCGACTCTATGCTCGAAGACCACAGCCTCTATTGGAACGACGACAAGGAAATCATCGACTCGTTCGTCTTGAAAACCATCAAGCGCTTCACGGAAGATAGCAACGAGGAGATGCCCCTGCTGCCAGAATTCAGTTCCGACGACGACCGCCGCTTTGCGCAGGACCTCTTCCACGCCACGCTTACGCGCGACGCCGAGTTGCGCGGCTTCATTCGCGACAACACGCGCAACTGGGAGTTCAACCGCCTCGCCGTGATGGACGTCATCATCATGCAAATCGCCCTCGCCGAGATACTCACCTTCCCCACCATTCCCCTGAGCGTCACGTTCAACGAATATCTCGACATCGCCAAGGTGTACAGCACGCCCAAAAGCGCCTCTTACATCAACGGCATGCTCGACGGCATCGTGAAGAACCTCCACGAGCAGGGCATCGTGAACAAAACGAGATAATATTATTCACTAATCAATAATCGGGCGCAGCCTTTGCGCCCAAACATTCCCCAAGACCATGACTCTTTATTTATTGCAAGCCCAAGCACAGGGCGGTAGCGGCATGTCCATGATCATTATGATGGTAGTCCTCTTCGCCATCATGTATTTCTTCATGATCCGTCCGCAGAACAAGAAGCAGAAGGAAATCGAGAAGTTCCGCTCTGGCCTGACCGTGGGACAGAACGTCGTGACCATCGGCGGCATCTACGGCACGGTGCGCAGCATCGACGAAGCCGAAAACACCGTGACGCTCGAAGTGGCCACGGGCGTAAAGATTAAGTTCGCCAAGAGCGCCATCAATCCTTTGGCCGAAAAGAAATAATCTGCGCCGGCGACCCTTGCGCCGCCACGGAAATATAAATGATTAAGTAAACAAGTAAACGAGTAAACGAGTAAACAAGACAAGTTACCTATATAAAATATAGTTTGCAAGACATTTGCATAATGTCGGCTGCGCTCGGCAATTTAAGTAAACTTAATTGCACTCGCTTGCACGACATTTCTGTCTCGTCTACTCGTTTACTTGTAAACTCGTCTACTAATATATGACCGGTTTTACCGACATAAAACGGATAATCAAGGTTTGCTTTTCCCGAATGTGGGACAAGCAGGCTTTGATTTTTCTGTTTTTTCTCTGTCTCTCCACCGTCTTCTGGTTTTTCCAGGCCCTCAATGAGAGTTACGAGCGCGAGTTTGCCATACCTGTGGAACTGCGCGGCGTGCCTAAGGGCGTGGTGGTGACGACAGATTTGCCCGAGGCGGTGCACGTGACGCTCGCCGACCGAGGCATCGTGCTCCTCGACTATGCCTACGGCAAGGATTTCACGCCCATCGTCATCGACTTCGCCACTTACGCCAACGCCACCGGGCACGTGGTTATTCCCGTGTCGGACGTGCTGAAGCAAATCTCGTCGCAGTTCTCTCAGGGCACGCGCCTTGTGGCGGCGAGGCCCGACAACCTCGAATTTTACTACAACTACGGCCTGTGCCGCAAGGTGCCCGTGCGGCTGCAAGGCGTGTACCGCCCCGACGATACCCACTCGCTGACCGAAATTCACCTCAAGCCCGACAGCGTATTGGTCTATGCCTCGCGCACCCTGCTCGACACCATCACGGCGGCCTACGTACACCCGCTGAACCTCACGGCCATGACCGACACAGTGGTGCAGAAAGTGCAGTTCGACCCCGTGCGCGGCGCGAAGTTCGTGCCAGCCGGGACGGAGGTAGAGCTCTGCGTGGACAGGTTGGTAGAAAAGACGGTGCAAGTGCCCGTGCGACAGGCCAACTTCCCCGCCACGAAGCAGCTCCGCACGTTTCCCACGCAAGTAAACGTGACCTTCCAGGTGAGCATGGGCATGTACCGCAGCATCACCGCCGCCAACTTCACCATATCCTTGGAGTATGAAGAACTCGTGGCAAGCAAGTCTTCCTCTTGCCGCCTCTCGCTGAAATCCGTGCCGCCCGGCGTGTCGCATGTGCGCATCAAGCCCGAGAACGTGGAGTATATCATCGAAGAAATCCCCGAGGGCGATGCATCTGAAACGAACTGAGCGATGCAGGAGAAGCGGATCAAGATAGGCGTGACGGGCGGCATAGGCAGCGGCAAGAGCCACGTGTGCCGGCTGTTGGAAGAAATGGGCTATCCCGTGTTCTACTGCGACGACGAGGCCAAGCGCATCATTCGCGGCGATGCGGAAGTGAAGGCCGCCCTGCGGCAAATCGTCGGCGAGGAGGTCTACACGCCCGACGGCACTCTGGCGAAACCTGTGCTCGCCGCGCATCTTTGCAAAGGGCGCGAAGCCGCTGCCCTGGTAGACGCGGTGGTACATCCGCGCGTGGCGCAGGCATTTGCCGCCTTTGCCGAAAGGCACGCCGGCGCGGTGTTTATGGAATGCGCCCTGCTTTTCGAAGCCCGTTTCGACCGTTTCGTAGATTGCAAGCTGCTGGTCAGCGCCCCCCTTGACGTGCGTTTGCAGCGCGTGATGCGGCGCGACAACATCAGCGAGGCGTGCGCCCTGAAATGGATAGGGCTGCAGATGCCCGAAGAAGAAAAGGCGCGGCGTGCCGACTTTGTGCTGCCCAACGCGGGCGGTGAGGACACTCGGCAACTCCTTGAAGATTTTTTGGAGAAAATAAAAATGTAAGAAAAACCACGGACTCACGGGTAGGGGCGTTTTGCAAAACGCCCGCCGTGTGCATTGCATGGCATCAATAAATGAGGCAACCATTTCCGGGCGTTTTGCCAAACGCCCCTACCTGTGAGACCTCATGTAATACAATCACAATCAAATCACAAATCACACACACAATGAAGGACACAATCCTGGCCATTGCAGGCCGCCCCGGTTTATACCGTCTGATTTCCCAAGGTAGAGGTATGCTCATCGTAGAAAGCATCGACGCGCAAAAGAAGCGTATGCCGGCTGGCGCGCGCGACCGCGTCACGGCCCTCAATGAAGTTTCCATGTACACCGAAGGCGAAGACCGCCCCCTCATGGAAATCTTCGACGCCATCAAGCAGCACGAAGGCGGAAAGGCAACCGGCGTGAACTACAAAGAAGCCACAAACGAAGAACTGGCAGACTTTATGGCAACCGTCGTGCCCGACTACGACCGCGACCGCGTGCATTTCTCCGATATCCGCAAGCTCATTCAATGGTATAATATCCTCGTGGCCGGCGGGTGCACGGATTTCGTTGAGGCGGAAGAGGAAAAGGCTGAGTAAATCTTAGAAATTTTTCAAGACATAAGGGGCGTATTGCGCGATACGCCCCTTTGCTTATACGGAATATATGAAACGCGACGGCATCTCCGTTTTCCAGCACCCTCTCTGGGTGGCAATGCTTGCACTCACGTGCGCCGTTTTGTGGGGTTGGGCTTACCCGCTCATCAAAATGGGCTTTGGGGCGCTTAGCATCACGCCCGAAATGACGGGGTCGAAGATGGTGTTTGCCGGACTGCGCTTTGCCCTCTCGGGACTAATCATCCTGATGCTCGCCGGCGGCAAGCGGCTCGATTTCAATCTGCGGCGCAAGGCCGATGCTTGGTATATCTTGCTCTATGCCCTGCTGAACACCTCGCTGCATTACGCCTTCTTTTACATAGGCCTGTCGCACAGCGAAGGCGCACGCGCAGCCATTCTCAATTCCCTCGGGACATTTGCCGTGGTGATACTGGCCTGCCTGTTTTTCAAGTCAGATCGTCTCACCCCGCGCAAACTTGCCGGCTGCGCCGTGGGCATAGCGGGACTGCTGGCACTTAACCTCAACGGCGCGTCCTCGGGCAACTTCACCTTTATGGGCGACGGCATGATAATCCTCAACGCCCTCTGCTCCGCTTTCGCCGGACTGCTCACGCGCGGCTTGGGCAAGCGCGTAAATGTGTTTGTCGGCACGGGCTATAGTTTGCTCTTCGGCGGCGCGATGCTTGTCATTCCGGGACTGCTGATGCACGAACCGCCCGTCAGCCTCAACCTCGCCGGCGTGCTCGTGTTTATGGGGCTGGTGTTCATCTCCACCGTGTCGTTTGCCCTCTACAACAAACTCCTCACCTGCAACCCCGTGGGCAAAATCGCTATCTACAACAGCCTTATCCCCGTGGTGGGCGCGGTGACCTCCTGCCTCTGCCTCGGCGAGACCTTTTATGCGAAATATCTCCTCGCGGGCGGACTGGCCGCGCTGGGCATCTATCTGATAAACAGAGATAAGAAATAACGCTTATGCACTCATTCTCTAAAAATATCACCGCAGAACTTTGCCGCGAAGGCTTGATCAACCTGAAAATGACGGCGCGCGTGCTCGGCGTCCTGCTGCTCTTCGAGGCAGTGTTGCTGGGCATTGCCGGCGGCGTGTCGCTGATTTACAAGGAAGGCGATGCCATTTATTTTCTATACTCCATACTGATTACTGTGGCCTGCGGCTTGGGGCTGATGCTCTATGGACGAAAGGCCATGAAGATGATGGGACGGCGCGACGCGTACCTCATTGTGGGCATCTCGTGGATACTCTTCACGCTGCTCGGCATGCTGCCCTTTCGCCTGGGCAACTATATCCCCAGCGTGACCGACGCCTTCTTTGAAACCATGTCGGGCTTTACCACCACGGGCGCAAGCATTCTCGACAACATCGAAGCCCTGCCCCACGGCTTGCTCTTCTGGCGCAGCCTCACGCAATGGATCGGCGGCCTCGGCATCGTGTTCTTCAGTATGGCGCTGTTGCCCATCTTCGGCGGCAGCGGGCAACTGCTCTTCATGACCGAGGCCACTGGCGTGAAGCACATCAAAGTCCACCCGAAAGTGGCCGTAATGGCACGCTACATCGGCTCGTTCTACATCGTCATCACCTGCATCGAAGGCGTGCTGCTGTGGGTGGGCGGCATGGAACCATTCGACGCCGTGTGCCACGCCATCACCACCACCGCCACGGGCGGCTTCTCCACGAAGCAAGCCAGCGTTGCCTACTGGAACTCGCCGTTTATCGAGTACGTCATCACGGTCTTCATGTTTATCTCCGCTGTCAGCTTCCCCCTCTACGTGCTTGCCCTCAAAGGCCGTTTCCGCACCCTCTTTCGCGACGACGAGTTGCTCTGGTACATGAAATCTGTGTTGATTTTGACAGCCGTCATCTCCCTTTCCCTCATCTTCATCAACCAATATGATGTGGAAAAGGCCGTGCGCGCTGCTGTGTTCCAAGTGGTTTCGATACACACCTCTTGCGGTTTCGCCACCGACGATTACGCCCAATGGCCGCAATTCACCTGGCCTTTGCTGCTCTTTGCCATGGTGGCGGGCGGCTGCACCGGCTCGACGGGCGGCGGCGTCAAGAACATGCGCCTCTTGATAGCGTTCCGCGCCATCCGCAACCAGTTCCGCCAGATTTTGCACCCCCGCGCCATACTGCCCTTAAAGGTATCGGGCCAAATCATGGAGCCGCGCATCCTTACCACTGTGCTTGTATTCATTGTCAGCTACATGACGTGCCTCTTCTTAGGCTGGCTGCTGCTCATGGCCATGGGCCTGCCCTTCATGGAGGCATTCAGCACCGCCGTTTCGGCAATGGGCAACACGGGTCCCGCGCTCGGTGCCTACGGTCCGGCATATTCCTGGGCGGCGATGCCTGATGCCGCAAAATGGCTCACTTCTGTGCTGATGCTCATCGGCCGCCTCGAAATCTTCGGCCTGCTCATGGCCTTCTATCCCGGGCTTTGGAAAGAACATTAAGAACTTGCTTTAAGGCTTGGGCATACCGCTTGTTGCCCACGTCTGCATCCCGCCTTTTTCATCAGAATAAATCAAGAAAGCATCGAGGCGGAGACCCGCTTTCTTTGCTTCTGCGAGCACGGTCTGCGCACGCTCCATGCCGCCCGACATAAAGGCGGTGGCAAAGGCATCGGCCTCGGCGCAAGTGGGCGCAACCACCGTGGCCGAGAGCAGCGAATGGGTGACGGGCTGCCCCGTGTGCGGACTGATGGTGTGGGCATAGCGCTTGCCGTCGGCCTCATAATAATTATTGTAGTTGCCGCTGGTGGCCATGGCGCAATCATTCACCGAAATAACCGCCGCATTGTCTGCCGCGCCAGCTGCTTCGGAGGGGCGGCTCACGCCGATGTGCCACGCCTGCCCCTTGTCGTTCGTGCCGGCAGTGCGCACCTCGCCGCCAATTTCTACCATATAATTTCTAACGCCCTCGCGCATCAGCAATTCTGCCACGCAGTCCACGGCGTAGCCCTTGGCTATTGCGCCGAAGTCGAGCCTGACGCGCGAATCGCTGCGCGTGACGATGCCCGCTTCGTCAATGTTTGCCTTTTGGTAACCAACGAACTGCATGAGGCTGTCTATCATCTGCGGCGTCACGTTGGCGCGGTGCTCGAAGCCGAAGCCCCACGCGCTCACCAAGGGTTGCACCGTGGGGTCGAAGTCGCCGCCGGTAACCTTGCTGATGCTAAGGGCGAGGCGCATCACCTCGGCCAGCATCGTGTCGGCCTGCATGGTCTCGCCCCGGTTGATGCGGCAGAGCGTGCTTTGCTGATTGAAAAGCGACAGGGAGTTGTCCACGCGTCGCAGCGTGTCGAGGATAAGGCTGTCGAGCGGCTGCGCTGCTTCATATTTGATGTGGTAAGTTGTGCCGAAGATGCTGCCCTCTGCCGTGCGAAACGTGGCGGCGGAGCGGCTGTTACGGTTAAGCAAGATAAAAGCCGTGGCAACGATTAAGAAAAGGAGAAAGGCTATTTGCCGTTTTTTGAGTTGCATTTTTATGAAGTTTTATGCCAGCAAATGCTCGTATAGAATTTTGATGCCGATGATAATCAAGATAACGCCGCCGATTTGCTCTGCCGGCAACTTTATCAATCTGCCCACGCGCACGCCGATAAATTTGCCCGCCAGCGACAGCAGCCAGCTCGCAAACCCAATAATCAGGCACGGCACCAATGCCTCGCCGAGCGTGAGTATGCGCAGGCCGGGGCGGAACGTGAAGCCCACGGCGAGCGCGTCGATGCTCGTGGCCACCGAGAGCGTGAGCAGCACGCCGATGCTGGAAGGATTGAACTGCTTCATGCCCTCCTTCTCGTGCCGCGCCTCCCATATCATTTTGCCGCCGAGAAAGGCAAGCAAGCCGAACGCCACCCAATGGTCGTAGGCTTCAATATTGCCCACGAGCACCGTGGCAGCCAGCCAGCCGATGAGCGGCATGATTCCCTGAAACAGCCCGAAGAGCAAAGCCATGAGCCACACCTGCCAGCCCATGCGGCGTTCGATGATGCCGCACGTGATGCTCACAGAGAAGCAGTCCATTGCCAGTGCAACGGCGATAAGCCATATTTCCAAAGAGAAAAGCATAGTAAGTAGGGGCATTGTTCAAAAACGCCCGAGTAAATAGAGTTACAAGTCAAACACAAGGTTAAACGTGCCGCTGATTGCGTGGTTGCCTTGCTTGCCATAGCCCGGCACGTACCAGGCAGAGCCCACATCGGCCTTTTTTTCGTGAATGCGCTGGCGGTAACGCAGTGTCCAGCCTATGTGGAAGAAACGACAGATGCGCGCTTCCAGCCCGCCCGCCAGTTCCAGCCAATGCTGCCCGCCTTTCAGTCCGTGGAAACTGAACGGCAAGGCATCGCCGTAAACGGGATCGGCGAGGTCGGGGCCGTCGAGGTCGTACTTAAAAGAAGTGAAGGCGTAGCGCAGGCCAAAGAAGATGCGGTTGCCCGACTTCTTGTCGTTCGCCACGTTATAGTCGCAGCCGATGCGGAAGTAGGGCGCGTTGGATTTATAATGTATCTGCGTTGTCTCGTCCGTGTGGTCGCTCACGCCCCAGCCCACTTCGGCAATCGGGAAGAACCTGTTGCCGAGGTTTACGCGGAAGAATCCCTCGTACTGCCCGTAAGGCGCGAATATGCCCATGGCTATGCCTACGACGTCGCCGCCCACGGCAAAGCCTTTGAGCAGTTTTCCCTCGTCGGCCTTTGCGGCAGCGGCGGCTGCCGCCTCTTTCGACTCGTACTGAATGCCGCGCACGCGCTGCTGCGGCGGCACCGTGTCGGCGGTCGCCTTGTCGCGCTGAGCCTTTGCCGGCAGGCAGAGGCTAATGAGCAGTAGAGCGAAGGAATATTTTAAGATTTTCAATATCATCGTAATCAACCGTTGTGCGCACAACCGACACGCTGTCGATTGTCAGCGGCAGTTCTGCCAAGGGGTGCGACGTCCAGCGCACGCTTCCTATATTATGGAACACGGAGGCGGGGCAGTCCACCGCCTCGAAATGCACGCTGCTGCTGTGGGTAATGAAAACAGTGTCTTCGGCCTCTTGCCCCGCCGCGCTCTTCAATTGGAAGAGCAGCGTGTCCTGCCCCGTGCGGCTGCGCAGCGGCAAGAGGAGCGTGCCTGTGCCGATGGCGCGGTTCACGAGCACCGTGTCGCGGCCGGCGGGGCGTATGGTGAGTGTGTCGGTGAGGGAAAGGGCCTCGCCCGTCTCGGACGTGTAAAGCCCGCACTGCATCACTACCACGTTGTCGAGCGGACAGTCCATGCCGTCGCAACTTGCCGGCAGCAAGGCGGCAAGCACGGCGACTGCGCCAACCGCTGCCGCCATACATATATTATATATAAGGGTCTGGCCCTTGCGCATCATACTTCCTTCTCAATTTTATAATCATTGCGCCCCTCTGCGTTGCGGCTAATCAGTTCCCCGAGGAAACCTGCCACGAACAACTGCGTGCCGAGAATCATCGTGGTAAGGGCGATGTAGAAATAAGGCGACGACGTGACCAGCGGAGCAGGAGTGCCGTTGCTCAATGCTATCAATTTGACGGCGCCCACAACGATCACAGCCACGAAGCCGAGGAAGAACATGATTGAACCGAGGAAACCGAACACGTGCATCGGTTTCAGTCCGAAACTATCCATAAACCACAGCGAAAGCAAATCAAGATAGCCGTTCACGAAGCGGTTCAGGCCGCCGAACTTCGTCTTGCCGAACTTGCGCGCCTGGTGGTGCACCACCTTCTCCCCGATCTTGGCGAAACCGGCATTCTTGGCCAGGTATGGGATATAGCGGTGCATCTCGCCGTACACCTCGATATTCTTCACCACATCTATGCGATAGGCTTTCAGGCCGCAGTTGAAGTCGTGGAGATTCTTGATGCCGCTCACGCGCCGCGCCGTGGCGTTGAAGAGTTTTGTGGGAATGGTTTTCGAGAGGGGGTCGTAGCGTTTCTGCTTATAGCCCGACACGAGGTCGTAGCCGTCCTCCGTAATCATGCGATACAGTTCGGGGATTTCATCGGGCGAGTCCTGCAAGTCGGCATCCATCGTAATCACCACGCTGCCTTGCGCCGCGCGGAAACCGCAGAACAGGGCGGGCGACTTGCCATAGTTGCGGCGGAACTTGATGCCATGCACGCAGGCGTTCTTCTTTGCCAGTTCCTCGATGACCTGCCAAGAAGCATCGGTGCTGCCGTCGTTCACGAAAATGATTTCGTAGGTAAAGTTGTGCGCTTTCATCACGCGCACAATCCAGTCGTAAAGTTCCGGCAGGCTCTCGGCCTCGTTGTAGAGAGGCACGACCACCGAAATATTGTATTTTGCTTCCATGATAAGATGTATTAGCGGATTTTATTTCTTAGAAGTGCGATTATCTTTTAGCTAAACGATATTCTCCCCTCTCCTTCTGCACACAATTCCCACAAAGAGCGCAATGACGGGCGTTGCAAACATGGCCATATAGAGCGAGGCTGCGGCATAGCCCGCAGGGCCTACGGAGCGCAGGGCGTCGGGCAAGCCTTCCAATCCGCCTTCTCCGCTGGCGGCGTTCAGCTGTTCCAGGAGGCCGCTTTCTTGCAACGCCTGCTGCAACTCGGGCTGAGAGAGCGCGGCGGCGTAATCGCTGAATATCGCGCCGTTGTCGAAGTAGCGCAGATAAACGAAAATGCCCACTGCCACCCAAATGGAGGCGTAGAAACCCATGAAGAGCGTGTGTGTAAAGCCGCGCCCGAAGGTGAACGCGCCGTCCGTGCTCGCCACGCTGCGGCGGAAACGCTGCGTGAGCACCACGCCCAGCACCGGACCTGCCAGCGTCATGAGCATAAGCAGGTTGGAGCAAAGCACGGAACTGAAAGAATAGCGGAACGCCACGAGCGAGAGCCAGCCCCAAAGCCCGAGCCACAAGCCGTTCTGCATGGCGTAGGCATTGGTTTGCTGAAAAGTATTGTAGTCTTGGGGAGTTGCCATAATCAAAAAGACCTCGGAAGGTACAAAAGACGACTTAATTATCTTATGTGCAAATTTACGCAGATTTTACGAAACATTCTTTGCAATGCGCGTTTTTCTGCTAACACAAAGCCCCTTCCCCCATTTTCTAAAAGCAAAACGGGCACGCTGCGCGGCGTGCCCGTTGCTATATATATAAATATGTATGTGTTTTTATCTGCCTCTCGTGTAGGAGATGTCGTAGAAACAGGCGTAGACGTTGGCAGAGGCATTGATTTGCCCCTGCGTGCTGGGCACGATGACGCGCACGCGCGCCACTTCTTCGTCCTCGCTTTCCTGGCGGCCGAGGTTGATATATTTCAAGGGAATGAGCCAACCTGCGGGAACGGTGGAGGTATCGTAAGTGTTCTTCATCACGCCGCTGAGGAAGGAGGCCTGGATAGTGCCGTAGGAGTTGGAGCAAGTCATCACGTCGGGCATCACGGCGTAGGCGTTAAGCACGTTGGTGCTGCGCACGTAGGCGGAGGAGATGTCATACTCTGTGTAGCGCACGAGCACCGTGGCGGTCTCGCCTTCGGCAAGGGGCTTTCCGGGGCCTTTGCGCAAGATTTGCATATAAACGCCGCTGCTGTTGAAGAGTACGTATTCGTTGCGCTCGACATCGGTGGTGTAGCCCTTTGCTGCGAAGTCGCTCTCTGATATCACGTTGATGCCGCCGGGCACGTTGATGCTATACGTGTCGGAATTGCCGTCGGCGAGGCTGACGCCGGTATTGAGGAAATTCTGTATCTGCTGGTTTTCCTTCTCGCGGCGGTCGGCGTAGGTTTCTTCATCGTCGCAGGAGCAGAAAAGGCCTGCCGCGAAGACGAAAAGCAATAATAATGAGGGATAATGCTTCATAATAAGAGAAAAATGCGGTGCAAAAATACGATTTTATTTCGTATTTCTGCACTATCTGCGCAGGGAAGTATAAAAAAGCGCAAGCAGAGGGCGCAGCGCACGTTTCTACTTGCGGGCTTGCTGCAAATAATTCTTCACAAAGGGATTGGAGAGAAATTCTAAGGGGGCAGCCTGCACGATACGAGCAATCTGCGTGGTCATCACAGGCGAGGGGTATTGGCTGCACATAAGCATGAACACGCCGGGACCGAGGGGATTGTCGTAGTTCTCGGTGACAAATTGCACGTCGAGGTCTTCCGACTGCCTGTTGAGTTTTGCGAGGTGCCTGCCCACGGCTTTATCGATGTCGTTGGGCGTTGCGCCGGCATACATCATGCGCATACTTTTGCGGTGGAGCTCCCAAATCTCGTTGTCGAGGCGGTTTTTTTCTCTGAAAAACTTATAGAGTTTGTCGTTGAGCGGGCCGCCAGAGACGCGCTGCTCCACGTTGTCCACCTGCACGGAGAGCTTGCCGTTTTCGAGCACCACGGGCATCACGCAGTCGCCTTCCGAATAGAGCAAAGCCATCATCACGGAGTCTACGTCGCCGTCGAAAGAGAAACGCCCGTGCTCCATGCGGCAGGAGTCGAGGCAAACGGTGGAGGTCTGCACGGTGGCGAAACCGTCGGGCGTAAGGCGGAGGTACATCATCCGTCCGTCGAGGGAGGAAACGGTAGACTTGCCGTCGATATTATATTGCTCCGCGCACGAGGTTAGGAGCAAGGTAGCAAAGGATAGGAGCAGATAAAAGTATTTGGGCATACTTAAATAAGAGATTGCTTTCTGGCTGCAAATATACAACGTTCCCTATGAATCATACATTATGATACGTGAAAGTTGCTCGGAAATAAGTTTTTTTGAGAATTGAACCACGAAAAAGGAGAAATACGTTGCATTTTTTTACATATAGTCAGCGGGGAGGAAGATAGAGAGGTGCACACGGCGGGCGTTTTGAAAAACGTCCCTACCCTACCATCTCTTGCATCACTTTGAGGGCTTCGGCTACGCTCGGCACGTCGGCGAAGGACATGCGCAGGCGTTCGCCCACATTCTGCATTTTGCAACGGCGGAAGTTGGCGGTGGCATAGGTGAGGATGCGGTCGAAGAGGGCGCTTTTGTAGAACGGGCTGTCGGAATGGACGAACATGAGGATCATCTTGCCGTTTTTCAAAATCAGCCGCTCCACGCCGGCGCGGCGGCCGATCCGGCGCAAGGGCACGATTTGCAGCAAAGCCTTTCCTTCCTCGGTCATCGGGCCGAAGCGGTCCTCCATGCGCTGGCGGAACTGTGCGAGAGCCTCGTCGGAGTCGATGCTGTCGAGCTCGCGATAGAGGAGCATGCGCTCGCTGCTGCCCGGCACGTAGGTTTCGGGGAAGAAAGCACGGAGGTCGCACTCTACATTGCACTCGTCCACGAAGGCATCGCCCTCTGCCTTTGCCGCTGCATCGGGTTCGTCGGCATAAAGATTGGCAAACTCGTCGTTTTTGAGTTCGGCAACGGCCTGCGCAAGGATTTTCTGATAAGTTTCATATCCTAGGTCGGCAATGAAGCCGCTCTGCTCCGCTCCGAGCAGGTTGCCCGCGCCGCGAATGTCGAGGTCTTGCATGGCGATGTGTATGCCGCTGCCGAGGTCGCTGTAATTTTCAATAGCCTGCAAGCGACGGCGTGCATCGTCGGGCAGGAGGGAAAGCGGCGGGGCGAGTAGATAACAGAAGGCCTTGCGTGCTCCGCGCCCCACGCGGCCGCGCATCTGGTGGAGGTCGGAAAGGCCGAAGTGGTGCGCCGCGTCGATGATTATGGTATTGGCGTTGGGGATATCGATACCGTTCTCCACGATGGTGGTGGAAATCAGCACGTCGTAGTCGTGGTTGATGAAATCGGTGACAATCTTTTCCAACTGGTCGGGCGGCATCTGCCCGTGGCCGATGCAGACGCGGGCGTCGGGCACCTGCCGCTGCACCACGGCTTGGAGATTGGGCAGGGCGGAGATGCGGTTGGACACGATGAATACCTGCCCGTTGCGGCTCATCTCAAAATTGACCGCCTCGCCGATTAGTTCGGCGTTGAAGGTGTGCACCTCTGTCTGAATGGGGCGGCGGTTGGGCGGTGGCGTTTGAATGACGGAGAAGTCGCGCGCCCCCATCAGAGAAAATTGCAGCGTGCGCGGAATGGGCGTTGCCGACATGGTGAGCGTGTCGATATTGACGCGCAGCTGGCGGAGCTTTTCTTTGACACTTACGCCGAATTTCTGTTCCTCGTCGATGATGAGTAGCCCGAGGTCGTGCCACTGCACGGACTTGCCGATGAGTTTGTGGGTGCCGACGAGGATATTGATTTTGCCCTCTTTCAGGTCGGCGAGCACGGCTTTGGTCTGCGCGGCGGAGCGGGCGCGGCTGAGGTAGTCCACGCGCACGGGGAAGTCTTTGAGGCGGGCGGCAAATGTTTTGTAGTGCTGCAAGGCGAGCACCGTGGTGGGCACGAGCACTGCCACCTGCTTGTTGTCGCAGGCGGCTTTGAGGGCAGCTCGGACGGCGATTTCCGTCTTGCCGAACCCCACGTCGCCGCACACGAGGCGGTCCATCGGCTTGCGGCTTTCCATGTCGGCCTTCACCTCAGCGGTGACGCGCAGCTGGTCGGGCGTGTCCTCGTAGGCGAAGCCGGCTTCCAACTCGTGTTGCAGGAAGGAGTCTTTACTAAACGCAAAGCCCTGCTCTTCCTTGCGCCGCGCGTAGAGGCGTATGAGGTCGCGGGCAATGTCCTTAATCTTTTTCTTGGTGCGTTCCTTGAGCCTTTCCCACGCGCCCGTGCCGAGGTGGCTGAGCTGCGGCGGGGTGCCTTCGTTGCCCTTGTATTTGCTGAGCTTGTGGAGGGCGTGGATGGAGACGAACACGGAGTCGTCGTTCTTGAAGGCGAGTTTGATTACTTCCTGCATCTCGCCGCCCGCGCCAGGAATGCGTACCAGTCCGACAAACCGCCCGATGCCGTGGTCGATGTGGACGATGAAGTCGCCCGGCTTGAACTGCATCAGCTCTTTGAGCGTGAGCGCCATCTTGGAGTCGCGGGCGTGGTCGGAGCGGAGGTTGTATTTGTGGAAACGGTCGAAGATTTGGTGGTCGGTGAAGAAGGCGAGGCGCAGCGTCTCGTCGACAAATCCCTCGTGCAGCGTCTTTTTCACGGCCTCGAACGGGTCGGCGTTGATTTCTTCAAAGATGCTTTTGAGGCGGTCGGTCTGCTTCTCGCTGTCGGCAAGGATAAAGACGCGGCAGCCCGAGAGGCGCAGGTCGCGGAGCGTTTTAGCCAGCAACTCGAAGTTTTTGTGGAAAAGGGGCTGGCGCGTGATTTGGAATTTCACCTTGGCACCGGGGGTGGCGAGCGTATGCGCCCCGATGCCGATGCGCTGCAGGCGCGTCAGACCGCGCATAAGGGTGTCGCCGCCCGTAAGGAGGCGCTCGCTTTGCAGCTTGCGGCGCATCTCTTCGGCCTCCGCCTCGCTTGTGGCCTGCTCTATGACGGCCTGCCGCGAAAAGCCCTCGCGGTAGATGCGCTCCACTTCGTCGTGAACGAAGGAGAGGTCGCGCACCACGAGGCAGGCATTGCTGGGGAGGTAATCTGTAAAGGGCACCAAGTCGCCTGCCGCGCCGCCGATATCGGGCACGATGTCGGCAACCTGCAAACGCTCTTGCGAGAGCTGCGTGCTGACCTCGAAGGTGCGGATAGAGTCTACCTCATCGCCGAAAAAGTCGATGCGGAAGGGATATTCTGAGGAATAGGAATAGACATCGAGGATACTGCCGCGCACGGCATATTCGCCCGGCTCATACACATAGTCTTTGCGCTTGAAGCCAAGGGCGAGGAGGTTGTTGGAAATCTCCGTGAGGTCGTGGCTTTCGCCCACTTTGAGCGAGAAGGTGCGCTCTGCCACGCTCTGCGGCGGTGCGACGCGCTCTGCCAGGGCGGCGGGGAAGGTGACAATATATAATAGACTGGCCGGGGCATCTGCTTTCCGATATTCTGAAAGGCGGTTAAGCACGTCGGTGCGCAGTATCTCGTTGGCGGCATCGTGCTGCGCGTATTTCACGGCGCGGCGATAGGTGGAGGGATAAAAGCACACGCGTTCATCGCCGAGCATCTGATGTAGGTCGTGATAGAAATACCCTGCCTGTTCCTCGTCGTTCAGCACGAAGAGGAAAGGACGCTGCACCGCGCCCCGATGGGCAAGGGCGGCGAAGGCGACGGGTGCGGACGAGGCATGCAGCCCCTCGCAGTGCGTCAGCGCGGGCTGCCCGTCTTGCAACACTTTGGCAAGGGCGGCAACGCCGGGATGGGCGGCGTAGAGCGGTAAAAGGTCTTCTATCTGCATGAGGGTGAGTGTGTCGGGATACAAAAGCGGGCACCGGGCTGTTTGCCCGATGCCCGTTATGATGAGAGGTTAGTTGCTTGTTTAGAACTGGTAGCGGTGGTCTACGATTTCGGCCTTCTTGGTCATCAAGTAGGTGAAGACGGAATTGTAGGTGCGCTGACCGGCGGTCTGGCCGAGGCGAGACACTTCGGAAGCTTCGTCGAACTTCTCCGCGCCCTTGCTCTTGCCCGTAACCTTAACCATATACACGGCGCCTGCACCTACAACGGGAGCGGAGCATTTGCCAACGGCGGTCTTGGCAATCGTGCCGGCAAGGATAGGCTCGGGCGTGCCAACGCCCATCAACTGGGGATAGCCTGCGAAGGTCTGGTTGGGCAATGCTTCTCTGATTGCGCCCTTCTGCTTCATCACGTCTTCGAGCGTTTTGGCGGCTTTGAGGCGTTCGGCAATGAGGGCACCCTTCTTCTGCTGCTTCACAACGGCGGTGAGGAACGACTTAACGTCGGCGTTGTCCCAAGGCAGGTAGCCTTTGTCGTTGGTAGCCTTCACGAGCACCACGAGCAAGTGGTCGTTGCTGCGGCCGCATTCGTAGAGGCGAGAAACGTCGCCAGCCTCAGCCTCGTCGAAGATCCAGCGGGCTGCGTCCTTGGCCTGGGAGCCGCCGATGCGCTGCGGGATAAAGCTGTTCATGGGGCTGTAACCCGTGAGGTCGGTTAAGACGTACGTGCTCTTAGCGGCATTTTTCTCGATGTCCTCAATCGTCTTGTTCTCTGCGAGGAAGCGGTTGAACTTGCTCAGTTCGTTTTCGTAGGTCTTCTTGGAGAAGTTGAGCGTGCATTTCACGATGGCCACCTTATACTTGGTCACCATGTTGCGGCGGTCGAGCACCTGAGCCACCACTGCGCCCTGGTCGTTGGCAATGATGTCGGCAGAGTTTGCGGGGATGGTGTAGAGCTTGTTGAGGTAGAACGCATTTTCATCGTTCAAGCCAAAGGTCTCATACTGTGCGGAGGTAAGCCATACGGAGTCGGTGCGCTGGCCGTACTTTTTGGCAAGTTCGGCAAAGGAAGCACCGCCTTTGAGTGCCGTGAGAATGCTGTCGGCCTGTGCCTTGCGCTTTTCGGGCGTTTCGGCTACGCTGACAATCTGGCGGTAAAGGATGGAGTCGGGTGCCTGGATTTTCGACACGAGCTTATAGGTGTTGATCGTGTTGTCGGAAGCGTTGTAATAGGTTGCTTTCACGCTGCCAACTGCCACAGAGTCGAGGTCTTTGTAAATGTCGTACATGCGCTGGAAAGCCTTTTTGCTCATCGCGAGGTCGGTATACTGAACATCAGAACCGCTCTTGCGCACTACGGCTGCCACGTCCTCGCCCGCTGCAAGTTCTTCCTGCAAGCCCTGCACTTTGGCCATGAGGTCGGCGCGGTCTTGGGCGGAAGCCACTACGGCCACGTCAATCAGTTTGATGTCGCGCGTCTCGGCGGGGCTGTAGAACTGCGTCTTGTAGGTCTTATAGGCTTCCTTGAGGTCGTCGTCGGTCACGGTGATTTCCTTATCGTCGATAGTGCTGTAAGGCACGGCGGCGATATCTGCGTTGGCCAGTTCGGCGCGTTCTTCGAAGCTCATCTTTGCCGAAACGGGGTTGGAGATGTAACCCATGGCAAAGAGCATGTTGAACTTGTTGTTGAGCAATTCCTGGCGGAGCTGCTTTTCTGTGTAGGTCCAAAGGTTCTTGATGAGCTCGAGTTGCTCCACTGCATCGGCGTTCTGTGCCTGCTTGGCCTGGGCTACGGTCTTGTCGTAGTCTTTGAGGAAAGCCTGGAGCTGTGCGAGGTCAAACTTGCCCGTCTGCTGGTTGGGGAAGATGCTGGCCATCATCTGGAGCGCCTGTGCTTCGCCGCTGCGGAGTGCTTCCTGCACTTCGCCGTCGGTCACGAAGAGGCCGAGCTTATCGGCTTCGTGCTCGATGATTTTGGAAGATACGAACTGCTGCCACACTTGCTCGCGGATTTGGTCGGTCTCGCTATCGGTAAGCGTGCCTTCCTGACCTTGCATCTGCTTTTGCAACTTGCGGAACTCGATTTGTTCGTCCACAAGGTTTTGGAAATCCTGAATGGAAAGTTTTTCTCCATACACTTCGCCCACCTGACTGCGGTTGATAGCGGAGGTAGTTTCGATGGAGCGGAAAAATTCTTCAGCAATGAAAGCAAAAAGAGCCAAGCCGAGCACACCTACGAGCAGGGCGCCTTTCTTTCTGATGGATTGTAATGCTGCCATTTGTTTTGATGTTATTTTATGAGTATTATTTATGCGTGTAATATCCGTAAATGCGCCTTATCTTATAAGGAAAGGGCAATTATGACGCGCAAAGGTAGCAAAAAAAAGGGAATATGTGCTTTATCTGCCTATTTTTTTGCCTTTTGCTGCGCAGAGAGTGTGTTTTTCACCTCCACTTTCTGCGGGGCGGAAGGGTGCTCCTTGCTGCGCGGCTGCGCCTTTTCGCGGAGCGGCGGGAGCGTGTCGGTCGGCGTGGCCTCGGAGGCGGCGCCTGCTGGTGCGGCTGGCGCGGCGAGGGGGTCGTTCTCCTCTTCCATGGGCGCGAAGCCCCGGCTGCGCTTCACGTAGAAGCTTTGCACGCGCTGGTCGGTGACGAGGGCGCGGAGGTAGTCGCCCTCAATGTCGCGGTCGGGCTTGATGAGGTGGAAATAGACATCTGTTTTGAGTTCGCCGCTCTGCACGTCCCAATAGAGTTCTTCGGTGGTGAGCTGCGTGCCGTCCTCTTTGTCAATCAGCACCACGTGTCCGCGCAGTTCCCAAAGGCGTTGGTCGTAGAAGTAGGCGGTGTCGGCGGTGATATACATGTTCACCTTGAACTTGCGGTCGTAGCGTTCGAGAAAAAGTCCTTTGGGAAACTCCCAGCGTTCGGGCTTCGTCTTGTCGTACACCTGCCACTCCTCCGTGATGACTTTGTATTTGATAAAGCCCGAGTCGGAGATGAGTTTGCTCACGCCGTAGCTGACCATCACGGGCAGGGAGTCGCGGTTGCGCACGGCGTCGCCCATCGGCGGGGCTTCCGTGCTGCAGCCGGCGAGCACGCCGGGCAGCACGGCCGTGAGGCAAATCAGCACTGCCAGCCACGCGCCGCGCACGGCACGAAAAAAGGTCGCCGCCACACCCTTCGGGGCATGGAGGCAACCAAGAGTTTTACCTATATATATATAATATTGTGTAGGTAGCGTCATCGCCGTTTATTCTGCCTTCCACTTCATAAACCAGCGCTCGTTGAAGGTGATGCCAACGGAGATGCGCAGGTAGTTTTCCTTAATCATACCGGGCGATTTGGGCTCTGCGTGCTCGTATTGGAGCGCCACGTTGAGGAAGCTGCGGTTGTTGTGGGTGTTGATAATAGGGATAGCTGCGCCCACCGAGGCACAGTAGTCCGCCGGGCCTTTCTGCCCGTTGATTTTGGCGTAGGGCGTGCTGTAAGAGAAGCCTGCGCGGTAGCGTATCTTCTTTCTCCATTTCAGCCCCTCGGGGTCGGGCACATATTCCGCGCCCACGGTGAACGTCTGCTGGTCGTCGTAGGCTCCCGTCTGCGACACATAGTGCTGCTGGCTGTACTCATCGGTCGTGAGCAGGGGCGACTTGGCCTTGCTCCACAGTTTCATAGTATAGTCGAAGCCCACGCGCAGGCGGCCTTTATAGTCCCACGCCAAGCCCGCGCCGAAAGTGTGCGGCAGGTCGTAGCCGTGGGAAGCCACGAGCGTGTCGGTGGCAGTTGACGAACTCGATGCTATGTTCTGGTTGTAATAGAAGGCATCGGAGCGCAGGTTATGCCCGAGTCCGTAGGTCGCGCCAAAGGTCAGCGTGTGGTTTCTGTGCAGGCGGTATTCGTACTGCAAGCCGAAGTCGGCCTTGAAGGTGCGCATATCGGTGTCGTAGATTTGCTGCACTTTGTTGATAGATGCGTCGCTGTATTCGGAGTACACCGTATGGTAGAGGTTACCCCAGAGGTAGCCGATATTTGCGCCGAGCGACAGATTTTTGACCGGCGACCAGCCAAGACCCAAAAAGGCTTCGTGCAAACCGCCGTCGCCTTGAAACGTCTGGGTCTGCGTCACGCCCGCGCCTTCCATTGAGGGAAACGAGCTGTAGCTGGTTATCTTGTAACCGATGGTGCTAAACGGACGCAGGCCGAGCGCAAGGCCGAGCTTCGGAGCCACGCGGAAGCCCATCGTGACGTAGTCCACGGAGGTGTTCTTGGCATTGAGCTTCTGCCCGCCTGCGTCGAGGTTGGCGTTTTGGAACGATGCGCCTAAGTCGAAGAGGAAGGTCAGCGAGTCGATGGCGGAATACGAGGCGGGGTTTTGCGTATTCAGTTCCTTGCCGTTGCGCATACCGTAGGCCAGGCCCGACATGCCTTTGTTGAATGCGCCCGCCCCGTCGCCGAGCAAGCCGAAGCCGTAGCGCGAATAGGGCGAGTTGCTGCCGTTGGTCTGCGCCTGCGCCGCTATCGAGAGCAAGGCTAGGGCGAGGAGTATGTAGCTTTTTTTGAGATGCTGCATCATATATGTTATAATAATTGTGTATTTCGAATTTTGATACGTTGGCCGAAAAGACCGCTGCCAGTAGGGGCGGTTTTCAAAAAGCCC
>JALFUO010000039.1 GCA_022784065.1 Bacteroidales bacterium | reverse complement strand
GTTTTGTCATCTTTTGTTTTCTTTTCGGTCTAAATCGTAAGTCTCATCGGTCACGTAGCCCGCTACGCTCCCTCTTCAACTTACAATTTGTCCTCGAAAATAAATCCAAAATCTGCCAAAGCGAATTTATAGAACCCACCTTAACAAGCAATCTCTTTTCTGAAAGCCAAACACTTACGGACGGATATTGTTTCACTTATCCAATTATCCATGGGGCTATTACTCCTCTATCTCTTCTCTGCAATTTTTATTTCTTTCCTCTGCTCTATTCTTGAAGCCGTGCTTCTTTCCACGCCGATGTCTTTTATCTCGGCGAAAGAAAGCGAGGGAAAATCCGTTGCACACTTACTCAAACGCTACAAGCAGGACATCGACCGCCCGATCTCCGCAATCCTGACGCTCAACACCATTGCGCACACCGTCGGTGCTGCTGGCGTGGGCGCACAGAGCGACAAGGTATTCGGCAACGAGTGGTTCGGCGTAACCTCCGCCGTGCTCACGCTGCTTATCCTTGTGGCTTCCGAAATTATCCCAAAGACCATCGGCGCCACCTATTGGCGGCAACTCGCTCTGCCCTCAACACGCATTATTCGCGTACTGGTGTTCCTCACCTACCCCTTTGTGGTGCTCTCGGAACTGCTTACCAACATCATTGCCAACAAGAAGCAACCGCTTTCCGTGAGCCGCGAAGAGGTTTCTGCCATTGTCACAGTCGGCGCAGAAGAAGGAGTTCTGGAAAAGAAAGAGAACAGCATGATCCAGCACCTGCTGAAACTCGACGACATCACGGCACGCGACATCATGACCCCAAGCTCCGTGGTGGAAATGGCCGAGGAAAACATGACGCTCTCCGAGTTCTATAAAAACGATGCCTATCGCGCCTACTCGCGTATCCCTGTGTTCAACGAGGAAAACGATGACTTCATAAAGGGTTACGTGTTGCGCCAAACAATTCTCGAGAAACTCTCGGAAGACCGCTTCGACACAAGGCTTTCGGAAATCGTCAGACCGATACTCACCTTTCAGGAAACAGACTCGGTTTCGAAGATTTGGGAGGAGCTCTTGGCGAAAAAGGAACACATCTCCGTCATCATTGACGAATACGGCTGCTTCCGAGGCATCGTCACTATGGAAGACGTGATCGAAACCATGCTCGGCACAGAAATCGTAGACGAAAAAGACACGGTGACCGATATGCAGGAACTGGCCCGCGAGAAATGGCAGGAACAGCAGGAGCATAATAAGATGTAGACGGATTAAAATTTTATAATGCCTATGGTATTGACATTCTTGTCACTGATACTCCTCTCCATTTTGCCAGACTTATACATTTGGCGAAAATACACGCGCGGAACGAACGTAATCAGTTCGTTCTGCGTTTTTTTGCCCACATTGCTCACGGGCGTTGCGCTCCTGCTCTTCATGGCGGGACGCAGCAGCATCTGCATGCAGGCGTTCTTCATTCTGCTTACGTGCTTCTTTATCCCTAAGGTCGTTTTCCTCATCTTCGATGCCCTGTCGCTCTTGGCGGCTTGGCTGCTGCGCAAAAAGTGGAAAAGACGTATCTACCTGCCCGTTGCGCTCGCGCTGATTGTGTTTGCGGCGCAGGTGTTCGGCGTTGCCTTCGGCACGCATATTTTGAAGAGAAACGAAATTGAAATTCCCGTCAAGAACTTGCCCGCCACTTTCGACGGTTACCGCATCGTGCAAATCTCCGACCTTCACCTCGGCACTTACAACGGGCATACGGGATTTTTAGAAAAGGTGGTGCGACGCATCAACGAGGAGCGCGCCGACCTCATCGTGTTCACTGGCGATTTGGTCAATATCAATTCCACGGAAGTGCATCCCTATGCCGCTATCCTTGCGCAACTGAACGCGCGCGACGGCGTAGTGGCCGTGCTTGGCAATCATGATTATTGCATTTACAACGCCCGTCAAAGCGAACTCGAGAAGAAATACCATTTTTCCCAAATAATCGCCTTTGAAAAGGAATGCGGCTGGCAGGTGCTCCGCAACGAGCACCTCGCGGTTTCGAGAAACGGCCAACGGCTATATATTGCCGGCGCGGAGAACAACGGCCGACCGCCCCACCCCGCTTTGGCCGACCTTAGCAAAACCCTTAAAGGCGTGCCGCAAAACGCCGCTGTCGTGTTGCTCTCCCACGACCCGTACCATTGGGCACGCGAAGTGTCGCGCAACAAGCAGGTAGACCTTACGCTCTCGGGACACACCCACGCTTGGCAGCTTCGCTTCGGCAACATCTCGCCTGCCGCCCTCACGATGCCGCATTGGGCAGGACTTTACTCCGAAGGCGGCAGCCGCCTTTACGTGTCTACCGGCATCGGCGGCAGCGTGCCTTATCGCCTCGGCGCATGGCCTGCCTACGACATCATAACTTTGAGAAAAGAATAACCATACAATATTATATATATAGAATGACAATCATCGACGGAAAGGCTACGGCCGCAACAATCAAGCAGGAAATTGCAGCAGAAGTCGCCGCAATGGCGGCAAACGGTATGAAACGCCCGCATCTCGCCGCCATACTCGTTGGCCACGACGGAGGCAGCGAGACTTACGTGCGCAACAAAGTGCTGGCCTGCGAAGCCTGCGGCTTTGAAAGCACGCTTATCCGTTTTGAAGACGATGTAACGGAAGAGGAACTGCTGGCCTGCATCGATGGACTCAATGAAAATGAAGACATCGACGGCTTTATCGTGCAACTGCCCCTGCCGGCGCACATCTCGGAGCAAAAGGTGATTGAAGCCATAGATTATCGCAAAGACGTAGACGGCTTCCACCCCGTAAACGTGGGGAGAATGAACATCGGCCTACCTTGCTACCTCTCCGCAACGCCCAAAGGAATTATCGAACTCCTGCGTCGTTACAACATTCCAACTTCCGGCAAGCACTGCGTTGTGCTGGGACGCTCCAACATCGTGGGCAAGCCGATGGCATCATTGATGATGATGAAGAATTTCGGCGATGCCACCGTCACGGTGTGCCACAGCCGCACTGCCAACGTAAAGGAAATATGCCGCACAGCCGACATACTGATTGCCGCCATAGGCAGCCCCGAATTTGTCACGGCTGAAATGGTAAAGCCCGGCGCGACCGTAATCGACGTAGGCACGACCCGCGTGCCCGACGCAAGCCGCCCGAAAGGCTTCCGCCTTTGCGGCGACGTAAAGTTCGACGAAGTGGCCCCTCTTTGCGGCTTCATCACGCCTGTCCCCGGCGGCGTAGGCCCTATGACCATTTGCATGCTCATGCTCAACACCTTGGCTGCGGCAAAGCATGAGTATTATCCTGCTGAATAAAACCTGCACCTTATCCTTTTGCCGCTTTTCTTACGAGATAACGGCAAAAATTTGCGCAAACCCTTTGCCGTTTCGGCAAAAAGCACTACCTTTGCATCGCTTTCGGAAAGAAGGCAGACATGGTGGCTATAGTTCAGCTGGTTAGAGCGTCAGATTGTGGTTCTGAATGTCATGGGTTCGAATCCCATTAGCCACCCACCAAATTTTTAAGAAAAGAGGCTGTGTCAAAATTGACACAGCCTCTTTTCTTTACCTCCAATAGATGGCACGAAGGGCCTATTCTTGGGATGTTTGCGGCAAAAGGAACGTTTGTGCAAGGCGAGCGTAGAGGCCAAGTTTACTTGGACTATGCCGAGCCGCAGCCAAAGGTGCATTTATATGAACTCATATCTAACTCCCGATTTCTTCCCGCAAACATAGGCTATAGCGTGAGCGTCGCCTTGTATGAGCTTGTCAAGATATAATGGCTCACCCTCTATTATCATACAACATTGAAAGGTGTCGCCTTTATGTAAGCGAGTATTTTGGGATGCCATGACTCGAAACGTAAGATTACCTATATACTCAATGTCGCACACTCTGTCCGGCTGCCAGGTGAGGCGAATGCAATCGCCGGGGTCTAAAGCAGAAGTCACGCTCAGTCGCCTGTTCAATACGGGATTGCTCTGTTCTTCCTTTGGCAAGACAGCATTTCTGCAATAGTCTTCCCAATTGCGATAACCCAAGAATTCAGCCAAAATAGAAAGCGTGCCAACTCTGGGTGTAACGTCTTCGCTCAAATACCCCCAAATGCGCATCAACGTGGTTCGGCTGACGAGCACGTGCAGTCGTGAATAGATATTATCTCGCAAAAAGATAAAGTCTTTGGGCGTCTTTATCTGATGATTAAGGGCTGTCTCAATTTCCTTGCATAACTGTTTTATCATAGTCGTTTTTCAGTTGATTATAACGTTTCATCAATTTCGTTATCAGATTGCCGTCATAAACGACGAGGGCGTTTGTGATTTCTGCCATCTCTCTTTCCGAGAATTTGCCGCTAATTTTCGTTAGATAGCGATTATAGGCAGCGCTGCTTTCATGAATCCTTTTGAAAATTTCCATATTCAGATTGTCAAAAGATTTTAGCGTGTCGAGATGATGCATAACGCCGGCGCTCTTAATGGCATTGTTGATAACATTCTTCCCATTTTTGATGGCATTTTCAACTCTCATCCTCTCTGCCTCTTGAGCTTGTTTTTTTTGCAACAATTCCATATGAGCAGCCGAAACTCGCTCCAGACGAGCATTCAGCGATGAAACCGTATCGTGAACCCCCATTTGTTGCAGTTTGTTGCTGCTCAACTGTTGTCTGAGTTCGCTTATTCTAAGGGATTGGGCTATAAATATGAAAGCCGCGGCCACGACCAGTAATACAACAACAACCCATGCAAATACTGTTTTGATTTTATCTCGTTTCGAGATGGCATCCAGCAATTCTGGTACATTCCGGTATCGAAGTTCTATCGGCTTCAGACACCTCTGTATAATATGCTTAAAACCATACCCCAGATTCATTTTGCCATAGACAACACCAAGGCTATAAATGTCGTTCCGCACATCTGCTACAGACGTTTGCATTTGTTCCGGTGACATATATTGAGGAGTTCCCGCCGGTTGTTTCAAAATAGCGTAACTGCAGGTATCCGCAAGCCCGAAGTCTATCAGTTTTATGCTGGTGCTATTTTTTGTAACAATAATATTCTCCGGCTTCAAGTCGCGATGAACAATACCTTTAGAATGTATATAGTTTACTGCCTCAGCCAACTGAATCGCAATTCTTTTTCGGTCTTTGCAGGCATGATTTTCCTTTAGCCATTCTTTCAGCGTCGTGCCTTCCACATATTCCATCACTATGCAGTAGCCAAAGTCTTCTACCATTTCCAGACCTACTGTTGACACCACAAAAGGATGCTCCAATTGCATTAGCAAGTCGAGTTCTTTTCTAAGCCGTTGAATATAGGCGGTTTCATTAGCTACCTGCTTGTTCAAACCCTTTAGCAACCACCAACGCCCATAGCGTTTGGCTTTTGCCACTATGTTTACGTCCGATGTGTTGAATATTGTCACATCCGTAAACTTCCTACTGATTCCTTCGAATGAATCCACCAGGTAGCCTGAAGCCGATGAATCATAATCCTGTTGCATATCGCAAAATTAGTAACATTTGTGAAAAGGAAAATTGGTAAATAAAAAGAAATAATGCATAATGTATAAAAGGGATGAAATGGAACAGGATGTGTAATCCCTCTTGCACTAATTTTGCGCAAAGAAAGTGCAAGGTGAGCGCAATAAAACTTGTTTTAATTGCCGAACCGCAGCCTATCTTATGCAAAGAAACATCAGAACAAATACTCCTAATGGTATTCTCTGATTTTTCCGAGAACAAAATTTTATTACTAACCAAATCTTTTACTTAAAAATTAAAAAAATGAAAGTGTTAAAGTATTTATCATTCGCAGGACTTTTGATGTGCCTTGCTTCATGTAGTGAAGAAAACAGTGTCACGCTCAAAGTTGAAGCAGAACTTGGCGGGTTAGCTGATTATATTAAGCTGACAGACCAGGAAGTTGTTGTCAATATGTCAGACGAGAAAAATGATGATGGTGTAGATTGTAAGGTAATCACATCTTCATTAGCATTAGAGGTTACAAAATCTGTTGCTTCCAACTACGACATGGATTTTGACGTTGAAGTTCTTGATGAAAATCACGTTAATATAGGTACGCTTCCTGGCTTTAAAATTGAGGAAGGCTATGACTATGATAATGGGGAATTAAGTCATTTCCTTAATGCCGGATCCGTGCGAGCTCAAATGAGAGCCAGTAAAAAGGTAGCGAAACTCACGCCCAAAGATCAAGAAAAGTGGAATAAAATTCTCAAAGAAGGAGCCTATATCCTAATAAAGCCAGGATATTCAGGTGCAAAATATGCAGAATATAAGGCTAAATCTTCAAATACAGAAGTTTTAGAATCTTCCAACGGCACAATCACCGAAGATGAAGATACTGCCGACAGTTCCTCAGCCTCTTCTCAAGATTGGGATGCAATGTTAGACTCTTACGAGGAGTATGTTGACAAATGCATCTCTATAGCTAAGAAAATGGCTGAAGGCGATATGACAGCCATGACAGAATATCCGGCTCTCATGAGTAAAGCTCAGGAATTTTGTGATAAGATGGAAAATGCAAAAGGTTCAATGTCTGCCTCACAGCTGGCTCGCTACACAAAATTAACCGAGAAGATGCTAAAAGCAGCACAGAAATAGCGTTAAATACAAGCGGACCTTAACCGTTACACCCTACGCGCGTTTTTACTTCAAAAATGGAAAATAAGAGAGGTGGTTATTCCTTGAGAAATAAGGGATACCACCGCTCAAAAAAAAATCGTTCAACAATATTAAAAACAACAACTATGAAAAAATTCTTTTTCTTTCAAACTCTGCTTTTAGCTTTATTTATGTTGGTGTCTTGTTCATCAACAAGTGGTGACTTTATTAGTGCCTATGAGGAGGCAACTAAAGAATTGGGATCTGCAACCAGTAATGATGATTGCGATAGAATCCATGACAAGTTGATGCATAGGCTTTATGAGATTACTCAAGAAGATCCAGATTGGGAAAAAGCACTCGAAGACGAAGACGTAAAGAAGGCTTATCAAGAATGGAATGAGGCATTAAAAAATGCTACTACCGACAATCACTGGTTCTTTATGGTATTTTGCACGCCTGAATGTGCGATAGAATATTGCCAAAAGATGTAATATGCGCTTTTGCGTAAGCATCAGAAAATATCCTACTTCCAGGAGGCTTACGCCTCTGAACATAGTCTAAATCCGCGTTAATGGTTGATGAAAAATTCGCAAGATATTCTTTTTATAACAAACAACCAATATTATTAATTCTTTAAAATCAAAATAATTATGAGGAAAATTTATTTCATCTTTTCCGCCTTCTTGCTGGCGATGATGACCTCGTGTTCATCTGGTGTTGGACCTAAAGAAATTACTCCGACATCAACAGTGTTCACATCTGGCGAACTGGCCAAGTTCATAGAAGTAGTTGATCAACCCTCCGAGTTGACATATGCTGAAAAGGATGGAGCTATTGGAACTCAATACATCCGTTTGAAGGTTACGCTGAAAATGACAAAGGATGGCTTTAAGAATGTTGATGCGCGTGACATCAACTTTACGAGTTTGTTGTCCGTTGCTATCATTAATCTTGTTGATGAAAATGGCACTACTATTCAAGATCTTTCTGTAAAGAGCGAGGATATGTTGAAACTGAAGAAACTTCTTACAGGGTCAGAGGGAGATTCTGAAGAAATTGTTTTTGAGGGTGAATATCACAATTCTGATGATGCCCCCAAGTGGTTTGAGCAGGCTAGTCAATTTACTCCATATCTCACTGGTGATATATCTGTGGAGGGAGCATCTTCTGACGAAGAGGAAAGTAGTAAAACAATAGAAACATCTGAAGAGACTTCTTCTTTTGAACTCAGCAATGTATTATTGCCCTCACAGCTCAAGGGCAAGGTCGAAGTTATCAATGCAGAAAAGAGCGTAGGTAGTTATGGTTACCCGTCAATGGAAATTACCTTCAAACTACTTAGTACAGTCAATACGTCTTCAATGTGTAGCGAGTATGGTCAAATGTGGATCGTAGGTGTTGGTCAGACAGAAAACGGAGTAGATGTAAAAGAACTTTTACCCAACTACCGTGAGTGGCGTTCTGGTGATTCTGACGGAAATGAGTTTAAGAAATTTCTAGAGAGTGAACCAGATGAAACTATTACTCTTGAGTTCACTGGAAGTAAAGAATCAAGCAATGATGTAGAATCAGATTTAGAAAAAGTAAAGAAATTCAAGCTAAAGATTACAAATTGATATGAGATGCATAAGTATTGCCCTCGTCTGATTTGTGTTTGCTTTTTCATCATGTTCATCGGGCTCAGATAATAAAACTATATCAACAAAGTTGCAAACATCTGAAACAGTTCGGAGGAGTCTATTAAGAACATAAATGAATCTGTTGAGATGTCTAATGAAATATTTAGCGACACCGATACGCTGGATTGGAACAAACTCATGGATTCGTACGAGCAATACGTTATGAGTACATTTCATTCGAAAAACAACTGCCAAGGGTGATATGGAAGCTCTTGCTGAGTACACGCCTCAATTTATCTAATGTAATCCAAGAACCATATTCTTATTGAAAGAAGGTGTCGTCATAAAACATTATCTTGATGACATCTTCTTTTTTTATGCCACTTTCAAAGCCCGACGACGCGGCGTATTATTTACGTCTACCGCGCAGAAAGACAACTGCAAGTTCTTAAAAGTGCGATTACTCTCCATGGCAAAGTCCGAGTAAACTCGGCTCTGCACTCGCTTGCACGAAAATTCGCGGTCAGAAAAATAGTGCAAATAAAACCCTTCATCGCTGAAAGGTTTGCACGCCCAGCCGTTCAGCGGCAACGACTTATAAACAAACAGATAGCAGCACAGCTGAGAGGTTGAAAGGTTTTTCGGGAAAAAATGCGTATAGAGCGGGCGAAACAATCCAAGCGAGACCTTGCAAAGCGTCTGTTGGAAACGAACGTTTGTGCAAGGCTCGGCAGAGGCCAAGCTCGCTTGGACTCTGCCGAGCCGCCGCCAAAGGTGCATGAATGTGAAGATAAAATATTAAGGGGGCGCATTGCTGCTCCCCCTTAATCCATTTGCTTTACTCAAACAGGTTGTTGGCGGCATTCTCGTCAGCCGCCTCTGCGGCCTTGCCGGCAGGTTGCTCGGCGGCAGGGTCTGCGCCCGTGCCCATGAGGTCGTCGCCCACAAGCGTGCTGTCTGCAGAGAGGCTGTCGGCCTCTTCGGCAGGCGGGGCGAAATAGCCTTGATAGGTAGAGGGCTCTATGTCTTCCTTCGGCGCGGGATATTTGAGCAAATATTTGCCTTTAAGGCTCTCGTCTTCCAGCACCTTTTTCATAAACAGCCCGAAGATGGGCAGTGCCGTGCGGCTACCCTGCCCGAGGCGGCCGGTGCGGAAGTGGATGCTGCGGTACTCGCCGCCCACCCACGCGCCGCCCACCAAGCCGGGCGTAACGCCGATGAACCAAGCATCGGAATGATTGTTGCTCGTGCCGGTTTTGCCGCCGAAGTCGAGCTGGTTGCCGTAGCGACCCAAGTAGGCCGAGCCGCCGAGGGTCTGCGACGTGCCGCCGCCGTCGCGCACGCCGGCCTCGAGAAGTTTTTGCATATAGAAGGCGGCGCGGTAAGGCAGGGCGCGGCGTTCTTCATGCTTTGCCTCGTAGACGGTGCGCCCATCGGCATCTACTATCTTGGTAACAAGCACGGGAGAGACGTGCATGCCGTCGTTGGCCACGGAGGCATAGGCGTTTACCATCTCGAAGAGCGTCACGTCGTTAGAGCCGAGGGCGAGCGCTGGGGCATTCTCGAGTTTCGAGGTTATGCCCATGTCGTGCGCCGTCTGTATCACGTTGTCGATGCCTACCTCCTGCCCGAGCTTCACGGCAATGGTGTTGACGCTCTGCGCGAAAGCGGCGCGGAGGGGAATGTTGGCGTTGGAGAAATGCCCGTTGGCGTTGTGGGGCTGCCAAATAGTGTTTTTTCCCTGCGCGGGGTCGTAGACCTCCATACGTATGTAAGAGTCGGTGATGCGCGCATCTGCAGGGGTCCAGCCCTGCTTCATGGCGGTTGCATACACGAAGAGCTTGAACGTGGACCCGGGCTGGCGCATGGCCTGCACCTTGTCGTATTTCCAAGTCTTGAAATCGATGTCGCCCACATAGGCTCGCACGTAGCCCGTTTGCGGTTCCATGGCCACGAAGCCCGTGTGCATGTATTTCACCATGTAGCGAATGGAGTCCATCGTGCTCATCTCTTCATACTTCACCCTACCCTTTTCGCCGTAGCCGAAGAGTTTGACGGGGTGGGGCTTGTTCATGTAATGGCGCACGGAGTCGGGGTTGTTGGGGTAGCGTGCCACGAGCATCTTGTAGGCATCACTGCGGCGCGCTATGTCTTCTATGAAATTCGGTATCACGTTGCCCTTGGCATCGCGCCAAGGGTCGCCGAGGCCGCGCCAGTGGTTGTCGAAAGAGCGTTGCACGTTTTGCATCTGCTCATCCACCGCTTCTTCGGCATACCGCTGCATGCGGCTGTCGAGCGTGGTGTAGATTTTCAGTCCGTCGCGGTCGAGGTCAAGGTCGGGGCAATGCTCGCGCACGTAGTCCTTCACCGCTTCTCGGAAATAGAGGGCCGTGCCCTGATAGGCGTTTTCAACGCTGAAATTCAGCTTGATAGGCTTATCCTTCAAGGCTTCGCAAACCTCCTTTGAGGTAATGGCCACATTGGGGAAATGCTCGGCGAGTTCCTTGCGGTGGGCATACATATTGTCTAAAACGGTGTTGCGGCGCTTCAGGCTGTTCTTGGGATTGATTTTCGGGTTGTACGCCGACGTGGCTTTGAGCAAGCCCACGAGCACGGCGGCCTCCTCGGGCTTGAGCTGCGAGGGCGTGGTGTTGAAATACGTCTTGGCGGCCGTCTTGATGCCGAAGGCGTTTGAGCCGAAGTCGACCGTGTTGGCATACATCTCGAGAATTTCGTTTTTCGTGCAGAGCAGTTCCAACTCGGTGGCAATGATCATCTCCTTGCTCTTCATGATGAGAATGCTCAGCCCCGGCACCTTGCCGAGCAAACCGGTGGAATATTGCGTGCGCACGCGGAACATATTCTTAACCAGCTGCTGCGAAATGGTGGAAGCCCCTCTGGCGCGGCCTTGCGTGGCATCTTTCAGAGCGGCAAAGAGTCCCTGCACATCTACGCCGTGGTGGTCGTAGAAGCGTTCGTCTTCGGTGGAAATAAGTGCTTGGAAGAATACGCTGTTAATGGAGTCGTAAGGCACGGGCGAGCGGTTCTCGTTGAAGAACTTGCCGAGCAGTTTTCCGTCCGCGCTATACATTTCCGACGCCATAGCGGTCTTAGGGTTGCGGATTTCGCTGATTGACGGCGATTTGCCGAAAAGCCAGAAGAGATTGCAGGTGACGGCAACGGCATACAATAATATAAATGCGAAAAACGAAACAATGGCCGCCAATGTTTTTCGCCACCAAGGACGGCCCGCAAACTGTCCCTTGTACCAACGCCAGGCGGCAGCTAAAGCCTTTTTTAATTTCGCCCAGCCCGCCTTTACGGCTTTAAGAAAAGTACCCATATTAAAACTATCTTATAAGGAAGTACCTGATTACGTAGTGCAAAGTTAGTGCAAGGCGAGAGAAAAGCAAAACGCGAAAGCGTATTTTTCTATTGCGCCCCTACTTGCCTATCATGCCCCGCCCGTGACGAACGACTTAATATCGTCGATAATCTTCTGATACAGCGGGCAATCGGTATAGGCAAGGTTCTTGCGCAGCATTTCGTCGATGGGCGAAGAGGCGTGGGCGTAGGCTGAAAGTTCGTTTTGCAGCTGCGTGGCGTGCTCCGCCAGCCGACGTATCTCGCGCTCGCGCTCCTTGCGCAGCACGTCGCAAACGGCAGAGAGCAGCGGCGTTACCACGCCATCGAACAAGTCGTGCCCACGCATATACATATAGGTGGTCTGCGGCGTGAGTCCGAGAGCAAGCAGCTCGTTCCAAAGCGGCTTATACGTGCGGCGGCCCTGAGGATAGGACTTTTGCAGGCGGCTGATCTTGCCATTGACAAGGTGGCGCAGGCGAGCAAGCGTCTGCTCGGGGTGATGCAGATTGACTTCCGTGAGCGTCACTACCCGCGCAAAGTCAATCAGGGAGAACTGCTTGTAAGCCCCGTAGCGGTAAGCCCACACGTTCCACACAAACAGCGGCCAAACGATTTCGGAATATTCAGAAAGGAAACGCTCAAGGTCAAAAACGTTGCGGTCGTTGAGCGTGGCCATAACGCAAACGTTGTGCAGAGTGGGCGCATAGCATTGGAAATTCTCTATCGCATAAGCGTAAGTGTGGAACACGTAAGGGTTCGAGCAAACCATCTTAGAGTTTTCCGTAACGCCTTGAAGCACATAGTCGTAATCAGCATCTACGCAAGCAATCATATATTTGCCGAGGCGCGGGCCGAGGTCGTTGGCAAGGGCTATCTTCTTGCCTTTTGAAAGAGAGTAACGAGAAGGAAGAATTACCTCAAACCGTATGCCAGGCAACTGCGCCTCGCGCAGCAAATTACTCCAAAAGAGCACATCATCGTAGCTCTCCACATAAGCTACGATTTTCTTCGGAGCCTGCTTGCCCGACAGGCGGTTGGCAGCCTCAACATAAGCCGAATTGAGATTATCTGTAAGCCCCTTACCCATTTTCCTTAAACTGTGATGTCGCTAACTTCCGTAACGCTGTCTTCCCAGCCGTCCATAATGAGGGCGGGCGAGTGGGTGGTAAGAATAATCTGCGCGTTGGGGTTCAGTTCGTGCACAATGCCGATGAGCCGCTTCTGCCACTCGAAATGCAGGCTCGCCTCGGGTTCGTCCATAAACAGCACGTAGGGCTGGCGGTCTTCAGTGAGCACGGTGAGCAAGATAAGGAGCACTTGCTTCTCGCCGCTGGAAAGCTTGTAGGGCGAGAGCGGCTCGTCGTATTGGATAAATGAAAGTTCGTTGCTTTGCCTGTCGATGCGCTTGCCTGTTTCGCTAAACAATTCGTCCACAATGTCCTGGAAGCGCGTTTTAAGATTGGCCGCCTCCGTGGCCCGCTCGCGGGCGTCGGGTGCACCGCCGGTGAGGAGGGCAATCATGCGGTTGCCCACGTTTACCTGGTAGTCAAGATAGCGGCGCTGCACGAGGTAGAGCTGGCAATCGAGTTCCGTGATGAGCGGTACGCCTGCCGCCGCCGTGATGCGCTCGTCGCGGACGGGCTGGCGGTCGAAGCTGCGAATGATGTCGTAGCGTATGCCTGTGGCATCGGAGGGCGAGAAGTCTATGCGCACGCCGAGGTGCGTGGCGGCTTTTATCTCTCCGCTGGCGGGCATGTCGCGCAGAGCAGAGACCAATTTGTTGAGAATGGTGCTCTTACCCGCTCCGTTCTTTCCGCTCAGCACGTTCACGCCCCTTTGCAGCGTCCAAATGATGTGCTTATGGCCGCTCCAAAGGCTTTTTATCTCTATCTGCTTAATGTAATCTGCCAGTTTCTGCATAATAATCGCAATATTTTGTTTGTCTTATTATGCAAAAGTAAGGAAAAAAGGCTGCAAACGCAACTATAAAGTAAGGAAGAAAAGAAAATCAGGAAAAAGGGGCGGCAAAGGAGTGTTTTTAATTCGTCAGGAAGCTCTATAAGCAAGAAATTATTGAGCAACGGGCGCAATCTCTCCCCTACTCTACCTCAAAAATCTTTTGAAACAAAGCCATGTCGCAGTACTTGCCTTTGCTGTAATGCCAGTCCTTGAGCGTGCCGGTCTGCTCATAGCCAGCGGAGCGGAAGAGGGCGAGGGCGGCATCGTTGCCCTCGGTTGCCGTGCGGGCGAGCAGGGAGTGGAGGCGCAGGCGGTCGCGGGCGTAGGCCTCGATTAAGGACAATGTGGCTGCGCCGTAGCCTTTGCCGCGCTCGGAACGGAGCAAAACGATGCCGATTTCCGCGCGGCGGTCAATTGCATCGTAGCCCGTGAGGTCGGCAATGCCGATGGCGCGTCCGCCGTCGCGCAGAGCCGCCACGAGGCGCAGCTGGTCGCACTCGCCAAGCGTCTGCTGCGCTGCCACGTATTGCTTCAAGGCATAGCGGCTGCACGGTGCACCGAGTGCCGTAACGTCCCAAATCTCTGGGTCGTTTTCTATCGTATAGAGCAACTCCAAATCTTCGGGTTCTAAGGCTCTCAATATCACGGGCAAAGGCTTTTCCATGTTCTAAAACCAATATTTATAGCGCCTCGCGTATCGCGTGATACACCTTGCCGCCAGTTATCAAAACATTGTGCTGCGGATGATACGTAGCCACGTAGAGCGGCTGAAGCGAGCGGCTGGCATTTTCCAAAATCTTGCCGAAAGAATACGACTCATCGTCGTAAATGACGAACATAAAGCGGCCGAGGCCGTCCCCGAACGCCAAATGCCCCTCGGGCAATGCCTGTTCGTCGGCCTCCACGTAGGTAACGTCCAGCCGCCACTGCTCTGCCAACAGCTTCATCTTCTCTATGTGACGCCCATAGTATAAGAAACTGCCCGCCGCCTTCTGCGCGTGGGGGCGGTAAATGGAACGCAGGGCTTTGAGCTGCATGGCAATCAGCGCCACGGCGGCGCGGAGCACGATGGCAATGTTGATGGGCAGGGAGAAAAGCAGGCTGTAATGCCGGAAATGCTTGCGGAAAAAGATGAGCATCGCTTCGTAAAACACGTGCACGTAGCGATAGCTGTTTTTCTGCGTGCTCTCGCCCTTATAGTGCACGATGGGCGTGGGCACGTAGTAGTTTTTGCGACCTGATTTGAGGAGGCGATAAGAGAGGTCGATGTCCTCGCCGTACATAAAGAAGTCTTCATCGAAACCGCCCAACTCCTGCAACACTTCGCGCCGCCCCAGCATGAATGCCCCCGACACGATTTCTATCTCCGCCGCCTCATTCTCATCGAGATAGCGCATATAGTATTTGCCAAACCGCCTTGACTTCGGGAATAGCGTGGCCAGTCCCGCCATGCGGCAGAAAGAGGTCCACGGCGTGGGCAAGCCGCGCCGCGACTCAAAGGCAAAGCGCCCGTTTTCCTGCAACATTTTCACGCCGAGCGCACCGAGCAGCGGCTGGCTGTCGGCAAAGGCGAGCACATCGCGCAGGGTGTGTTCCGTAAGCAGGGTGTCTGGGTTGAGATAAAGCACATACTCGCCCGCAGCCTTTTTCAACGCCTGATTGTTGGCATATCCGAAACCCAGGTTTTCGGCATTGGCGATAAAATGCAGGCGGGGATATTGCTTTTTCGGGAAACGAGCCCGAAGAAACGGCACGCTACGGTCAGACGAAGCGTTGTCCACGACATACACCTCCATGTCGATGCCCGCGCCCGAGAGGAACAGGGAGCGGAGGCATTGTTCGAGGAAATCGCGAACGTTGTAGTTGACGATGATGACGGTGAGTTTCATCCTTTTGCGTTACTTATCGGAAGGAGCCTGCGCCGCCGGCCAGCAGAAGCAGTGCGCCACGAGCGTGATGAGCAGGCAATACATCGCTGTGTTGTCCGCACTTAGAAGGGCATAGTAGAGAAAAAGGTTGGCATAGATTGCCACGCCGATAATCAGCTGGCGCAGAGCCAAAAACTTGCAGTAAGCCTTTTCGCTCTCGGCTACCATGCGCTTCACCTTGCCGAAAGCCATAAGGCGCAGGGCGAGATAGGTGCCGCCGAGTGCCGTGACGATGCTGATGAGGTTGGCGGTATAGAGCGTTTCGGGCGTGGTTTCCACAAAGCCCGCGGGCAGCCAGCCAAGCTCAAAGGCCGCTGCCAGCAGCCCTGCTGCTGCGAGCGTGAGTACGTAGTCGATGCGCAGGACTTTTATCATTGCGTTTGGAGACATATATATAATAATGTGTAGTTGCTTTTAGTTTATTATGCAAACGGCGTGCGCCCCACGAGCGAGCGGCCGAGGGTGGCCTCATCGGCATACTCCACTTCTTCGCCCACGCTCACGCCACGAGCCAACACGGTGACCGCCACGCCCGTCTGCTCGAGCTTGCGGTAGATATAGAAGTTAGTGGTGTCGCCCTCCATTGTGGGATTGAGGGCGAGGATCACTTCCTTGATGCCGCCCTGCGCCACGCGCTCGAAGAGGCTGTCGAGGCGAAGGTCGGCCGGGCCGATGCCGTCCATCGGCGAAATCACGCCGCCGAGCACGTGGTAAAGGCCGTGGTAAAGCCCGGTACTTTCAAACGACATTACGCTGCGCACATTTTCCACCACGCATATCGTCGAGGCATCTCGGCGCGGGTTGGCACAAATTTCGCAAACGTCGGTGTCGGATATATTATGGCACACGCGGCAATATTTCACCTCGCGGCGCAGCCGCAAGATGCTCTCTGCCATTGCCGCCACGCTGTTTTCGTCGCGCGAGAGCGTGTGCAGGGCAAAGCGCAGGGCCGTTTTGCGCCCTATGCCGGGGAGCTTGGCAAACTCGCTCACCGCCCGTTCCAAGAGCCGAGAAGGATATTGTTCGGTAGTCATTTATGCAGAAAGAAAAAAATTAGGCGTGGAAACCGAGGGTTTCCACGCCTTCTAAGGATTTTGATTTCCCAGTGTGGGCACTGAGGGATTCGAACCCCCGACCCTCTGCTTGTAAGGCAGACGCTCTGAACCAACTGAGCTAAGTGCCCGATGACCTTGCTTGTTTCTTTCGTAATTTGTGGGCACTGAGGGATTCGAACCCCCGACCCTCTGCTTGTAAGGCAGACGCTCTGAACCAACTGAGCTAAGTGCCCGATAGAAACAGGTCATTGCTGCTGTTTGAAAGAAACGCTTCGAAAATCTTTGTGGGCACTGAGGGATTCGAACCCCCGACCCTCTGCTTGTAAGGCAGACGCTCTGAACCAACTGAGCTAAGTGCCCGTGCGTTTCTTTCTTAAAGCGGTGCAAAGGTAAGTCTTATTTTCATAGCAGCAAAGCCTTTCTCCGTTTTTTTGCGCTTTTGCATATAAGAAAATGGGGAAACAGACGAAAGGAGATGCATTTTGACAGGTATTCTATATATTTGCAACAATAAAGATATAGCCTTATGCAAAAGAACCTACCGCAACAGAAAAACTCCTTCAATCAACCAAACGAAATAACTGCGGCATCTATCAAAGATGCAAGAGAAGGCAAATACGTTGGCGAACCGCTTGACCCAACAAATGCAGAAACACTCCTTAAATCCACTGGGTTGTGAATAGCGAGCAACTATGCAAATAAAATCAAACGTCCCTCACTCTACGCAAAGAGTGAGGGACGTTTGATTTTATTGCCTAATTAATCTCCTCTCTCCTAAAATCCGCCGCGACCGCCGCCTTGTCCGCCTCCTGCGGGCATCATCGGCATAGCATGCATGGAGTTCTGTCCGGGCTGGCTGGGGCGGAAGCCCTCTCGGGCATTGCGTCCGTTGTCTTTGTCATCTTTGTTTTCGCCCGTGCTCTTACCGCCGAAGACGTTGAGCTTGTAGATGAAGTGGAGCATAATGTAAGAGTTGATGGCGTTGCTCCACGAGTCGCTGCGCTGCTGCGCGGTGATGGCGCGGCTGATGTTGCTCTGCTGGTGCAAGATGTCGTAGAATTGCAGGCTTACGGTCGCCGCGTTGCCTTTGAGGAACGATTGCGAAATCTGCCCGTTCCAAAGGAACTCGTTGGTGTTCATCGCGTTGTCCGTATAGCCTCGGCGGGAGCTCATGCGCAGGTCGGTCGAAACGCTCATGCCCCAGTCGAAGTTGAAGTTGGCCTGTGCGCCGTAGGAGAACTGCCACGTGTCCATATTATAGTTTTCTTGCAAGGTTGCGCGAGAGTGCTGGTATTTCAGCGTTCCCAAAAGCCCGATGTCGAACCAAGAACTACGATAAGTGATATTGAGATTCTCGCCTACGCCGAGCGTGCGCGTGGTATTCTTTGAAGAAACAGAGGCGTCGAAAATATTGTTGTAATCGTCGAAGGTCTTAGGCGCCACATTTGTTGCCGTCCCGTTTTCTCTGGAAGTGTTGAACACAGAATTAACAAACTGCGCCACGCTCTGCGACGTACCGATGCGGCTCACGTAACCCACGGCGTTGTTATAGCTGATGTCGGTGAAGGTAGATATCGTGAAATTCTTCATCTGCCCGAGGCCCGTGTTGAACATAAAGTTGCCCGCGGTGTTCCAGTTGCCGCTGATGTTCTCAGGACGGGTGTAGCGCGCGCCGGTTGCGTCATCGTAGACCATGCGGTTGGAAACGGAGTTCTTGGTCTGCTGGAACGTGAGGTTGAACGCCATGCCCTGCTGGCGGTAAGCGTTGTAGCCGCGATAAGACATGCGCAAATTATTGTTCCAAGAGGGTTTCAAACCAGGATTACCGAGCGAAATGTTCAGAGGGTCGGAATTGTCAACCACTGCCAGGAGGTCGGTCATCGAAGGTTGCGAAGCCGAGCCGCGATAATTGACTTCCAGTTGATTGGTTTTGGAAATTTTGTAGCGGAAACGGATTTGCGGCGAAACGTTGAATACTTGGCGCGTCACGAGCGTGTCGATGTTCTGTCCGGGACGGAGATAGTTGAGTTTCGTTCCCTCGGGGTTGAACGAGACGCCCACGTTGGCGCGGATTTTTGAGGAGTTGTAGCGAATGCCCGCCGTTGCCGTGTGGTCGGTATACTTATAGGTGGCGTAGCGGCTGTTGTCGTCGTCGCGCATCTGCGCCCAGATGTCGGCTTCCGTGGCAGGCAGCGTGCCGATAATGGGATATGCGGAAGAGTTGCCGAACGAGCCGTCAGCATATTCGTCAAGATTATAGAGCGAACGGTCGCTGTCGGTATACTTGTGGGAAAACTCGTAGCGCACTTCGGCAAACCAGTTCTTTCCGAGCGGCTCCACGTAGCCGAGGCGCACGCTGTAGTTCCAATTCGTAGAGGGATTGTCTGTGTACTGGTTGGTAAAGTCGCCCGCCTTATTGTTCTGGAAATATTTGATAGACGAAATGCCGAAACTGTGGCTCTTGGAGTTGGTGTAGCCGCCGTTGGCGCGGAGCGAAATGTTGCGCCCGTTGCTGCTCAGGCGGCGCATAACCATCAGGAAACCCTGCGCCCCCACGCTCTTGCTGTCGCTAAGCGTTTCTTTGAGGTTGCGGTTCACGGCTATCTCTTTCAGGCTTTCGGACATCGCGAGTTCGTCCTGAAAGATGCTGTCGAGGGGCGTCACCATGCCTTCCACGGCATACGGGTCGTTTTTGAACGTGCCGCTGCGAGAGTTGCTGCCGGCATCTTTCTTAGAGAAAGTAAACGAGGGGCGGAACACGACATTTGTCATCGAGTCGGGGCTCCATTGCAGGCGCAGACTGCTGTTCACGTTCGTGGCGCTGCTGTTGCTGCGCGAGGCAGAGTTGCTGTAAGAGCCGGTTGAGCCGGAAGTCAAAAAGGTTTGCGAATTGGTGGTCTGTACGAGGTCGTTGCCCGTATGGTTGTAACGCACGTTACCGCCAATCTCGAAGCGTCCGGCCTCGCGTTTGGCCTTGCCGTTCTCCCAAGAAAAGTCCAGGCCTGCGCTCTTCGAAGCCGTGAGGCCGCTGCCACCGCCAAATCCGCGCGGGCCGCCGAAGCCGCGGTCGCCCGTATTGTTGGCAGAGCCATAGGCCGTGATGCGGCTCTTGTCGGTGAAGCGGTTCACGAAAGCGCGCCCCGAATAGCGTTCCTTGGTGCCGTAGGCCAAGTCTATATTGGAAACCCACGACTGATTAAGCTCGCGTTTCATAGAGATATCGAGCACGGTGGTTTCCTCGCCATCGTCAATGCCCGTCAGTTCCGTGTAATCGCTCTTCTTGTCGTAAGCCTTGATTTTGTTGACCAAGTCGGTGGGCAGGTTCTTCATCGCGACCTTCGTGTCGCCTTTGAAGAAGTCCTTGCCGTTTACAAGAAATTCCGTCACGGTTTTGCCGTTCCATTTCACCGTGCCATCGTCGCTCACCTCCACACCGGGCAACTGCTTCACGAGTGCTTCGAGCGTAGAGCCTTCGGGCACGCGATAGGCTGCCGCGTTGAAGATGGTGGTATCTTCCTTCTGTTCCACACGCGCTACCGTGGCGGTCACGACGGCCGTCTTGAGCGTGCTGTCGAAGGGTTTGAGAATGATTTTCCCCACGTTGAGCGAGTCGGTTCCCTCGGGCACATTCACGTTGAGGCAGGCTGGGTTATAGCCCACAAACGACACTTTCAGAATGTACTGCCCAGGCTTGCGGGCGTTGAGCAGGAAGGTACCGTCTTCTTCGGTCGCCTTGCCCGTCACCACGGTGCTGTCGGAATAAAGCAGGGCGGCTGTAGCCAGTTCAACAGGTTCATTGGACTTTCCGTCCGTCACATGTCCTGCCACAAGGTAGCGCTGAGCCTGTGCTCCGAAGGGCAGCGCAGCGGCAAGCAAGAAAGGCAAGAGGATTTTCTTTGTAAACGTCATACAATATTATATATATTGGAGTTGATGTGTTGCAATTTTTTTCTGCACATCTTTAAGACGAGTTTCAGGCTTTATGGTTTAATGCTTTCCCTTATTTCCACGTAAGATAATCGACATAATGCGAAATTTTACAGACGAACGGGCATAAATCATTAGCCATAAAACCGATTTTTGCCCAATGCCATACGGCTTGATGCTTCACGGCATCAAATAATCAGGGATAATTGCGCTTTCGATATAAGACAATGCCGTTTTTTATGAAATTATTATCGTACTTTTGCATAAGCCAAACTATTTTGACCGTATGAACGATACTCCTCTCAAGATTGCGCTTTTCGGCAACGTATATCAGACGCAGAAAAACAGATATGTGGAAGCCATCGTGCGCATGCTCCACAAATTGGAAGCAGAAATATCGGTAGAATCCGCTTTCGCCGAATTTCTCACCACGCGCCTCGGCCTCTCGCTCGCAGGCTGCCGCACCATTATGCCCGGAACCCCGCTGACGGACTTCGCGCTCGCGATTTCGGTGGGCGGCGACGGCACGTTTCTCAACACCGCCGCACGAATTGGCGGCAGCGGCGTGCCTATCCTCGGCATCAACACGGGGCGACTCGGCTTTCTCGCCGACGTTTCGCCCGACGACATCGCGCCCGCCCTGCGCCGCCTGTGCGACGGCGACTATATCATCGAACCGCACAGCGTTTTGGCGGTGGAGATTGACGGCAATCCGTTTGAAGAACGCCCGTTCGCGCTCAACGAAGTCGCAGTGCTCAAGCACGACAACTCATCTTTGATAGAAATAGAAACGACCGTGAACGGCGAACTCCTTAATAAATATATGGCCGACGGCCTGATAGTTTGCACGCCCACGGGGTCCACGGGCTATTCGCTCAGCGTGGGCGGCCCGATCATCGTGCCGCGCTCGGGCACGCTCTGCATCGCGGCGGTGGCGCCGCACAGCCTCGCCACGCGCCCGGTCGTGATGTGCGACGACGTGGAGATAAATCTGCGCGTCCGCTCTCGCAGCGGCAACTTCCTGCTATCGGCCGACGGACACAGCCGAAGCCTCGCAGAAGGCTGTGCCATTTCAATCAAGCGTGCCCCGCACACCGTGGGCGTTGTGAAGATTAAACACCAAAGTTACTTCGAGACCCTGCGCGAAAAGATGATGTGGGGAGCAGATGGCAGGTAACAAGCAGCCGCAATATTTGGATTTTTGTAACCTTAAATACCGACCATGAAAAAGTTTTTATTGATCATCGCCGCGCTCAGCACGCTCTCGTTCAGCAGCTTGCGGGCCGACGGCATCAACATCATTCCCCGCCCGGCTTCCGTGGAGGCACTGCCCGGCACCTTCGCGTTCAACACGGCAACCACCGTTGCCTACAAAGGCGAAGGGGCGAAAGAGGCGGCGCAAATGCTTTGCGAAAAAATCAGGACTTCAAAAGGCTTCGAACTGCGCAAAGGTAAAGCCCTCTCAAAGGGCAGCATCTCTTTCATCAACGATAAGAGCGTGAAAGGAGCAGAAGCCTACACGCTCGAGGTGACGGCAGAGAAAGTCGTGGCCCGCGCATCGACCGCCGCCGGCCTGTACTACGCCATGCAGTCGCTCGTGCAACTCTTCCCCTCTGCCATTGAAAACAGACACGCCACGCAGATGGTCGGCGACTGGCTGCTGCCCTGCGTGAGCATCAAGGACGAACCGCGCTTCGGCTACCGAGGCGTGATGCTCGACCCCTGCCGCCATTTCTTCCCCGCCTCTGTGATTAAGCGCCAGATAGAACGCCTGGCAGCCTATAAGATAAATCGCCTGCACTGGCACCTGACAGACGACCAAGGCTGGCGCATAGAAATAAAAAAATATCCGCGCCTCACGGAAATTGGCAGCCGCCGCGTGAACGAAGACGGCTCTGTGGAGGAAGGATTTTACACGCAGGAGGAAATCCGCGACGTGGTGGCATTTGCCAAAAAGCACCACGTGGAGATTGTGCCCGAGCTGGAAATCCCGGGCCACGAACTGGCAGCCATTTCCGCCTACCCCGAACTCTCCTGCAAGCAGCAGCCCACCAGCGTGCGCCGCATCTGGGGCGTGGAAGACATCGTGATGTGTCCCGGACGCGAACTGATGTTCGGTTTCCTCAACGACGTGATTGACGAAATGGTGCAGCTCTTCCCCGGCACGTATTACCATATCGGCGGTGACGAAAGTCCGCGCACGGAATGGGCAGCCTGCGACAGCTGCAAGCTGCGTATGAAGCAGTTGGGCTACGAAAAGGAGGCGCAGCTGCAAAGCTACATCATCGGACGCGTGAGCAAGCACCTTGCTGAAAAGGGCAAGCGCATCATCGGCTGGGACGAAATTCTCGAAGGCGGCAACCTCGACACCACGGCAGTCGTGATGTCGTGGCGCGGCGAGGACGGCGGCATCGCCGCTGCCAAGGCTGGCCACCCCGTGCTTATGACCTCTGCCGGCCACGGCTTTTACTTTGATTATTATCAAAGCGACCAGGTGCTTGAGCCTACGGCTTTCGGCGCGTACTTCCCGATTGACCGCGTCTATAACTACGACCCCATCCCCGCCGCCCTGCATGGTACGGGGCGCGAGCATCTTGTGATGGGCGTGCAGGCAAACTGCTGGAGCGAATACATGCACAACACGCAGATACTCGAATATCGCCTCTGGCCGCGTGCGCTGGCTCTGGCCGAAACGGCATGGACGGCACTCGACCGCAAGGACTACGGCGACTTTGTGCGCCGCCTCGACGGCGATGCCTCTGAGCGCCTCTCCCTGCTCGGCTTCAACTACCACATGCCCCTGCCCGAGCAGCCCGGCGGTTCTTGCAACAAACTGGCATTCGTGGACACCGCTTCCGTGACGCTGAAAGCCCTGCGTGACTTGAAAATCATCTACACCACCGACGGCACGAACCCGACGCTGCAAAACGGCGAGGTGTACGCTGCGCCCATAAAACTCAACCGCACCACGGTGCTCAAAACCGCCACCGTGTTGCCCTCGGGCATCATCTCGCCGGTGCGCACCATCAATGCGGTGAAAACTGAATACAGCGCGCCGCGCCTCACTGCCGAAGCGCAGACAAAGCCGGGCTTGCTTATGAAAAAATACGACGGCCGCTTTGCCGCGCCGTCCGATCTCGAAGACCGCACGCCCGCGTTTGCGGATAGTTTGCTGAACGACCTCGACGGGCTTCGCGGCCTTACGGAACTTTCGCGCAACCTACGCGACGTGAAGAACTACGCCGCTATTGCCGAAGGCTTTATCGATATTCCCGAGACGGGCATCTATGAGTTCAGCACGCTCAACGCCGCCCTATGGCTCGACCGCTCTTTGCTCATCGACAATTCGACCGACCGCTATCAGCGCCACACGCACGAGAATGCGCAGATTGCGCTGCAAAAGGGCCGCCACAGCATTAAGGTGTGCTTCATCGGCGGCATCTTCGACGGCTGGCCCAACTATTGGCACGAAACGAAGGTGGAATACCGCACGCCAGGCGGCGAATGGAAAAAGGTCACGCCCGAAATGCTCAGCCATTGAGGTTCGGCTTATTTCTCATAGACATAAAAAAACGAGCGTCCGCATGAACGCTCGTTTTTTTATGCATCATCTGATATGGCCCGTCACTATCTGGTGCCGGTTCCGCCGCAGGTACGGCATTTTCCGTTGCCGCAACCACACTTGACAACGTTATTACTGCCGTAAGAATGGGTGCGATAATAACCCTTTCCGCCGCAGTTGCTGCAAACTCCGCGCCCGAGGCAATTTCTGCACCTTCTCGTCACGGTGGTTTGATTGTTGGACGTGTTCGAACGGCGGCTGGAAGACACTCCGCCCACGGGATAATCGGGCATCTGGTCGCCGCGCACGCCGTTCACGGACGAACGCTCGAGGTTCGACTTTTGAGAACTCATTTGGCGGGCGATCTGATCTGCGTTCAAACCATTTACGGAGCTTTGATCAATAAGCAGCTGCGCATCGGCAGCAAGGGCGGTGGCAAAGAAAGCACAGCTTGCCAACGCTACTTTGGCAAAAAACTTTTTCATAATCGTATAATTTAAGGTGGTTTCTAAAAGGATTTAGGGTATGCCTTTTTGAGAGCATACCCTAAGTGTGAAATCTATTACAAAGTAGAAATACTTTCGTTTACTTTACCTTCTGTACGATTGCCTTGAAAGCCTCGGGGTTGTTGACAGCGAGGTCGGCAAGCACTTTGCGGTTGATTTCGATGCCGGCAGCGTGGAGCTTACCCATAAGCACGGAGTAAGAGAGGCCTTCGATGCGGGCAGCGGCGTTGATACGCTGAATCCAAAGTGCGCGGAAGTTACGCTTTTTATTCTTACGGTCGCGATAAGCGTAGGTAAGACCTTTTTCCCAAGTGTTCTTGGCAACGGTCCAGACATTTTTGCGGGCACCGTAGTAACCGCGGGTGAGTTTCAGAATTCTTTTACGCTTTGCACGCGAAGCGACGTGGTTTACTGATCTAGGCATTTTGTTTTTGTTTTTGGTTGTTAGCGTCGTTGTTGTTACTGCAACGAACTTAATGCGCTAAACATCCGGTTAAACTATTTGTTGATGTGGTTTTAAGAGATGCTCTCCTTTTGATAGTTGAAAACTTAACGGAGGCAGAGGAGTTCGCGTACCTGACGCTTGTTCGTGCCGTCAACGAGGGCAACGTGGTCGAGGTTGCGCTTCTGCTTTTTCGTTTTCTTCGTCAGAATGTGAGAGTGGTAAGCGTGATGTCTCTTGATCTTACCTGTTCCGGTGAGCTTGAAACGCTTTTTTGCGCCGGAGTTCGTCTTTACTTTTGGCATTTTCTTTTGTAATTAATTAATTGATTATTATAAAACTGCGGCTGGTGAGATACCAAACACAGACGCGCAGAGTTTTTTATCGGGTTTTGCCAATGCCCTTTAAGGGACGGGCATTATCAAAAGTCTTCGCCTTCAACGCGGGGACCCTGATATTCTTTCTTTTCCTTCACCTTAGGCGCGGTTTTCGGCGCGCGCTCGATGGGCTGCTCTTCTTGCTGCGCCTCGGCTTTCTTAGCGCTGCCGCCAGTCTTCTTGGGAGCGATGAAGATAATCATGCGCTTGCCTTCGAGTTTGGGCATCGACTCTACCTTGCCGTACTCTTCGAGGTCGTTGGCAAAACGCAGGAGCAACACCTCGCCTTGCTCCTTGAAGAGAATGGAGCGTCCGCGGAAGAACACGTAAGCCTTCACCTTGTCGCCGTCGGAAAGGAATTCCTTGGCGTGCTTGAGCTTGAAGTTGTAGTCGTGCTCGTCGGTCTGCGGCCCGAAGCGGATTTCCTTCACCTCAATCTTGGTCTGCTTGGCTTTCAGTTCTTTCTGGCGTTTCTTCTGCTGATAGAGGAACTTAGAGTAGCTGATGAGCCGGCAAACGGGAGGCTCGGCATTGGGAGAAATCTCAACGAGGTCAACACCCTGCTGGCGTGCCATATCGAGCGCCTGGCGCGTGGGCACAACCATCGGCTCAACGCCATCTCCTACGATACGCACCTCGCGTGCGCGGATTTGCTCGTTGATGCGGTGCTGCTGCTTGCTGCTGTCGTTTCTCGGTTTCTGCGGTTGCGGCATACTTTGATTTTGAAACCTCCTTGGCGCGGGACGCTATATATATAATATTGTATGGTCCCTGCGGAGGCGGAAAAGTTATATTTTTTGTAAATAAAATGTCCGCTTCTCATAAGTATCCCCTATGAAAAGCGGACGCAAAGTTAATAATTTTTCGTCATTTCAGCGACTTCTTCGCAAATTTTCTTGGCAAAGTCGTTGATTTTCATACTTCCTTGGTCGCCTTCGCCTTGTTTTCTGACGCTGACGGTGCTTTCTGCCTGTTCTTTCTCGCCCACGATGATGAGGTAAGGCACGTGCTTGAGCTCGTTGTCACGGATTTTGCGGCCGATCTTCTCGGAGCGGTCGTCCACGTAGGCGCGAACGTCCTGCTCTTCGAGTTGCTTGCGCACCTGCTGGGCGTAGTCGTTGAACTTATCGGAGATAGGCAGTATTGCCACTTGGTCGGGCGTGAGCCAGAGGGGGAAGCGGCCGGCGGTGTGCTCGATGAGCACAGCCACAAAGCGTTCCATGCTGCCGAACGGCGCGCGGTGAATCATCACGGGGCGGTGCTTCTGGTTGTCCGCGCCGGTATATTCGAGTTTGAAGCGTTCGGGCAGATTGTAGTCCACCTGAATGGTGCCGAGCTGCCAGCGGCGGCCGAGGGCATCCTTCACCATGAAGTCGAGCTTCGGGCCGTAGAACGCAGCCTCGCCATATTCGATGCGGGCGGGCAGGCCTTTTTCTTCGCAAGCCTCGATAATGGCTGTCTCGGCCTTTTCCCAGTTTTCTTCCGAGCCGATGTATTTTTCGCGGTTCACCTTGTCGCGCAGAGAAATCTGTGCTTCAAAATTTTTGAAGTCGAGGGCCTTGAAGATAATCATGATGATGTCCATCACGCGCAGGAACTCGTCCTTCACCTGGTCGGGACGGCAGAAGATGTGCGCGTCGTCCTGGGTAAAGCCGCGCACACGCGTCAGTCCGTGCAGTTCACCGCTCTGCTCGTAACGGTACACGGTGCCGAACTCTGCGAGGCGCAGGGGCAGATCCTTATAACTGCGGGGCTTCCAAGCGTAGATGGCGCAGTGGTCCGGGCAGTTCATAGGCTTGAGCATGTATTCCTCGCCTTCTTCGGGCGTATGGATAGGCTGGAAAGAGTCTTTGCCGTACTTGGCGTAGTGGCCGGAAGTGACGTAGAGGTTCTTTGAGCCGATGTGCGGCGTCATCACCTGCTGGTAGCCGTAGCGCTTCTGGATTTTCTTCAAGAAATCTTCGAGTCGCAGGCGGAGCGCGGTGCCTTTCGGCAGCCACATGGGCAGGCCCTTGCCCACGAGTTCGGAGAACATGAAGAGTTCCATTTCCTTGCCAATCTTGCGGTGGTCGCGGCGCTTGGCTTCTTCGAGGAGCTGAAGGTATTCGTCGAGGAGTTTCTTTTTCGGGAAACTGATGCCGTAAACGCGGGTCATCTGCGGGCGTTTCTCGTCGCCGCGCCAATAGGCGGAACTTACGGCCATTACCTTCACGGCCTTGATGGGTGCGGTGTTCATCAAGTGCGGGCCGCGGCAGAGGTCGGTGTACGCGCCCTGCGTGTAGGTGGTGATGTGTCCGTCTTCGAGCTCTGCAATTAGTTCGTTTTTATAGGTTTGCCCGTGGTCGCCGAAGAATTTGAGCGCGTCGTCCTTAGATATGCTTTGGCGCACGAGGGCTTCCTTGCGGGTAACGAGTTCCTGCATCTTCTTCTCAATTTTCGGGAAATCGCTTTCGCTGATGCTGATGCCCTGAGGCGGCATCACGTCGTAGTAGAAACCGTTTTCGATGGCGGGGCCGATGCCGAACTGCGTGCCGGGCCAGAGCTCCTGCATGGCTTCAGCCATGAGGTGGGCAGAGGTGTGCCAAAAGGCGTGCTTGCCTTCCGCGTCGTCCCATTTATATAATTGTATGGACGCATCTTCGTTGATAGGGCGGTTAAGCTCCTGCGTTTCGCCGTTAACGCCGCAGGCGAGCACGTCCTGCGCCAGCCGCTGCGAGATGCTTTCGGCGATTTGCAATCCCGTTACGCCGCTTTCGTATTCGCGCACGGAACCATCGGGAAAAGTAATCTTAATCATATATTATATAATGTGTGTTTGTATTTTCAACGCGCAAAGGTAACGAATTTTCTTAGCATAAAAGGCGGTTTTGCGAAATTGTTGGCGTTTTAGATGGCTTTGAAGTTATATTTGGGGAAATAAGGTTTGTATTGCGTGCATTGCCAACACGCCAAATGGCAAGGAACGAAAGAACTGCATAATTACAACAGAGGGTGCGCCACATGATGACACACCCTCTGTTTTTATCAGAACTATCTCGTTAAATACCATCTAAACTATACTTTTTGCAACCAGGGAAACCGTTTTTAATCAATGCTTTCAGATCATCGGTGGTACGAGCTTGCGTACCGCAGTCCCATAGCTCCACAATAGGGAAACGGTCTTTGACGTGACGCAGCAGTTCGGCGTGCGACGGGGCTTCGGGCAAATCAGCGTATTGTTCGTAAGTGAAATCGGTGAATGCCGTGCCTGCAGATACGCCACGCCTATCCCAATACCAGCCGTTGCCAAGCGGCACGGGCTTCTGCGTTTCGTTTAAATCTGTCGGCGCAGGATAAGCAACAACTTTAGTGCGCGTGCCGTCCAATGTTATAGGCACGAGATTGGCATAATCGGCACGCATGCGATAAATGCAGACGTGAGGCAATGCCACCGCCCTACCCTGCTGCCCTTCCGATAAAGCGGCAGGAGTTTCAGCCTCAACGCTTTTATGCGCTCCACTACACGCAAATAAAGCAGAAGCAGCGGCACACAATATTATAATATGGGCAATCTTCATCTTTTTGGGGGCTTATAAACCAAGTTTCCTTGCAATATACTTCTTACGGTTCTTGATATAAATGTTGCCAGGCACGGGTTTATGCACGCGGCGACCAAAAAGGTCGTAAACGGGCGCGGGAGCATCAGCAGCTGGTTCAAGCACTATATGGTTGATGCCTGACAACTCTGCCTTCACAGTAAAATTATGCAAAATGCCTTCTTCTGCATCGTAAAAAATATTTTCATCGGTAGTGTTATCCATAACGGCGCAGCCATAATTGCCGGGTTCTAACATGATAGGCGCAGACACCGTTACTGCCGTCGTGGCACCGTTGCCCTCTAACGCATATTTCTTCATACCGCTATAACCTGCTATAATCCAGTCAAAAGACTTTTGCTTATAATATGCAAAATAATACTGGTGTTCCGAATAGTCGCCATCGTTTGTCACATTAAAGGTCACAGAAATATCATTTCCTTGATATACTATATTGTCGGAGAACTTAAAGTCTGAATAGGTTATGAAGAAAGTGGCCTCAGGCATCAGCTCTTCCACAATAAACTCCAAGCTATTATTGCCTTCCAGTAAGTTTTGAGGGTTTTGATAATCAAGGCTGTTGTAGACAAGGTGCGCTTTATAGGTACCTTTCGGCAGCACATCAGGCAATTCGAAGCTATATTGCTTTTTTTTACCCGGTTTCAGGATATGGGCATCATGTGCAGTTGACACCAGCTTACCGCTCATGTCATACACCAATGCCATAACCGGCTCGCTGTACTCTTTGGTTTGTGAAGAATTGCATATCGTGGCAGACAGCCTTACGATGTCATTTGCATGCAACGGCGGCACTGCGCCAAAATGCTCTACTTTCAAAGCAGGGATTTCTGCGGGATTATATCCAATAGTAATCTGGCCATTTTCGTAGGCTATCATAAGGCACTGATTCGCTGAATTTTTGCTTCTTATAATCTGGGCTTCGCCTTCGTCTGTAAAATAAGCCGGGTAGACATAGCAGACATCTCCACCAAGGTTTTTCTCATTAATATTTAAAGCTTGCGGTGTACACCATAAACCTATGCTCCAGCAATGCGGTAAACTATTGATTTGAAAAAGATGCTGTCCTATTATCTTTCCTTCAGAATTTACAGCAACAAAACCAGCCTTTCCTGAATAATCGCCATAGCCGTAATTAGAAACCTTGTACGAAATATTATAGTTGTCGTTTCCTACATCGCAACTTATTGCCGTAGATACAAAAAGCGCAATAGCGGCTTCGCTCGTCCCCGTTCTGTCGGGCTGCATACCAATGAAGGTCGTTTGGTTTTCACTATAACCCTCGCTGTAGTCGTAACTGAGATCATCCGGGTTCATCAAATCAATGTCAAAATAGCCATTACTCATTCCGCCCCAACCCCAATTGACATGAAACAGCCCCATGCCGTCATAGCCATCAATTAGAAAAGCATGACTAGACTTTTTTTGGCCATTCCTCGCACTGAACAGAAGAGGGTGTCCCTCCGCCAATTCACTTTTCAGCAATTCTATCCATTCAGCAGACGTATAGTAGGAGCGTAAAGCGACATACGCGCTTTTATCGTATCTGAAATAGTCACACATCGCAGGGAGATAGTAAATATTATATGCAGAACTTGTGGTGCCGGAATTCGTGCCATAATCCATTTGTACCGCGATGCCGACGTCGCGCATCAGCTTAGCCACGCTTGCTGCTTGTTCGGTTGTGTAGCGAACCGCGCCATATGTATTCAGCATCTTGTCCCATCGGTAAGTGGCTTGGCTGAAATCTGCACTGAGCGAATACCCGTTTGTTTCTGTCACATAACTTAAAGAACCTGCGCCTGTTTGAGGCCACTCGTAGTATTTCATCAATTGCGCAAGTGCTGTGGCTACACACCCGGTTAGGCATCTCACACCTGCGGAATAATTGGGACAATAATTATTGTAAGGTTCGTCTTGATTCCATGCGATGCTGCCCAGCAAAGGCGCAACGCTACCAGGTTGCGAGCCAGACTCTACATAGCGGCGTTCAGGTATGACGAACTTTATGCTGCCATCGGCACTCCGAAATGTCTGTTCTGGAATAGAGGGCATAGGCTCACAGTCCTCCTTTTCTGGCATGGCGAGCGTGGTGGCAAGGGCATTATCTAACTGTTCAGCCCACACCTTAAACACAGGGTTTGCAAGTGCATCGGCGTAACTACCACTGTCGGAATAGCCGAGCAATAGTTTCGTACGTGTATCAGCCGAAACCATGATAAAGCCAGACTTATCCGACTCATATACATAATACAGAGGTGCAACCTGCCCTATTATAGTTGAAACTAGTTGGAATTTCTCTGTAACGGTTCTGCAAATATTCAGCCGTCCGTTGCTATGCATTGCCCGAAGGGCATTTTGCAATGCCTCGTCGGCAGGAATTTCTCGGGCATAAGTTGCCGGCACGCCAAGCAGAACCACAAGCAGGAAAAGGAGTTGCTTTCTCATCGATGACAAACGTAGAAGGGTTTTAATTAACAAAAACAAACTCGTGCGCATTATAGTACGAATTTCTAACCTATTTTGTACAAAAACTTTGCAAAAATACAGCATTGCCCCATAATTTACAAACATTTTTTGTATTATATTTCACAAAGGCACTAACATTGCAAAAACAGCTTCTCTAATCGCACTCATTATCTGCGCAGACCGCAAACGCTATCTTAAGAGAAGCTTGCCACGCTCACGGAGATATTTTTTCCTTTCTCCTTGAAAGTTTTTACTTCCTCCTTGATATTTTTTCCTGTCTGCGCAGAAAGTTTTTGTTACAAACTTTGTAACGGCCGTTACAAAGTTGCTAATACATGTTACAAACTTTGTAATACGTGTTACAAACTTTGTAACAAAAAATTTCTCCGAGAAAATGAAAACTGTCATATAGAACAGAAAAAAATAGCTCCGTGACAGTAAAAACTTTCACGGAGCAACGGCGGACGTTCTGCGCGGACAGCCGGGCAGGGCTTATAATCAAATTTGCCGAGGCACGGAAACCGCGTCCCAGCAAAACAAAAAAAGAACCAATTTACACAAACGTCCGGTAAATGATTGGGGCGGGCTGTAAGCCCAAATGTTGCCTATAGCCCAGGGCAACGCCCTGGGGGAACGTATACCGCGATTGATACATTCGGCATTTTTGCGCCGGCGCAAAAATGCCACGCGCCGAAAGCGCGTAACCCATTACGCCCTTAACGCCACACGGGGCGTTGCCCCTCATAAAGCAGGTTGCTCTTACAGAGCGCGACACTTTAATCAATGCAACATCGTTCCCCCAGGGCGCTGCCCTGGGCTGAGTGTAGCAATTGGGCTTACAGCCCGCCACACTTGTGCAGCCAACGCAGTAAATCATGCATTTATATGAACGTTCTTTTACTAAAAAATTGGTTCGTTTTCAACAGACGTTTTCTTGATATTTTCGGCTGCGCTCGGTATAGTCCAAGCGAGCTTGGCCTCTGCTCTCGCCTTGCACAAACGTTCTTTTTTAGTTCATTAACAAACATTAATTATCTGGGGGGTAGAATTAAAGACATTTTGTATATTTGCCGCATAATTTTTGATTTTGCAATGCTGCTTGCTGATTGAATTGATTTATGCATTAAGATAAAAAACAGAAAAACAGGCAAAAAACCCGTTGCCAATGGCTTACCCAAAGATACACTTAAATAATCCATCAATAAAATAATAATTTCTATGAAAAAACTCCTTTTACTCCTCACCCTCCTCCTTTGCACCAGCATGGCTTGGGCGCACGATGTGGAAGTGGACGGGATTTACTACAGTCTAAATCAAAGTAACAAAACTGCTCAAGTTACATCTAATTCTGGGAATAAATATACCGGAGATCTATGTATACCCAAATCTATTTCTGTTGAAGGAACGATATATGTTGTAACGAGTTTGGGAGACGATTGCTTCTATGAGTGCACGGGCTTAACCTCAATTACTATCCCCAACTCCGTAATGAGTTTGGGAGACGATTGCTTCTATTGGTGCACGGGCTTAACCTCAATTACAATTCCTAATTCCGTAACGAGTTTGGGAGACGAATGCTTCTCTGTCTGCACGGGCTTAACCTCAATTACAATTCCTAATTCCGTAACGAGTTTGGGATACGAATGCTTCTATGGTTGCACGGGCTTAACCTCAATTACAATTCCTAATTCCGTAACGAGTTTGGGATACGGTTGCTTCGGTGACTGCACGGGCTTAACCTCAATTACAATTCCTACTTCCGTAACGAGTTTGGGAGGCGGTTGCTTCTTTGGCTGCACAGGCTTAACCTCAATTACAATTCCTACTTCCGTAACGAGTTTGGGAGGCGGTTGCTTCGGTGACTGCACGGGCTTAACCTCAATTACAATTCCTAATTCCGTAACGAGTTTGGAATGGGGATGCTTCAATGGCTGCACGGGCTTAACCTCAATTACAATTCCTAATTCCGTAACGAGTTTGGGAGGCGAATGCTTCCGTGGCTGCACGGGCTTAACCTCAATTACAATTCCTAATTCCGTAACGAGTTTGGAGGAGGAGTGCGTCTCTGGATGCACGGGCTTAACTTCAATTACAATTCCTAATTCCGTAACGAGTTTGGGATGGCTATGCTTCAATGGCTGCACGGGCTTAACCTCTGTTACAATCCCCAACTCCGTAACGAGTTTGGCTAGTGGTTGTTTTGCTAATTGTGCAAGATTAGAAAGTATTGAAGTTGAATCAGGAAATACAGTCTATGACTCAAGAGAAAACTGTAATGCAATTATTGAGACTTCTTCAAACACAATGATTGCAGGTTGCAAAAACACAACGATTCCTAATTCCGTAACGAGTTTGGGGTGGTATTGCTTCTCTGGCTGCACGGACTTAACCTCTGTCACAATTCCTAATTCCGTAACGAGTTTGGGAGGCTGTTGCTTCTATGGCTGCACGGGCTTAACCTCAATTACAATTCCTAATTCCGTAACGAGTTTGGGAGACTATTGCTTCGAGTACTGCTCGGGCTTGACAAATATCGAAATGAAGTCTTCAACGCCGCCTTCAACGCCGCCTACCACTAGTTTTGGTGGGACTTTTTCAGGTTGCTCAAGCCTCACCACCGTTTATGTTCCGAAAGGCGCGAAATCGGCCTATAACGTTTCGCCTTGGAGCGACTATGAGATTGTGGAATTTTTAGACGCACTCAATATCTCGGACAACGGCTCGGCCATTTACGCGCAGGCGGAAGATGCGGCGAAAGACGTGATTACTTACACCCGCAACTATGCCCACACGGGCTGGCAGGCGCTCTACGTGCCTTTCGACATCCCCTACGACGAGATTTCCGACAATTTCGACGCGGCGGAACTTAACGACGTGCACCAGTTCGACGACGACGGCGACGGCGCGTTCGACCGCACCGAACTGGAAGTGCTGCGCCTGAAAGCGGGCGATGTGATTGCGCACCACACGCCCTACGTGATCCGCGCCAAGGCTGCGGGCGAGCATACCATAATCCTGACAGCCGCCACGCTCTATGCGGCAGAGGAAACAAGCCGCGCCTGCACCTCCGTGAAGCGCCGCTACGAGTTCCGAGGCACTTACGCCGGCGTGAGCGGCGCGGACATGCTCTCCGAAGGCTACTACGCCTTCGCCGGCGGCACGCTCCGCAAAGCCGCTTCGGCAAGCGCCGCCCTCGGCGGCTTCCGCTGGTACGTGAGCGTGACCGACCGCGCCACGGGCCTGCCCGTCAGCCCCGCCGCACTGCCTGAGAAGATGCGCATCGTAGAGAAAGAGGGGGGCGAAGCCACCGGCATCGCAGCCGCCCCGGCCGCCGCGCCCCTGCTTAAAGACACGCCCGTCTACGACCTCAACGGCCGCCGCGTGGGCAAGGCCGATGCCATAGGCGCGCTGCCCAAGGGAGTTTACATCGTGAACGGAAAGAAAGTAATCAGATAAAAACAAAAGAAACCGATATGACCAGCAAGAAGAAATATAGCGCACCCGCGCTGCACGCAGTACCCATCATGGCG
>JALFUO010000008.1 GCA_022784065.1 Bacteroidales bacterium | reverse complement strand
TGCTCATGCCACATGCATAGTACTCACGAAGAACTGATAACTTGAACGATTCGCTGTACTTCTGATTTTTACGACTCATTTAGTAGTGTTTTGGGATTATAATGGAAACTAAATGTGTCTACCTATATCAGTATAAGACATGCGGCTTTCCGTGAAAGGCCGTCCGCGCGTAACGACGCATAGTTTTGCGCCGAAAGTAGTTTTTTTTACTTTATACGGATTTTTTGTCTCCAAAGTTGCGTCTTTCATATATCAAAATCATTATCTTTGCAGTCGGAACACTAAGAAAAGCCTCAAATCTTATACACATTATATATTATATGGGGCTGAGTACGTCTGACAATAATCAACAAGAAATATATTTCCTACAAAAATGAACGAAAGCACTGTGAAACACGGGCTACTTTCACAAATCATCGGTCCCGTTGTAGACGTTTGCTTTGAAACAAACGGACAAAATGCCGAGCAAAGCCTGCCCGCCATCCACGAAGCCCTTGAAGTGGTCCACCCCGACGGACGCAAAATTATCCTCGAAGTGCAGCAGCACATCGGCGAGGACACCGTGAGAACCGTTGCCATGGACAATACCGACGGCCTTAGCAGAGGCCTGAAAGCCACGCGCCTCGGAGCGCCTATCTCCATGCCTACGGGCGACCAAATTAAGGGACGTATGCTCAACGTGACCGGCGACGTCATCGACGGTCTCAAAGCCCCCGACCGCAGCCAGGGCATGACGCCTATCCATCGCGAACCGCCTAAGTTTGAAGACCTCAAGACCAGCAGCGAGGTGCTGTATACGGGCATCAAGGTTATCGACCTGCTCGAACCTTATGCCAAGGGCGGTAAAATCGGACTGTTCGGCGGCGCCGGCGTGGGCAAGACTGTGCTCATTATGGAGCTGATCAACAATATTGCCAAGGGGCACGACGGTTTCTCCGTATTCGCCGGCGTAGGCGAGCGCACCCGCGAGGGTAACGACCTGCTGCGCGAAATGATTGAGAGCGGCGTAGTGCGCTACGGCAAAGAGTTCGCCGAGGCTATGGAGCGCGGCGAATGGGACCTCTCCAAGGTGGATTACGAAGAAGTAGCGAAGAGCCAGGCCACGCTTGTTTACGGCCAGATGAACGAACCTCCCGGAGCGCGTGCCAGCGTGGCCCTTTCGGGCTTGAGCATTGCCGAGTCGTTCCGCGATGCAGGCGCAGCCGAGGGTAAGGCAACAGATATCCTCTTCTTCATCGATAATATCTTCCGTTTCACTCAGGCCGGTTCCGAAGTGTCTGCACTGCTTGGCCGTATGCCTTCCGCCGTGGGCTATCAGCCTACGCTGGCCAGTGAAATGGGTGCGATGCAGGAACGCATCACGTCGACGAAGAACGGCTCTATCACCTCCATTCAGGCCGTCTACGTGCCCGCCGACGACTTGACCGACCCCGCACCCGCCACGACCTTTACCCACTTGGACGCAACCACCGTGTTGAGCCGTAAGATTACGGAACTGGGTATCTATCCCGCCGTTGACCCGCTCGACTCTACGTCGCGCATTCTCGATGCCAATATTATCGGCAAGGAACACTACGATTGCGCACAGCGTGTGAAGAAGATTCTTCAGAAATATAAGGAGTTGCAAGACATTATCGCCATTCTCGGTATGGACGAGCTCTCCGACGAAGACCGCCTCACCGTGAACCGCGCCCGCCGCGTGCAGCGCTTCCTCAGCCAGCCCTTCACCGTGGCAGAGAAATTCACGGGCGTGAAAGGCGTGATGGTGCCTATCGAAGAGTGTATCCGAGGTTTCAACATGATTCTCGACGGCGAGGTGGACTATCTGCCCGAACAGGCATTCCTCAACGTGGGTACGATCGACGATGCGATTGAAAAGGGCAAGCGCCTGCTCTCCAACGCCGGCAAATAAGCCAGAAGCCGTAAGAACAGAGTAGGGGCGTTTTGTAAAACGCCCGCCCCCCCCAAACGTTATTACTGCGGTGCAAAATGCACGCCTGCCCCAAAGACCTAAGAACAACATGAAAGTAACAATAGTATCGCCCGAGCGCGTCCTTTTCAAGGGCGAGACCGACGGTGTGAAAGTACCTGGCGAGAAAGGCCGCTTTGAAATCCTCAAAGGCCACGCGCCCATCATCTCTACGCTCTCTGCCGGCGAAGTGGCATGCAGCGGCGCAGAGCCGTTCACCCTTGCCGTGAAAGGCGGCTTCGTGGAAGTGGCCCAAGACGTGGTATCCGTTTGCGTGGAGGCCGCAGAATGAGCACGCTTGCAAAGCATACGTTCATTGCGGCTATGGCGCTGCTCATCGCAGGTCCGATCCTCCTCTTCGGCGAAACGTGGATTGTGGGACGCGCCGCCTTGCAGCAGGCATTGCCCATAAGCGTGCTGGCTGCCGTGTTCTTCGCCACGATGCTCCTCGAGCAATACGCGCTGCGCTATCTGCGGCGGGCGAAAGGCGGCAAAGGCGTTACGGGGTTCTATCTCCTTTCCAAAATGCTGCGCCTCCTGCTTGCCATAGTCATGCTACTCGCCTATGCGCTGGCCATACGCACCAACATCGTCCTCTTCGCCGTCAACCTCTTTGTCTGCTACATCATCACCGTGGTGCTCTCGAGCATCTTTTGCGTGAAAGGCGAGCAGAAAGGAAAGACCACCATACAATAATATATATGTACCAATGAAACTTTTGAGATACATCCTCCTATTTTTCATTTGCACGGCCTTTGCCACGGCCGCCACGGCATCCGAGCAGAAAGATGAGCCGGTAGACGTGAAGGAAATCGTGCTCGGGCATATGAGCGATGCCTACGAATGGCACATCACCACGTGGAACGGGCATCATGTCTCCATTCCCCTGCCCGTAATCGTGAAAGGCGAGGAGAGCGGCTGGCACGTGTTCAGCTCCGCCCGCTTCCACCATGCGCCCGACGGCATCTACGAAGGCTTTTATCTCAACGAAGAAGCCAATGGCAAAATTTACGAACTCTTGCCCGACGGCACTTCGGTGCGTCCGTGGGACTTCTCCATCACCAAGAACGTGCTGCAAATATGGATTGCCGCTGCCCTGATGCTCGTAATCTTCATCGGTTCGGCACGCTGGTACCGCAAGCGCAAGAGCGACAGTGCCGCGCCGAAAGGCTTCGTGGGACTGATAGAGATGTTCGTGATGTCGATCAACGACGACCTCATCAAGCCCAGCGTGGGCGAGAAGCATTACAAGCGCTTTGCGCCCTATCTCCTCACCGCCTTCTTCTTCATCTTCACCACGAACCTCCTCGGGCTGATTCCCATCTTCCCCGGCGGCGCGAACGTGACGGGCAACATCAACATCACGTTCTTCCTCGCCTTGGCCACGATGCTCGTGGTGAATTTCTCGGGCAACCGCGAATATTGGAAAGAAATATTCTGGCCGCCCGTACCTGCTTGGCTCAAAGTGCCCGTGCCGATGATGCCTGTCATCGAACTCTTCGGCATCTTCACCAAGCCTTTTGCCCTGATGGTGCGTCTCTTTGCCAATATCATGGGCGGGCACGCCATTATCCTTTCCCTCACCTGCATCATCTTCATCACCTGCCAGCTCGGCGCGCTCATCGGCACGCCGCTCACGGTGGTCAGCTTTGCGCTCATGATTTTCATGAACTGCCTCGAACTGCTCGTAGCGTTTATCCAGGCTTACGTGTTCACGATGCTCAGCGCCGTATTCATCGGATTGGCATTGCCCGAAGAGCATCATTCTTAAAAATACAATCTTAAAGCATTCAACAATAAATATTCACAACTTAAAACCATCAACAACTATGTTACTCTTAGCCCTTTTAGAAGCAGCAGGAATTGCAAAACTCGGTATCAGTCTCGGAGCAGGCGTTGCAGCCATCGGCGCAGGCCTCGGCATCGGTAAAATCGGTAGCTCTGCAATGGAAGCCATTGCCCGCCAGCCCGAAAGCACCGGCGACATCCGTACCAACATGATTATCGTGGCTGCCCTCGTGGAAGGCGTTGCCCTCTTCGCAGTTATCGTCTGCCTCCTCTGTCTCTTCATCTAATCAAAGGCATATAAGCCTCTTGGGCAAACGGACCGCGCGGCGGTGCGTTTACCCGCATAATTAACTCAAAACTATGCAGTCAATCAACCTGCCATCCATCTTAACGCCCGACCTCGGCTTGCTGTTTTGGATGCTGCTGGCCTTTCTCATCGTGTTCTTCCTCTTGAAGAAATACGGCTTCTCCGTCATCGTAAACATGGTGGAGGAAAGAAAAGCCTACATCGACGAATCGCTCGAAAAGGCACGCGAAGCCAACGAGAAACTTTCAGGAATCCGACAGGAAAGCGAAAGGCTCTTGCAGGAAGCGCGCGAGAAACAGGCCGAAATCATCAAGGAAGCCAAGGCTACCGGCGACGGCATCGTGCGAGAAGCACGCAATAAGGCAGAACAAGAAGGCGCAAAACTTCTTGAAGAAGCCAAAAGGCAAATCGACGCGGAAAAGGAAAACGCACTGCGCGATATCCGTCAGACCGTGGCCGAACTGTCTGTGCAGATTGCAGAAAAAGTGCTGCACGAAAAACTCTCGGACGACAAGAACCAGCAGCAGCTCATCGAAAAACTGCTTGCCGATGTCGCCAAGGCTGAATAAGGCAATTAATTAAAAGAAATTACGTATGGATCTTGGCATCATTTCAATGCGATATGCCAAAGCGCTCTTGAAGTTCGCAGCCGAACACAAGGAAGAAGAACGCGTGTATGCGGAGATGGGCAACGTCACCGCCGCCTTCGCCAAGGTGGAAGCCTTGCAGCACGCGCTCCTCAACCCCGTGCTCACCGATGCGCAGCGCGAACAGCTTCTTGCCACCGCCGCAGGGGCTGAAAAAGACCTCACGGCAACGACCCGCCGCTTCATTCACCTCGTGGTGACGAAGGGCAGGGCCGACATGATGCAGCTCATCGCTCGCAGTTACGGCACGCTCTATCGCCGCGAAAGGCACATTATCGAAGGCAGTCTCACCGTGCCCGTCAGCCTTACGCCCGAACTTACGGAACGCCTGCGCTCCATCGTTGAAAAGAGAACGGACTGCCGCGTAGACTTCTCCGTGAAGGAAGACAAGGAGTTGCTCGGCGGCTTCGTGCTGCAATACGATACGTATCGCCTTGATGCAAGCGTGAAAACGCAGTTACAAAAAATGAAAAGAGAACTCGCCGGATAAACGCCGCCGAGTTTTATCACACACATTATTATTATGTCCAGTAAAATCAAACCCAGCGAAGTTTCTGAAGTGTTGCTGCAACAGTTGCGCGACATCACGAGCGACGTAAAATTTGAAGAAGTCGGCGTAGTGCTTACCATAGGCGACGGCGTTGCCCGCGTTTACGGGCTGACCAATGTCACGGAAAACGAACTCGTAGAGTTTGAAAACGGCGTGATGGGTGTTGCCATGAACTTGGAAGAAGACAACGTCGGCGTAGTGCTCATGGGACCCTCCGAGGGTATCAAGGAAGGCCAGAGCGTGAAGCGCACAGGCCGCGTTGCCTCCATTCAGGTAAATGAAAATATGCTCGGACGCGTCATCAACCCGCTCGGCCAGCCGCTCGACGGCGGCGCACCCATTGCCGGCGAAAAGTTCCTGATGCCGCTCGACCGCAAGGCACCGGGCGTTATCTACCGCCAACCCGTGAGCCAATCGCTCCAAACGGGCCTTAAAGCCGTTGACTCGATGATTCCTATCGGCCGCGGGCAGCGCGAGCTGATTATCGGCGACCGCCAGACGGGTAAGACGGCCATCGCGATCGATACCATCATCAACCAGAAAGCCGGCTACGAAAACGGCGACCCGGTATATTGCATCTACGTTGCCATCGGTCAGAAAGCGTCAACCGTTGCCAGCATCGTGAATACGCTCAAAGAAGCCGGCGCAATGCCTTACACCATTGTGGTGAGCGCAACGGCTGCCGAACCTGCCGCCTTGCAGTATTTCGCGCCTTTTGCCGGTGCCGCAATCGGCGAGTTCTTCCGCGACCGCGGTATGCACGCCCTTGTTGTCTACGATGACCTTTCAAAGCAGGCTGTCGCTTACCGCGAGGTATCGCTTATCCTTCGCCGTCCCTCTGGCCGCGAAGCCTATCCCGGCGACGTGTTCTACCTCCACTCGCGCCTTTTGGAGCGTGCTGCTAAAATCAATAATCAGGACGAGGTGGCGCAAGCCATGAACGATTTGCCCGCAAGCCTGAAAGGCCACGTCAAGGGCGGCGGCTCGCTCACCGCTCTGCCGATTATCGAAACGCAGGCCGGCGACGTTTCCGCCTATATCCCGACAAACGTGATTTCTATCACCGACGGTCAGATTTACCTTGTGACCGACCTCTTCAACCAAGGTTTCCGTCCCGCTATCGACGTAGGTATCTCCGTGAGCCGCGTAGGCGGTGCCGCGCAAATCAAGAGTATGAAAAAGGTGGCAGGTACGCTGAAAATCGACCAGGCACAGTATCGCGAGCTTGAAGCATTCGCCAAGTTCTCTTCCGATATGGACTCTGTGACAGCAATGACCATCGACCGCGGACGCAAGAACAACCAGCTGCTCATACAGGCGCAATACAGCCCGATGCCCGTAGGCGAACAAGTTGCCATACTTTATTGCGGCACGCAAGGCCTGCTGCGCGACGTGCCCCTCGAAGAAGTGCGCAATTTCCAAGATAATTTCTTGACCGTGCTCCGTACGCGCCACGCCGAGACAGTGCTCGACAAACTCTCTGCCGGTATCATCAACGACGAAATCTGCGCAGAAATCAAAGAAGTTGCGGCAGAACTCGCCGGACAATACAAAAAGTAATCAGTCATGGCCTCACTTAAAGAAGTCAAAACGCGCATCGCTTCAGTCAACAGCACCCGAAAAATCACGAGTGCCATGAAGATGGTGGCTTCTTCCAAACTCCACAAAGCCCAGCAGTCTATTGAGAGCATGCGGCCTTACGAAACGCTGCTCAATAAGATAATGGGCACGTTTGTGCAGAGCATGGAAGGCGAGTTGCCTTCGCCTTATGCAGCCGTGCGCCCCGTGCAGCGTGTCGCGCTTGTGGTTTACACTTCCAATTCCTCGCTATGCGGCGGCTTCAATGCCAACATCATCAAGGCGTTCAATAAGAAAGTGGAAGCCTACCGCAAGGAAGGCGTGGAGGTGTCGCAGGTAGTGGCTTTCGGCAAAAAGGCTTTGGAGGCTGTGCGCAAGGCCGGCTGGACCGATGCGCAGGACTGCGGCGCGTTGCTCGACCATCCCGCTTACGCTCCCGCCGCAAAGGTGGCGGCAGAACTGATGCAAAAGTTCGTAGACTGCGAAGTAGATCGCGTGGAATTGATTTACCATCACTTCCGTTCTTCGGCCTCGCAAGTCATCACGCAGGAAACTTTGCTGCCCATCTCAATCGACGCCACGGCAACGGGCGAGGCGGCCGAGAAAAAGCACGGCGGCAAGAAGCTCGACTTTATCGTTGAGCCTTCAAAGGAGCAAATCGTCTTGCAGCTCATTCCCAAGGCCCTTTACTTAAAGCTCTACACCGCGCTTTTGGACAGCCTTGCCAGCGAGCACGCCGCCCGCGTGATTGCCATGCAGATTGCAACCGATAACGCCGATGAACTCTTGCGCGAGCTGACGCTGACGTACAACAAGACGCGCCAGCAGGCCATTACCACCGAACTGCTCGATATTGTCGGCGGCAGCATGCAGTAAAGCACTGAACATTCTGATATGCAAAAAGGGACGCGCGTGCGTCCCTTTTTTTCATATTATCTCAATAGTTTTTATACTTCAGAGCACTCGCCCAGACGGCGCGAGATGCGCATGGCGCAGAAATTAGGACCGCACATTGTGCAGAACTCGCCGTTCTCGTAGTGCGCTTCCTTGTAGTATTGCAGGGCGAGGTCGGGGTCGAGGCCGAGGTTGAACTGGTCTTTCCAGCGGAACTCGTAGCGGGCTTTCGAGAGTGCGTTATCGCGCACTTGCGCCCCAGGGTGGCCTTTGGCGAGGTCGGCGGCATGGGCGGCGAGCTTATAGGTAACGACGCCGGTGCGCACGTCTTCGCGGTTGGGCAAGGCGAGGTGTTCCTTCGGGGTTACGTAGCAGAGCATCGCCGTGCCGAGCCAGCCGATTTGCGCGGCGCCGATGGCCGACGTGATGTGGTCGTAGCCGGGAGCGATGTCCGTGACAAGCGGACCAAGCGTATAGAAAGGCGCGTTGTGGCACTTTTCAATCTGCCGCTCCATATTTTCGCGTATTTTGTGCATCGGCACGTGGCCGGGGCCTTCTATGAATGCCTGCACGCCCTTTGCCCAGGCGCGTTCCACGAGTTCGCCCATCGTGTCGAGTTCGGCAAACTGCGCTTCGTCGTTCGCGTCGTAAATCGAACCGGGGCGCAGGCCGTCGCCGAGGGAAATGGCAACGTCGTATTGCGCGCAGATGTCGCAGATGTCGTCGAAATGCTCGTAGAGGAAACTCTCGCGGTTGTGCTTTAAACACCATTCTGAAATGATGCTGCCGCCGCGGCTCACCATGCCCGTGAGGCGCTTTTGCGCGAGATGCACGTTCTTCAAGCGAATGCCGCAGTGTATGGTGAAATAGTCCACGCCCTGCTCGCACTGCTCAATAAGCGTGTCACGATAAATTTCCCAAGAGAGGTCCTCCGCCTTGCCGTGCACCTTTTCCATGGCTTGGTACATCGGCACGGTGCCCACGGGCACAGGACTGTTGCGCACTATCCATTCGCGCGTTTCGTGAATGTTATCACCCGTGGAAAGGTCCATAATCGTATCGCCGCCCCACTTGCAGCTCCACACCGCCTTTTCCACCTCTTCTTCAATGCCCGAAGTGGTGGCGGAATTGCCGATGTTGGTGTTGATCTTGACGAGGAAGTTGCGGCCGATAATCATCGGCTCGGCTTCGGGGTGGTTGATGTTGGCGGGAATAACGGCACGCCCCTCTGCCACCTCTTGGCGCACGAATTCGGGCGTGATGTGCGTTTCGATGCCGAGGGCGGCGCAGTCCATGTTCTCGCGAATGCTCACATACTCCATTTCGGGCGTGATGATGCCCTGCTTGGCCAGTGCCATCTGCGTCACGGCCTTGCCGGGAAGGGCACGCAGGGGCAAGTGGTTGTGGGCGAAGCGCAAACTGTCAAGACTATGGTCGGCCATGCGTTGGCGGCAGTAAACGGAGGAAAACTCTGAGAGCCGCTCTACGCCGCCGCGCTCCAAAATCCATTCCTCGCGCAGGCGAGGCAAACCGCGCCGCAGGTCGATGTCCTGCGACTTGTCGGAATAAGGGCCGCTCGTGTCGTAAATCAGAACGGGCGCGTTTTCTTTGAAATGCTTCTTGCCGTCCTTGTCCTTCGTGACGGTGGGCGTGAGCGTTACCTTGCGCATCGCCACGCGGAGCTTCGGGAACAGCTTACCCTCCATATATACTTTTTCGCTGGAGGGGTAGGTTATTCTGATGTTGTCGTTTTGCATGATATTCTTGTATTTAATAAGATTTTAGTAGACGAGTAAACGAGTAAACAAGTAAACAAGACAGAAATGTCGTGCAAATACAATATTAATAGAAGCGTCTTGTCTCGTTTACTTGTTTACTTGTTCACTCGTCTACTATAAAAAGATTTTTCTATCTATCAGCTTCGAGAAACCGGCGCATCATTTCTTCTGGATTGTCTGCCCCGAGTATCGCGCTGCTGATGGCAATCCCGCTAACGCCGGCATCGAGCAGGGCGGGCACATCGGCGAGGCGTATGCCGCCAATGGCGCAGAGCGGGATGCGCACCCCGGTTTCTCGCAGTCCCTTCACGATGGCTGCGTATCCGCCGAGGCCGAGAATGGGCGCAAGGTTCTGCTTCGTTTCGGTAAACTTGTAAGGACCGACGCCTACGTAGTCGGCACCGGCACGCTTCAAGGCCAGCACGTCGTCGAGGGTGTTGGCTGTGCCGCCTATGATAAACTCCTGGCCGAGCAACTGCCGCGCCTCGGCAACGGGCATATCGTTCTTGCCGAGGTGCACACCGTCGGCATTGAGCTTTTTGGCGAGTTCCACGCGGTCGTCTATAATAAAGGTTGCGCCGTGCTCCTTGCACAGGGCCTGCACTTCGAGCGCGGTTGCTTCGGCCTCGGCATCGCCGGCTTCCTTCATGCGCAGCTGAATCCAGCGGCAACCGCCGCGCAGGGCAAGCTTTGCGCCGTCGGCATAAGAGTAACGGGAAGTGGCGTGCGTGATAAATTGAACGGGTACCATGAAAAGTAAACAAGTAAACGAGTTGGAAAGTAGGGGCGTTTTGCAAAACGCCCGGAAAACGAATGCCTGCAATAGTTAGGCCCTGCAACGTACAAGGCGGGCGTTTTGCAAAACGCCCCTACTCGTGAGACCTAACGTGTTAATACAAGTTTTCGGGTCTAAAAAAGGCATGCCTGGTAAGACATGCCCTTTTTAGTTTTTGCAAAAAGATTTGCTTCGCGGGCTTATGCCTCAGCGGGAGCTTCGGCTTCTGCACCGGCAGCTTCGGCAGCGGCAGCTGCTTCAGCTTCTGCCTTGGCGGCAGCAGCGGCGGCCTTCTTTTCAGCCACTTTCTCGGCGATCTTCTCGTTCACCTTCTTTTCGGCTTCGAGTTTCTCGGCAGCAGCGGCTTTCTTAGCGGCAGCTACTTCGTTGGCAGCCTTTACAGCCTTGTTGTCCTTGGCTTTCTTCCATTCCTCGAACTTAGCCTGTGCTGCGGCCTCGTCGAAAGCGCCCTTGCGAACGCCGCCACGGAGGTGCTTCATCAGCATCACGCCTTCGCGGGAAAGGATGTTGCGAACGGTGTCGGTGGGCTGTGCGCCGCACTCTACCCAATAAAGGGCGCGTTCAAAATTCAAATCTACTGTGGCAGGGTTAGTGTTGGGATTGTACGTACCCAATTTTTCAGTAAATCTACCATCACGTGGTGCGCGAGCGTCGGCGATTACAATGCTATAGAAAGCATAATCCTTGCGACCGTGGCGCTGCAATCTGATTTTAGTTGCCATTTGTTTTGTTTGGTTTTAATAGGTTTGAATAAATGTGCTATCTCGTAGCGGCTGCAAAGTTACGCCTTTTTGCTGGTTTCTAATAGTCATTCGCCGCCTTTTTTGCCCTTTTCTTATATGAAACCTTATTTTTTTGCTAATTTTGCGGCATTACGACCTGCGTTTACATACAATATTATATATATAAATATGACGACAATGCTTTTCCGCCGCCTCGCGCTCTCTTCCCTCACGGCTGCCGCCGCTTTTCTTCCGTGCGCCCTGCCTGCTTCGGCACAGGGCGAAGCAAGCACCGAACTCCAAAGCTATTTCCACAATGTGCTTGCAGGCAACGAGGCAACGCTGCCTGCCGACCGCGTACTCAGCCAGAGCGAATGCGCCGATGCCGCAAAGGAAGTGTGGCAGGCGTGGGTCGATGCAAATAATAATTTTGAAGAAGAAAAACTTCCCGCCCTGCAATCCCTCTACTCCGTGACGGCAGGTTCGTGGCAGTTGCCCGCAGATTTGGAAGCCAACGCCGTGATGCCGTTCTACTATGGCGCGAAGGACATCACGCAAAAGCCGGCCGACGGTTTCCCGCTCTTCCTTTCGCTCCACGGCTCGGGCGCAAAAGCAGCAGAATGGGGCAACGGCTTGCTGCTGGCACAGAAGAACGACGATGCGCCGTCGGCATATTTCATTCCCCAGATACCGAATGAGGAAAACTATCGCTGGTATCAGCGCTCCAAGCTTTGGGCTTGGAACAAACTATTGCGCCACGCCTTCGTGTCGGGTGATATCGACCCGGCCGCCATCTACCTTATCGGCATTTCCGAAGGGGCATACGGCAGCCAGCGCCTCGCTTCTTTTCTCGGCGACTACCTTGCAGGCGTAGGCCCGATGGCAGGCGGCGAACCCTTGAAAAACGCGCCGGCCGAAAACTGCTGCAACCTCGCCTTCAATATGAAAACGGGAGCTAACGACGGCGGCTTTTACCGCAACACGCTCACCGAATACACGCGCCAGGCACTCGATAAACTCGAAACGGACAACCCCGGATATTTCGTCCACGACGTGCAACTTTTAGACGGATATGCACACGTAATCCCCTACAACAAGACCACGCCGTGGCTGCTCGGACACAAGCGCAACGCCGCCCCGAAGAAGGTGATGTGGGAGAATTTCAATATGGACGGAAAGCGGAGAAAGGGCTATTATAACATTCTCCTCGAAGACGACCCCCTTACGCCCGCTTCGCAAAACCGCTCTTTCTATACACTCAATATCGACGACGATAACAACGTTGCGCTCACCTCGCAGCGCGTGTACTACTCCACCATCGAGACCCTCGAAGGCATCGCCACGCGCTTCGTGAAAAGTTATCAGACGATGCAGAAAGGCGTGGTGCGCCTCTTCTTCGACGAGCGTCTGGTGGATATGTCGAAACCGGTGAGGATAACCGTAAACGGCACGCTCTATTTCGACGGCCTGCTCACCTGTCGCCTCTCGGATATGGCGGAGAGCCTCGCCGCCTTTGGCGACCCCCTGCGCATCTTCCCCGCTTCCGTAACGCTCAACTTGGCGGAAGTTCCCTCGGGCATCAATGAGGTTTCAAAAGAAGACCGGCTGGCCGATAGCGAAGGCAATATATTATACGACTTGCAGGGCCGTCGCGCCGTGCGTCCGCAACATGGCGTTTACATAAACAAGGCGGGCAAGCGTATTATAGTAAACAAGTAGACAAGTAAACGAGTAGACGAGTAAACAAGACAGGAATCACAATTTTTCTCATATAAGATAGTTCGCCCTTAAAATACGAAAAGAGGAAGAGACTGCGCTCTTCCTCTTTTTGCTAAGGCAAAGATATGATGTTTTGTCCGTACTGCCAAATTGTATCCAGTTGTGCCACAGATTGGCAAAGCTGTTATTTCTCAAAGAAATGATTGAGGCTGCCGTGCCCCTTGCCTGAAAATAGAGCGGCGCCGCTTTCGATGGCTGCGCTGACGTAGGTCTTGGCTGCGCCGACGGCATCAGGCAAATTCATACCGCGAGCCAAGTGGGCGGCAATGGCGGAAGAAAGTGTGCAGCCCGTGCCGTGCGTGTTGCGCGAGGCGATGCGCTTGCCGGGATAGGCACGGAAAGAACCATTATAATAGAGATAGTCCGTGGGCGCACCCTCGGCGTGTCCGCCTTTCAGCAGCACCGCCGCGCCGCCGCAGGCTTGGCTGAGACGATGCAGCCATTCTTTTTTCTCTTCCTCATTTCCCTCTTTATTATCCCCCGAAAAAGTTTCGGTAAATCCCGCAACGTCCATACCAGCCGTGCGGAGCAGAGTTTCTGCCTCGGGGAGGTTGGGTGTGACAAGCGTGGAGAGCGGCAGCAACTCCTTTTGCAAAACAGGCACGGCGGCGGCATCGAGCAGGGGCATGCCGGAAGTGGAAAGCATCACGGGGTCTACCACTACATACTCCGGCTTATATTCGCGCAGCAACTTCGTCACGGCTTGCACCACGGCGGCATTGCCGAGCATCCCCGTCTTGACCGCCACGGGCATATAGTCGTCCATCACGGCAGCCGCCTGGCGATATACCAACCCGCCGTCCATCGCCACGCTCTCGCTCACGCCGAGCGAACTCTGCACGGTAACGGCCGTCACGGCCGCCTGCCCGTAGCAGCCTAAGGCGGCAAAAGTCTTGAGGTCGGCAATGATGCCCGCGCCGCCCGATGGGTCGAGGCCGGCTATGGTAAGACAGGGGATAAGGGATTGGGGCATTTATATAATATGTATGGGATAGATTATCTCAATAATCAAAAAGTCTTTGATAAAAACCATGAAAAACATCTTGCTTTGTTTGAAGCCCTGCTGGCAACGCCGCCGGTAGGGGCGTTCTGCAGAACGCCCGGTTAATGATTGCCTTATGGACTGATGCCCTGCGGCGCACACGGCGGGCGTTTTGCAAAACGCCCCTACTGCCTATCAATAGCCCACACAGAACAAGCTGTTTTTAATGGTTTTTATCTATATCAACCAGCTGATGTTTCAGTTCAATTTGTAGGAAATGCCGGGCGTTTCTTTTACAAAGTCCACAAGTTCTTTGGTCACGGCGATGCCGGGCGTTTGCGAGCGGAGCGTGACGTTGAAACTGCGTTTCGGCTCGCGCACGTTGAAGTACAGTTCCGTTTTGCCCGCTTTTTGCAGATGCGTGGACAGGTCTTGAGCCGCAATGTCATCGAGTTCGTCGAGATTAAGCGTGAAGGTGATGCGCTGTATCTTGTTTTCCTTCACATCGGAAAGGAATTCAATTTTCGTGATGTGCAGGTCGAAGTTTCCAGGCTTCCAGTGACGTTCCTCTACGTGGGCGGTGATGAAAAGCGAATTGCCGATGGTGAAATATCCGCTATGGCGTGCCCAGTCGTCTCCGAAGAGCGCGATTTCGCCTGCTCCGTCATAGTCTTCCAGTTTCACGATGCCGTAAGGCTTTCCCGTCTTTGTCTGCCCTGTGCGTACGGAGGTGACGATGCCGCCCACTGTGATGTCCTTGTCTTTATAGGGGGAAATGTCGGCGAGGTCGGGGGCATGGTTGCTGCAAACGTCGGTAAGGATGATGCTGTAATCATCGAGCGGATGCCCGGATATATACACGCTGATGAGTTCGCGCTCGCGGTTAAGGCGTTCCAGCGCGCTCCACGGCTCATATTCCTCAGGGATTTCAGGCTTCGTGGCTTCAGCCATATCAGTTGCGCCGAAAAGGGAGTTTTGGCTGGTCACCAAATCCTGCTGATAGCGCACGCCATAGCGCAAGAGCGTGTCCATGAACACTTCGCCGCGCGAATTTTTGGCGAAGAACTGCTCGCGCTTCATGGTCTCGAAACTATCGAATGCGCCGGCCAGCGCGAGGTTTTCAAGGCACTTGCGGTTGCACGCGCTGAGGTTCACGCGCTCCACGAGGTCGAAGACCGACTTGTAAGGGCCGTTTTCGTTTCTTTCTTTAATAATACACTCCACCGCCGATTCGCCCACGCCCTTCACGGCGGCAAGGCCGAAGCGGATATTTCCTTCGTGATTGACGCTGAACTTGGCGTGGCTCTCGTTGATATCCGGGCCGAGCGTGCGAATGCCCATAGACTTGCTCTCGTCCATGAGCTTCATTATTTCGTTGATGTTGGAGAGGTTTCGGCTCATGTTGCCCGCCATGTATTGCGCGGGGTAGTTGGCTTTGAGGTACGCCGTCTGATAGGCCACCCACGAGTAGCAAGTGGCGTGGCTCTTATTGAAAGCATAGGAGGCAAAGGCGCGCCAGTCGTCCCAAATCTTTTCAAGCACCTTTTCGTCGTGCCCGTTCGCCTTTCCGCCCGAGATAAATTTGGGGTACATGTGGTTCAGCTTCTCGATAAGCTTTTTACCCATCGCCTTACGCAGGGCATCGCTCTCGCCGCGCGTGAAGTTTGCAATGAGGCGCGAGAGCAGCATCACCTGCTCCTGATAAACCGTGATGCCGTAGGTGTCTTTAAGATATTTCTCCATGCACGGGAGGTCGTAGACAATGGGTTCGTCGCCGTGCTTGCGGGCAATGAATTGCGGGATATAGGCCATAGGCCCCGGGCGATAAAGGGCGTTCATCGCAATGAGGTCTTCGAAGGTAGAGGGTTGCAGCTCGCGCAGATACTTCTGCATGCCCGCCGACTCAAATTGGAAGGTGCCGATGGTGCGTCCGTCGCAGAAAAGCTGATAAGTAGCGGGGTCGTCGATAGGTATGCGGTCGATGTCGAGTTCGATGCCGAGACTTTCCCTGATGTTCTCGAGGGCTTCCTTGATAATGGAGAGCGTTTTCAGTCCGAGGAAGTCCATCTTAATTAGGCCCGTTTCCTCGATTACTTTGCCCTCGTATTGCGTGCATTGCACCTTTTCGCCGGTGTCTTTGTCCTCGGCCGTTGACACGGGCACCCAGTCAGAAATGTTGTCGCGGCAGATAATGAAGCCGCAAGCGTGGACGCCGGTGTTGCGCACGTTACCCTCGAGCATTTTTGCATAGCGGAGGGTATCGCGCATCACGGGATCGGGCGAACATTCCGCCTCGCGCAGCTCGGGAATAGCGGCAATGGCATTTTTTAGATTGAGCTTAGGTGCTTTTCCATCGGGGCCTTCGGGCAGTTTATCGGGGATAAGTTTGCAGAGGCGGTTGGAAACGTCGAGTGGCAGCTTTTGCACGCGCGCCACGTCCTTTAAGGCAAGTTTCGTGGCCATTGTGCCGTAGGTGATGATATGCGCCACGTTGTCCTCGCCGTATTTCTTCGTCACCCAGTTCAGCACGCGGCCGCGACCATCATCGTCGAAGTCCACGTCGATATCGGGCAAGGAGATGCGGTCGGGGTTGAGGAAACGCTCAAAAAGGAGGTCGTATTTGATTGGGTCGATTTGCGTGATGCCGAGACAGTAAGCCACGCAACTGCCGGCGGCGGAGCCACGGCCTGGGCCTACGCTCACGTCGAGTTCCTCGCGGGCTGCGCGAATGAAGTCCTGCACAATGAGGAAGTAGCCCGGGAAACCCATCGTCTTCATAATATGCAGTTCAAACTTGATGCGCTCGGAGGTTTCCTCATCCAGAGGGTCGCCGTAGCGTTTCTTAGCGCCTTCGTAGGCGAGCTTGGCGAGATAGTCGGCTTCGAGCTTGATGCGATAGAGTTTGTCGAAGCCGCCGAGTTTTTTAATCTTTGAAAGTCCGTCCTCGCGCGACATCACGACGTTGCCGTTCTCGTCCTGCGTAAATTCATCGTAGAGCTGTTCCTCCGTGAGGCGTTGGCGGTATTGCTCTTCCGTGCCGAAGTCTTCGGGAATGGCGAAGTTGGGCATAATGGGCGCGTGGTCGATGGAATAGGTTTCTATCTTGTCGCAAATCTCGCACGTGTTGCGCAACGTTTCAGGCAGGTCGGCGAAAACGGCGTTCATCTCTTCGCGCGTCTTAAACCATTCCTGCTTCGTGTAAAGCATACGCGAGGGATCGTTGAGGTCTTTGCCTGTCGAGAGGCATATAAGGCGGTCGTGCGCCTCCGCGTTTTCTTGGTTCACGAAATGGCAGTCGTTGGAACAAATCGTTTTCACGCCGTATTTCGCAGCGAGGGCGAGCAATTCTTTATTGACTTGCTCTTGCAGGGGATAGGTTTCGCGGTTGGCGTTGATGGAAGGATCGGTCACTTTGTGGCGTTGCAGCTCGAGATAATAGTCGTCCCCGAACACGCGCTTGAACCATTGTACGGCTTCCTCGGCTTCCTCAATCCTTCCTTTAAGTATCTTTTGCGGTATCTCGCCGCCGAGGCAGGCCGAGCAGCAGATAATGCCTTCGGAGTAAGTTTCGAGGTCTTTGTGGTCGGTACGGGGTCGCATATAAAACCCGTCGACCCACGAGCGCGACACGATTTTTACGAGATTATGATAGCCTTTCTCGTTTTTTGCAAGGAGAATGAGGTGCCAGCCGCTTTGGTCCTGCTTGCCTTCTCGCAGGGTTTTATCGCCGCGCCGCGCCACGTAGGCCTCGCAACCGAATATCGGTTTGAAGTCGGCAATGCGCTGCTGCTTTTCAATCGTCTTGGTGAGTTCCTCCTCCTTGGCGGCGCGTTCTTCGGGCGAGAGGGTGCAGTCGGGCGCATGGAGCGCATCGAGTTCTGCCTTTGCGGCAGCGAGCGCACCCTTGGCTTTCCCAATTACCTTCTGCGTATAATTGTAAAACTCCTTGATGCCCATCATGTTGCCGTGGTCGGTCACGGCCATGCCGCGCATCTTGTTGCCGATGGCCTTGTCTACGAGTGCGGGAATGGAGGCCTGTCCGTCGAGGATAGAATATTGGGTGTGTACGTGCAGATGTACAAAGTCTTCCATAGCGTAAAGATTTATAGATACGAAATGACCCGACTGGACGGCCGGGTCATTATAAATTTTCGGCTGCGCTCGACAATATAAGCAAGCTCTATTGCGCTCGCTTGCACGGAACTGCCGTAATGTTATTCTTTGAATTTCGTATAGACAACGTTCAATTTCAGATTGCCGCCCGGCCCGCCTTCGATTTTCGCGGACGAGAGCCCGAGTTCGTTACGCACGCGCTGCAGCACGTTGGTAGAACTACCTGTCGAAGTGGCGAGACTGCTGTATTCCGGCTTGACGGGAATGAGCACCAGTTTGTTCCAGTCTTTGTTTTCTTCTTTTGCCTCCCACGCAGCATATTTTGCCTGGCGCTGCTCTTCCGTGTCGGAAACCTCAACGCCCGCGCCGGCATCGCGCTCCTGCTTGATAATCGTGAGAAGGCGCGAAATATTGGTAAACTGATAGGCGTTTTTAGAAGTTGTAAAGAGGGTGAAATAGGACGTATTGCTGTCGGGCAGCTTGCCGTTCTCGAAGAAAGAGAACATCTCCTTTTTGCGTACCAGCAGCACGGCGGCCGGGGCGGGCAGGTTGTAGGCCGAATTATCGTTGCCGATGAATCTGCGGAACGAGATAGACGCGCCGCTGATGCTGTCGGTATAATGCTCGCCGGCTGTTATTTCATCAATGGGAAGGGTCAGTTCCGTGAAAATGCCCGACGGCGACTTGAGGTAAGTGTATTCGTTTGCCGGGTCCGTCATCTCGGCGGGCACTTTGTTGCTGACGCGCGTGTTTTGCAACACCTCCTCGGTAGCGCCCATGCGTTGCATTCCGTCCACGATCGAATCCTTGCCGGCTATCGTGGTGTGGTAACGGAAGTACACGTTCATGGCCATCATGCTCGTTTGGAGCATCGAGCCGATGCCGCCGGCGGTTTTGAAATAGAAGCCGGGGCACACGTGGTGGATAAACTGGTAAGAGTTTTTGAAATATTCAGGGTGCTGGTAATATTTCTCCAACATCCATGCGCCGTAAGCAGCGGGCAGTTTCACCACGACGCTGCGATAATAAGTCGTTCCGCTGTTCACGCTTTCAGAGCGCGCGAGGTCCTTCACCGTATAAGTGAGTTCTTTTTTCACGTTCGACGTGGTGCTGACGAAGTCCTGCGGGTCGATGTTGGTGTAGTAGTTCACATTTTCCTTCATCACCTTTGCCGTGTCGAGTTCCTGCACAGAGAGTTTCATCGTTGCAAGGGAGTCGCCGTAATAAGAATCGAAATAGATGCGGATATCGCAAGAGTCGGCAATAAGGTTGCCGTTATCGTCCTGCACCATTGAGGTACGGGCGGGTAGGGCGAAGTTTTCAAAAATGTTGAACTGTGCGAGAAAGTCGCAGGTCGTCTTTGCACGTGTTTGCGGGTCGATGATGCTGCCGAGGTAGCAGGTGCTGGTGTTGGCGAGGACGGAGTCTACGCCGATGGCCTTAGAATTGACCTTAAAGACCTGCGCAGAAGTTTCTACGAAGTTATTCGACGGCATGATGTCTCCGCCGAGCGTGCCCGTATCGTCAGTGCAGGCGGCAAGGGAGGCGAGCAGGAGCGCAAAGAGGGAAAGCAACAGATGCTTGTTCATACAATAATTATATATATGTATAGCCGGTTGTTGTTTTTGGGAAAGGAGGATTATGCCTCGGCTGCCGGGGCATCGGAGACGGCGGTGAAGAAATCGCGGCACACCGTGCCGGGCTTTTCCGCCATTTCTGCTTTCAGCAAAACGGGCTTGCCTTGGCTGCGTGCCAGCTCTACGGCTTCGGGCTGCGCACCTGTTTCGCCTTCAATCACGGCATCGCTGAAGCGCACGGCTATCTCTTCGAGCGTGCAAGGGGCGGCGGTGTCGAGCCCGCGCTCTTTAAGCGCGTCTTCGTTGGCTGCCTTGAAGGAAATCAGGCTCACGAGACGCTGCGTTTCAGGCAGCGAGGGCGTTTCGGCGTAAGGGCTGTAAACCACCTTTGTTCCCATGAAAGCAGGGTCTTCGGCATAGGCCGTTTTCACGAAGAAGGGGACGATAGACGCCATCCAGCCTTGGCAGTAAATGACATCGGGCGTCCAGCGCAGCTTTTTGAGCGTTTCGAGCACGCCGCGTGCATAGAACACGGCACGCTCCACGTTGTCCTCATATTCGCGCCCTTCATCGTCGCGCATCATCTTGCGCTTGTGGAAATAGTCGTCGTTGTCGATGAAATACACCTGCATGCGGGCCGCGGGCAAAGAGGCGACCTTGATGATGAGCGGGTGATCTGTGTCGTCGATCACAATATTCATTCCCGAGAGACGTATCACCTCGTGCAATTGGTTGCGGCGCTCATTGATGATTCCCCAACGGGGCATAAACGTTCTTATTTCCACGCCCGCATCTTGTACGGCAGGCGGCAGTTCGCGTCCTGTCGTGGCCATAGGGCTTGCAGGAACGTAGGGTTGCATCTCCTGAGTGATGAATAAAACTTTCTTGGACATTATTAAGGTTTTGATTATAGCAAAGCGCTTACTCGGTCAAATTGAGTTTAGCTTGTGCCACATTAATTATCTTATAAGGAAAATTGCGCTTTGCCTATGTTTCCGCTTGCAAAGTTACGATTTTTTTTCGTTTGATGCCCGCCGTAATTCTCCGTTAAGGCGTGCATTTTGTTAAAAAATCAGTTTTTCTGCGATTTTCATACGTGATATGTGGCAAATAATCTGTTATTTTGCACCCCGAAACCGTTAAGGCGATACATATTATATATATAATGTGTAAGTAAACTAGTTTACGAGTAAACGAGTAGACGAGACAGGCCGGCATCGGCAACACAATATAGCTTTGTTTACTTTGCCAGCTTGCCAACTCCTTTACTAAGGATTTATTTATGATGAATATTCTTACCACTCAAAGCGACATGCGTGCGGCAATGGCGGCACTGCGTGCCGGCGCCAATCTCACGGTGGGCCTCGTGCCTACAATGGGCGCGCTCCACGAGGGTCATGCCTCGCTCGTCAGACGCTCGGTTAAAGAAAACGATGTAACCGTGGTCAGCGTCTTTGTAAATCCCACCCAATTCAACGATCCCACAGACCTTAAAAATTATCCGCGCACGCTTGAGGCTGACTGCCGCCTGCTCGAGGAACTCGGCGCGGACTACGTATTTGCCCCCACGCCCGAGGATATATATCCCGAGCCGGACACCCGCGTTTTCTCTTTCCCGCCTATCGACACCGTCATGGAAGGGCCGCGCCGCCCGGGCCATTTCAACGGAGTTTGCCAAATCGTGAGCAAACTCTTTGACATCGTCGCCCCCGACCGCGCCTATTTCGGCGAGAAAGATTTTCAGCAAATCGCCGTAATCCGCGCTATGGTGCGCCACCTGCGCCTTTCCTTGGAAATCGTTTCCTGCCCCATCGTGCGCGAACCGAGCGGCCTCGCGCTTTCCTCGCGCAACACGCTGCTCTCGCCCGACGAAAAGGCAACTGCCGTGAATATCTCCAAAACGCTCTTCGCAGCGCAGGACTTCGCCAAGGCGCACACCGTGGCAGAGACGCACGACTACGTAGTCTCTACGCTCAATGCCATAGAAGGGCTCGAAGTGGAATACTTTGAAATCGTGGACGGCACGACGCTGCAAAGCGTCCGTTCGTGGGACGACGCGCCTTATGTCGTGGGCTGCATCACGGTCTACTGCGGCGCGAAGCCTATCCGCCTGATTGATAATATTTGTTTCAAAAAGTAACCAACTATTTTAGTAAACAAGTAAACAAGTAGACAAGTAAACAAGACAAGTTACCATATAAAATATAGTTTGCAAGACAAATCTGTCTCGTCTACTCGTTTACTTGTGAACTCGTCTACTAATAAACGAAGATTTATATGTTACTTAGCATCTTGAAGTCTAAAATACATTGCGCCCGCGTCACTGAAGCCAATCTTCACTATATGGGCAGCATCACCATCGACGAAGACCTGATGGACGCCGCCGGACTCCTGGCGGGCGAGCACGTACACGTGGTGAACAACAACAACGGCGAGCGCATCGAGACCTACGTTATTCGCGGCCCGCGCCGCTCGGGCTGCATCTGCCTCAATGGCGCCGCAGCCCGCAAGTTCCAGCCCGGCGACGAGGTAATCATTATGGCTTACGCCGCCATGTCGCCCGAAGAGGCCGCTACGTTTGAGCCGAAAATCGTATTTCCCGATGGCGCAAACAATAACAGCCTCGACTAATCTGCTTTAATCTTACAACCTGTTGGTTGAAAGAACCGCTAATTACTTATTTATCCTCTAATGTTAGCGGTTCAATCTAATTCAACCGATAAATTCTAATACGCAACACATGACATTCCGCCGTTTCTCCTGGCGGCTAATCGCCGGCTTGCTGCTCACGTTGGCAGCAGCCCCGATGCGTGCCGCCTCAAAGGTGCCGCCGTTCATCCCAATGCCCAACAGTTTTGTGCAGGATGCCGCAGCACCTTTTGTGATTTCCCAAGAAAAGTCGTTTATCTCCGCCGACACCGCTCTGCTGCGCCCTGCCGCCGATGCGCTGCGCCGCATGCTTAAAGAGCGCACGGGCATGGATATCGCCCTGAGCCCGAAAGGCACGAAAGGCAGCATCACACTCGCCATCGACACCGCCCTCCAAGGCGCGGAGCACTATCGCGTGGCAGTTTCAAAGAAAGGCCTAGCCATTACGGGCGCAACGCCAGCCGCCGTATTCCGCGGCGTGATGACGCTCAACCAACTGCTGCTCGCCGACCCGCACGAAGCGGAACTCGGCCGCGTTCCCTCGGTGAAAATCGACGATGCCCCGCGCTTCGCCCTGCGTGCGCTGATGATTGACCCTGCACGTAACTTTCTGCCGGTCAAGGACGTGAAGCGATTTATTGAAGTAATGGCGAAATATAAGTATAATGCTTTGCAGTTGCACCTAACCGACGACCAAGGCTGGCGCCTCGCCTTGAAAGGCTATCCGCAGCTGGCAGGCAAGCAGTCGTACTCTGCCGCCGACGTCCGCGAAATCGTGGCATATGCCGCCGAGCATTATATCGACGTGATACCCGAACTCGACATTCCCGGCCATACCGCCGCCTTCTTGTCTGTATATCCCGAACTGGGTTGCACGCACTTGCGAAACGCGCCGATTAAGGTGGGCGAGACGGTAAACCGCATGCTCTGCGCTGCCAACGACACGGTCTATACGGTCTACGACAATATTCTCCGCGAAGTTGCCGCGCTCTTTCCCTCCCAGTATATCCATCTCGGCGGCGACGAGGCAGCAGTGCCTGCCAACTGGGAGAAGTGTCCGCGCTGCCGCGCCATAATGGAGCAAAAAGGTTACGAGCGGGCCTCGCAACTGATGATTCCCTTCTTCGAACGCATACTCTCTTCCGTGCGTGCTACCGGCAAAAAGCCGATTATGTGGTGCGAACTAAACAATATATATCCGCCCGCCGATGACTACCTTTTCCCTTATCCACAAGACGTTACGCTGGTTAGTTGGCGCGGAGGTTTAACGCCTACCTGCCTTTCCCTCACGGCGAAGAGCGGGCACAGGCTAATTATGGCACCGGGCGAGCACGCTTACCTCGACTACCCGCAAATGCACCACGACCTGCCGGAATACAACAACTGGGGAATGCCCATCACCACGCTCGAACAAACCTATCGCTTCGACCCCGGCTACGGCCGTACGGCAGAAGAGCAGGCGCACGTATGGGGCGTGATGGGCACGCTCTGGGCAGAGGCGATGCCCGACATAAACCGCGTGACCTACATGGCTTATCCCCGCGCCTTGGCCCTGGCAGAGGCAGGCTGGACGCAAATGGAGCGGCGCGAGTGGGCGGACTTCACGCAGCGCCTCTATCCAAATCTCGACGAACTTATGCGCCTCGGCGTTTCCTTCCGCGTGCCGTTTGAACTATCTGGTAAGTAGGATTTTACTATCATATAGACATTCCGCTTTATTCGGTGTTAAGTGCCTGGAAGGCTGGCCTTCCAGGCACTTAACACTTTAATCATATACATATCTCATACAACCAAATAGTTTTCACTAAGATCATCTTTGCTGTCTGCGCAGACATTTTTTCTTGTCTGCGCAGATTTTTTTTATTATCACGGAGATAATTTCCATTATCACGGAGATAAATTCCATTATCACGGAGATAATTTCCATTATCTGCCTGATATTTTTTGTTACAAACTTTGTAACGGCTGTTACAAACTTGCTAACACATGTTACAAACTTTGTAATGCGTGTTACAAAGTTTGTAATAAACTTTTTCTTATAGGATAGTAAAAAATATCTTGCTGATAGTAAAAAATATCTCCGAGATAGTAAAAACTTTCTCGGAGATAATTGATACAGTCTGCGCAGATACTATTTGCGCCCATATATGATGGTTGCGGCAATCATATATGGGCGTGACTCCTAATATACGTAATAAACTACTGTCCGCCCCAATAAAAATCGCCGCCGCGCCATTCCGTAAAAGCCTCCTCGCCGCGAAGAGCATGGTAGGCGAGGGGAGTGCCCGCGCTGTCGCACTCGACAACTTGCATGGGCAGCACCGTGCCGTCGGGCAGATGGAGGCGGCGCACGGCGATGAATTTGCGCCTATTTGATGTCGGAATATTCTTTGCGCACATCAAAGAGATAGGTGAATTTCACCGCAATTGTGTTGTTGTTGCTTCGGCCGAAGACGTCCTTCTTGGCGTTGTTGTAGAAATCTCCAAGGCCATAATAATATCGGCCTTCCAATACGAAATGGCCTATCTTCGTGCTAAGTTCCAGACCCGCGCCGGCAGTAATGCCGTAGTCGATGCGCCGCTGCACGCCCAAGTCGTATTGCGCGCAGAGCCCGTTGGGGCGGTCGGGCAGGCCGGTGGCGGTGTCCAAAGTCCACGTCGAACTGCGCTGTGAAGCCTCGCTAAAACAATAGCCCACCTGCGGGCCGGCGAGGATAAAGCCCAGAAAGCCGTTTTTCTCCTTGCCCCAACCCATTCGCGCGAGGAATGGCAGCTGAAGGTAGTTCATGTTGCGCGAATACGTGTCGGGCAGAGGCTCGCCATTGCCGTTGAGCACTTCTTCCTTCCACCCAAGTTGCGCATAGTTGAGTTCTATCTGCAGGGCGCAGAGCGACTTGAAATATTTCTCGCTCGTCATGCGGAAAGTAAGGCCGAAAGTAGGACCGAGGTGCATCGCCTGCTTCACTGTCGGGTCGAACCCTACGGTGTTGAGCACCACGCCGCCGTTTACGCCCAAGGCCATGGCGCGGCGAGCCGAGCCCACCTGAGCCGAAAGGAGCGCGGGAAGGGCGAAAAAGGCAATAGCGAGTAGCGTTTTAAGGATTGTGGAGGAAAAGCGTATCATCGCGTTTTGGCGATTTTATCTATTTGCATATTGGGTTTATAGTGTATGAGCCATGCGCTTTGACTCACGTAGCCGCCTTGTTCGGACACTTTGGAGAAGCGGAGGTCGCTTTGCAGGAAAGAGAGCGGCTGGCGCTGTGCGGCGTAGGACTTTCCGTATGTGGCGAGCCCGTTGACGAAGGCAAGAGCTGTGTCGTAGCCGAGCGGAGCCATGCGCGGCGTAACGGCAAGGAGGTTTGCACCGAACCACTTTTTATAGTCCGCCTCAAAAGCCATGGCGGCCGAGGTGTAGGGATAATAGAAAGCCGTGGCGGCCACGTAGGTGTCGGAAGAGTAGAGCCCGTTGCGCAGGGCGGAATCAGTGCTTGCGCGGTCGAGCCAAGTTTCGTAGCCCAGCAGCGCGAGGGTAGTGCCCGAGGGCAGCGTTTGGCGCAGCGCGGTGACCATGCTCTGCATGCGCTGCTGCGTTTCGGCGTCGGAGGCGTCCGTCACCAGCAGGTTGAACATGCCTTTCTTTATCGCGTTTTTCACGACCTGGAGTTCTGCCTGCGAAGGCAGCGCGATATGTTTGTAACCGTCGGCAACCGCCCGCCACGTAAGCGCCGACGCAACGCTTTGCTTATCGGCCGCGGCATCGCCCACGCTATGTTTAAGGAAAATGAAATGGGTATTGTCCTTGTGGAAGCTCGACGCAACGAGATCTGTAATCATAGCGGCCTCGTTCTGCTGCGGCGCGTTGAGCATGAAGAGGCGCGGGCAGGTGGCAATCTGCTGAACCTTAGAAGAAAAAGGTATTACTATCTTGGTGTCTGATTGGCTCAAGGCAATAGCCTCCGTCCAGTGGTTAGGATAAACGGGACCGATGATAAGGTCGGTACCTTGCGCATTGACGCGCTGCATCACGCCGCGCAGGCTCTCGCCCTGTGCCGGCTCCTCGTAAACGTGGAGCACGATGTTTCGGCCTTGTTGCTTGAGTTGCTTCATGGCCAAGAGCAGTCCGCGCATGTACTCCGTGCTTCGCTTGGCCTCAACGCCGCCAGTTTGCAAGGGCATGATAACAGAAAGGCGCACAGAGGCAAGCCCTTTGGCGGCGGGGGCGGCAGGGGCGGGCTTATTGGCAGGGATTGTGATAGTTCGTCCTTTTTTCAATTTATATCCAGGCTCTTGCATCTCAGGATTGGCAGCGATGAGCGCGTCGACCGTGATGCCGAAGTTGCGAGAAATGCCCCAAAGGGTTTCGTCCTTCTTGACCTTATAGCTTATGGGCAGGCTGCGCTGCTGCGCGGCAGTCGTAGCGGCGCCGGACGGCGCAGGCAAGGCGGTTTCGCCAACGGACGTGCTGCTTACCGAAAGGGGTAGGGCAATGCTGAGGGTTTGCCCGGCTTTGAGCGGCGCAGACTTGAGAATAGGGTTGCGCTCAATGATGTCGTCGATGCTGACACCGTAATCATGGGAAAGCTTATATAAAGTTTCCCCCTTTTTCACCTCGTGGGTTACCACCTTCTGCGTCTGCGCCCATGCGTTTGCGAATAACGAGGCGCATAACAGGGCGAGCGCAAGCACGCGGCGCGACGCGCGCCGGAGCGTGGCTGTGGAAGAACTGTGCGTTTTTGTTGTCATAATAACCTAACGGCTTGGACGAAATCCGTTGCTATCGTTTAAAATCCCTGCAAAAATACATAAAATAGGGGTTTTCATATAAGATATTCGCAATAAATAAGTACTTTTGAAGCAAATTTCAACAACAGGCACATATTATCAAACGCTCATTCCACGAAATAATGAAAAGCCTCGCAAAATATTTGTTACTCATCTCCGCTGCCTTAATGCTCATTCCCGTCGCCACCGATGCGCAAAGGCGCGGCGCAAAAATTAAGCCAAAGAAAACGGCACATAATTCAGAAGAAGAATTGGCCAAAGCCAAGGAACTCTTCAATGCCTATGCCTTCGACGAAGCCATAAAGCAACTCGAAACGGCCATTGAAAAGGGAAAGAAAGCAGAGGCAGACGTGACAAAGGAAGAAGCCTTGCTGCAAAAGTCGCAACTCGGCGCGTCAATGCTTCTCGGCACGGAGCGCGTGGTGTTTATCGACAGCACTGTGGTGGACAGCAAGGAGGTGCTCCGTACTATGCAGCTCTCGCCCGAATGTGGCAGGCTGGCGGCGCTGTCGGCCATCGTGCAAAATGCCGCCTGGGCACGCGATTTGGCCCCGGCTCCCGCCTATGTAAACCAATTTGGCGATAAACTGCTGCTGGCCTATCCCGACTCCGACGGTGTGAAGCGCATCGCCTCTTCCTTCAAACTCGGCGACGGGTGGACAGAGCCTAAGCCTTTGAGCGGTATGACGGACGTTGAGGGCGACCAATGCTTCCCATATCTGCTCGCCGACGGCGTCACGCTCTATTTCGCCAAAGACGACGAAGAGGCTATCGGCGGCTACGACATCTTCGTTACGCGCTATGACACGGAGACTAAAACTTTCCTGAAAGCCGAAAATATGGGATTTCCCTTCAACTCGCCTGCCAACGACTATTTCTGCGTAATTGACGAGACACTTGGCATTGGCTACCTTGCCTCCGACCGCAACCAGCCGCAAGGGAAAGTGTGCATCTACCGCTTTATTCCGAATAGCGCGCGCGACACTTATCAGCTGGCCGACGACAAAGCGGAACAAGTGCGCCGCGCTGCACGCATCGCCTCGCTTGCCGAAAGCCAAAAGGGACAGACTGCGCAAATCGACGCCGCCTTCAACCGCCTGCGCAAGTCGATGGAGACAGATGCAACGAGCCGCACGGCAAAGATTCACCGCTTTATCATAAACGATGACATCGTTTACACCTCGCTCGCCCAATTCAAAAGCCCCACCGCACGGCTTATAGCGTCGGACCTGGCGCAAATACAGTCGCAAATCAAAAACCAACAGGAATTGCTGGAAAACCTGCGCAAACAATGGGGCGCGGGCAACCATGACGAAAAACTGCGCGACAGCATCCGTGAAATGGCTAACCGCATACAGCAAGCTCAAAAGAAACTCAACAACATGGCCAAGAATATGCGCAAGGCAGAACTTGGAGAAAAATAATAATATAATTGTATGGAAAAACAATCTTTTCTCTATAAAGCAAGCACTGCTGAAAACTTCACAGAACAGTTTCACGAAAGCGAACTGATTATCAACCCGGATGGCAGCATCTTTCATCTGCACTTAAAGCCCGAGCAACTGGCCGACAAGATAATCCTCGTAGGCGACCCTGGGCGCGTGCCGCTCGTGGCGCAGCATTTCGAAACGAAGGAATGCGACGTGCAGTCGCGCGAGTTCCGCACCATAACGGGCACTTATCAGGGAAAACGCATCTCGGTGCTTTCCACCGGCATCGGCTGCGACAACATCGACATCGTGATGAACGAACTGGACGCGCTGGCAAACATCGACTTCAAAACGCGCACCATTAAGCCCAATCTGCGCACGCTTGAAATAGTACGCCTCGGCACTTGCGGCGGCCTGCAACCCAACACGCCGGAGGGCACGTTCGTGGCTTCTGAAATCAGCATCGGTTTCGACGGACTGCTGAACTTTTACGCCGGCCGTGACGAAGTGTGCGACAAGGAACTCGAAACCGCTTTCCTGAAACATCAGAATTGGCACGGTTGGCAATGCATCGCTCACCCGTATGCCGTACACGCCGACGCCGAACTTACCGACCGCATCGCCAGCACGGACATGGTGCGCGGCATCACCGTGGCCTGCGGCGGCTTCTACGGCCCGCAAGGTCGCAGACTGCGCCTGCCCCTGGCTGATGCGGAGGCAAACGATAAAATAATGTCGTTTGAATACAACGGACATCGCATCACTAACTTTGAAATGGAGAGCAGCGCACTTGCCGGCTTGTCGCTCCTGCTCGGGCACAAAGCAACTACTTGCTGCATGGTTATCGCCAACAGGCTCGCCGGAAAAGCCAACCCCAACTATAAAAACTCTATCGACTCGCTCATCAAACTCGTGGTTGAAAGAATTTAGCAAAGACTCCCTATATATAAATATTGTGTGCCGCCCGAAAAACTATGGCACACGACAGACAAAATACGTTTTCACGTAAAATAATCGCATTTTTTCAGGGAAACGTTTGGTATTTTAAAAATAAGTTGTACCTTTGCACCGCGTTTGAGAGAAAGCGCAGCCAACGCGGAAATAGCTCAGTTGGTAGAGCACAACCTTGCCAAGGTTGGGGTCGCGAGTTCGAGTCTCGTTTTCCGCTCACTTATTGAACAAAATGACTCTACAAAAGCCCAGGTGGCGGAATGGTAGACGCGCCAGTTTCAGGTACTGGTGTCAGCAATGACGTGCAGGTTCGAGTCCTGTTCTGGGCACTGCAAAACGGAGCTTGGCTGCACAAGGGAAATACCTAATTGCAAAACCTCCGCAAGCAACGGTGTGAGTCATTATTACAAGAAAAGAATGGAGAGGTGGCGGAATTGGTAGACGCGCTACTTTGAGGGGGTAGTGTCAATTGCGACGTGGGAGTTCGAGTCTCCTCCTCTTCACTTTCTTGCGGAAATAGCTCAGTTGGTAGAGCACAACCTTGCCAAGGTTGGGGTCGCGAGTTCGAGTCTCGTTTTCCGCTCAAATAAATAAACAATGAATAATGACAGCTTTGAGGGGATACTGAAAAGCTGTCATTTTTTTGTACCGATATATATAGTTGTGCCATGAATATTTACGCCCGCTATTTCGACCAAGACACGATTGCTTATAGTTTTGACGAACTCTTGGATTTCTTGACCTCAATCCCGGAAATTCCTATCAACCAACGAATGGTTGACGATTTGCGCGCCTATGTGGAAAGCGATATGCCTTATCCGAAACGTTACAAGATCCGTCCGCGCGTTTATTTTATTCTTATAAAAACCGATGCCGCGAATATGGAGGAGTTCAAGGCAAGGCACAAGGCTAACGCAACGCAAAACAATTATACGCCCCAGCCTCAACAAACGGGAGAACTTAGTCTCGTGCATCGAAAGGAACTGCGCATGGCAGAGCTTACGGCAGAAGAAGAAGGCTGGTATGAGGGCACAGTTACATTCAAGCGCGTGATACAAATTCCTGAAACGGCAAAGTTTTGCTATCAAGACACGACTTTCTCAGCCTTGGTAAAAGCAAATTCGGGATTTGAGTGCTACACGCGTATCATCGACCACCTGCGCAACCGCGTGGACGTAGATCAGCGCAGTCAGTTTCCTTCCGTTAAAGGCAACAGCTATAACTTTCGCTACGTTGGCAAAGAAATTAATCCGGCAGATTACGCCCGTGAAACTGCCAACGGAAATATCTGATTTACCACTCTTCGCAGTATCTCGAATACCATTATTAGCAACTACGCTTTGCAGCGTAAAAATAATTCAGTAACTTTGCAGTGCATTTGTAAAGAAATGGTTCCGTAGCTCAGTAGGATTAGAGCAACGCCCTTCTAAGGCGTGGGTCTTGGGTTCGAACCCCAACGGAATCACTTTTTTGAGACTCTCAAAGAGGCTGTGTCAAAATTGGCGCAGCCTCTTTGTTTTGTAATATATTGAAAAACATAAAATAGAACCTTGACTTGCGCGATTTCAAGAAACTATACCGCGGTCAGGTTCGGCGCGACATACATTATATCTGGCTGGCAGCCCAGGAGCGCCCCGATTTCGTGACCATCAACCGCTTCCGTAACCGTGTAAAGAACGAGATCAACAACATCTTCACGCAGGTGGTGCTTCTGCTGGCAGAACGTGGCTTCATCACGCTTGATGTGGAGTATATCGACGGAACAAAGATAGAATCAAAGGCCAACAAGTACACATTTGTATGGCGCAAGACCGTGGAAAAGAACCGGGCGAAGCTGCAGGAGAATGTTGGGAATAACAACAGAAATCGGTCGCCTAAAAAATATCCCACCCTCAGTGGCTAAAAAGTAAGTGGCTGCGCCGTAATCTTTAATTACGACACAGCCTCGCTCAGATAATGGAAAATATCAAGGAGAAAGGAAAAATTTGCCCCGTGGAAGTAAAAAACGCCTGCGCAGGTCGACGCGTGGGAGTAGGGGATAATCGGTGCGGGGAGGTTGGGAAATCTTTTGCAACCGTGGTTGAATTAACCCCCGTTGCAAAACAATGCGACTTGTTGTATGGCAATGCAGAGTATCTGCTAAGAAATTAGTAATTTTGCATTTGCGGCGACATTTTTTTATAAACAAAAAAACACCCTGCTCTTAGGTCCGCCGAACAATATATCGAAAATGATTATCGTAAAAGACATACTATCGAATTTAGGCATTGCCGCGCTGAGCGCGATGCAGCAGCAAGCGTGCGACACGTTTCACGAAACGGGACGCTACGTGCTGCTCTCGCCCACGGGGTCGGGCAAAACGTTGGCATACCTGCTGCCGCTCTGCCGCGACATTGACAAAGATAGCGAAGCGCTGCAAGCCGTTGTGATTGTGCCCTCGCGCGAACTGGCTTTGCAGAGCCACGACGTGCTGGCGCGCATGAAGTGCGGCGTGCGCTCGCTGTGCCTCTATGGTGGCCGCCCGGCAATGGAGGAGCACCGCAGGCTCGTCGCTGTGAAGCCGCACGTGGTGTTTGCCACGCCCGGCAGGCTCAACGACCATTTGGACAAGGAAAACTTTTCTACTGCTGCTATCGCCACGCTCGTGGTGGACGAGTTCGACAAATGCCTCGAATTTGGTTTTCTCGACGAGATGCAGGCTGCCGTGACCCGACTGCCCGCCTTGAAGCGGCTGATGCTCACCTCCGCCACCGAGATGGAGAGCATTCCGCAGTTCATACGCCGCTGCGCCGTGGCAGACCGCGCCGGCGTGCGCACTGTAAATTTTCTCGGTGAGGCAGAAGCGCGGGAGGAACGGCTGGAAGTAAAGACCGTACCCGCGCCGCAAAAGGACAAACTCGAAACCCTTGCCCGGCTGCTCTCAGCCCTGCGCGGCGAACCGGCAATGGTGTTTGTGGGCTATCGCGAAAGCGTGGAGCGTATCCGCAAATATCTGGTTTCAGAAAAGTTTTCCGCCGAGGCTTACCACGGCGGCATGGAGCAGGACAAGCGCGAGCGCGCGCTCTACAAGTTCCGCAGCGGCTGCTGCAATGTGCTCGTGTCCACAGACCTCGCTGCCCGCGGGCTCGACATACCCGAGGTGCGCCACATCGTGCACTACCACCTGCCTGCCAACGAGGAAGCCTTTATCCATCGCAGCGGGCGCACGGGACGCTGGGACGAATCGGGCAACGTATATATTATTGTAGGTCCGGAAGAGCATGCGCCTGAATTTATTGGCGAAGCCGCCGAATGGAACGTGGATGGCGAGCGCATCAATCCCGTCAGCCCCGCGTGGGTGACGCTCTACATAGGGCGCGGCAAGAAGGACAAACTCAATAAGGTGGACATTCTCGGTTTCCTTTGCAAGAAAGGCGGGCTGACGGCCAAGGACGTGGGACGCATTGACGTGGCAGACCGTTTCGCCTACGTGGCCATCGCGGCGCGAAAGATCAACCTGCTTATGAAAAACATAGCGGGCGAGAAAATCAAGGGAATGAAAACGATTATTCAACCGATTAAGCAGTGAGAATTATAAGAAAACAAGTGGACGATTAAAAGTAGGGGCGTTTTGCAAAACGCCCGCCGAATGCGCCGCATGTCTTTTTTTACAAGGTAATCATTAACCGGTCGTTTTGCAAAACGCCCCTACTCGTGAGACCTTAATTCAAATGCTCGTTTACTAATAACTCACTGACTTTATAAAGCACGAAAATATTTTTATGGAAATCAAAATACGCGAACAGCAAATCATTGAAGCCGCCGCAAAGGGCATGGACGAGTTTGTGCAACTCTTTACTGACAGCATTGCTGATGCCGTGGGCGGAGAACTCAACGCCGATGCCCTGGAAAAACTCTCGGCCGACCAAATCACGCTTTGGGGCTACTGCATACTGCGCGAGGAAGTGATGGACGGAGGTTTTATCCAGTTGATCCACAATGGTTATGCCCCTTTCTTTTTCCACAATCCCTTTGCCAAGGCTATGGAGCAGTGGGGGCTGCCCGAGTTGGCGAAACTCGTTAAAAAAGCCCGCCGCCTCTATGAACCCAACCGGGACGAACTGACAAAGCCCTGCACGGACGAGGAGTTCATGTCGCTTTTCGAGCGTTTCCCGAAATTCGACGATTTAGACGATGCCTTCGTGGAAAACGAAGAGCGTTTCACCGCCGCAGTTGCAGAATATATTGACAACAACATCGATGCTTTTGCAGTAGTCGAGAAATAAGCACGACGATTTTTTATGGGAAAAGAAAAACTGATACCCGCCTCGCGCATCAACATAAAAAACAAGCGTGCCGAGCACGACTTTCTCGTGGTGGACAAATACACCGCTGGCATCGTGCTTACGGGCACAGAGATAAAAAGCATACGTGCCGGCAAGGCAAGTCTCGTGGACACGTTCTGCTATATCCACAATGGCGAGATGTGGGTGAAGAACATGTATATCGCTGAATACGATCGCGGTTCGTACAACAACCACCTGCCGCGCCGCGAGCGCAAGCTGCTGCTCAACCGCAAGGAAATCCGTTCGCTCTTCGAGACAACTCGCTCGCCCGGCTTCACCATCGTGCCCCTACGCCTCTATATAGATGAAAACGGCCGCGCCAAACTGGTCATCGCCCTCTGCCGAGGCAAAAAGGAATACGACAAGCGCAACACGCTCAAAGAAAAGCAGGACCGCCGCGAAATGGATAGGGCAATCAAGAACAGGCTGTAAGGATAGCGGGGGTTATTTCTGTAATGCTGCAAATTTGCTGCATTTCAGAAATAAATCTTTATAAACTATGTGCATGCTTTATATTATCTTCTCTAAATGATTACTCTCAAAGACAACAAGATATATCTGCTCGACGGCGCTATCGGCACGATGATACAGCGTTTCCGCCTCACGGAGGCCGACTTTCGCGGAAACGTGATGGCGGAGAGCAAGACGTTGCAGAAAGGCAACAACGATTTGCTCAACCTGACGCGGCCCGACGTGGTGCGCGAAATACATCGCCGATACCTTGAAGCGGGGGCGGACTTCATTGAAACAAATACGTTCAGTGCGCAGCGCATCTCGATGGCCGATTACGGTTGCGAGCATCTCTGCACCCGATTAAATATTGAGGGGGCAAGGCTGGCGCGTGCCGAAGCCGACTTTTTTTCTCAACAAACGCCCGAAAAGCCGCGCTATGTGCTCGGATCAGTCGGCCCCACTAACCGCACCTGCTCTTTAAGCCCCGACGTGAGCGACCCTGCGTTGCGCACGCTCGACTTCGACACGCTCTCCGCTGCCTACCGCGAGCAGATGGCCGCGCTGATGGACGGTGGCGTGGACGGTTTTATCATCGAAACAGCCTTTGATACGCTCAACGCCAAGGCTGCGCTCTGTGCGGCGGCCGACGTGATGGAAGAAAAGGGAAAAGAGTTACCCGTAATCCTTTCCGCCACCGTGGCAGACAAGGCCGGGCGCACACTTTCGGGGCAGACGCTGGGGGCGTTTCTCACGTCCGTAGCACATTTCCCGCTCTTCGCCATAGGTCTGAACTGTTCTTTTGGTGCTGCTGACATGCTGCCCTTTCTCGAAGAACTTTCTGCCAAAAGCCCGTTCCGCATCATCGCTTATCCCAACGCCGGACTGCCCGATTCGTTGGGGCAATACAGTCAGACGCCCGAGCAGATGGCGGAAGAGATGAAACCTTTTCTGGAAAAACGCCTCGTAAATATCATCGGCGGCTGTTGCGGAACGGACGAACGGTTTATTAAAGCCTTCGGCGGTTTGGTAGAGCAATATGAAGCAGAGCCGCCGCGCCGTCCCGTGCCGCGCCCCGAGCATCTGCATCTTGCAGGACTGGACGATATGGAAGTCTGCGCCGCCAACAATTTCCTCAATGTCGGCGAGCGGTGCAACGTGGCAGGGTCGCGCAAATTCCTGCGCCTGATTAAGGAAAAGCAATATGAGGAGGCCGTTGCCATTGCCCGCAAGCAGGTGGAAGACGGAGCGCAGGTGATTGACATCAATATGGACGACGGACTGCTGGACGCGCGTGCCGAAATGACGCACTTCCTCCGGCTGCTCGCTGCCGAGCCCGACGTGGCGCGCGTGCCCTTTATGGTGGATTCTTCAAAATGGGAAGTCATCCGGGAGGCACTGAAAAACATTCAGGGCAAGTGCATCGTCAATTCTATTTCGCTGAAAGAGGGCGAAGAAACCTTCTTGGCGCACGCCCGAGAGTTGCGCCGCTACGGTGCGGCGGTCATCGTGATGGCCTTCGACGAGCAAGGTCAGGCCGACACCTATGAGCGGCGCATCGAGATTTGTGAGCGTGCCTTCCGACTGCTCACGCAGGAAGCGGGATTTCCGCCTTCGGATATTATTTTCGACCCCAACGTGCTGGCTGTCTGCACGGGCATGCACGAGCACGACGCATACGCGCTCGATTTTATCCGTGCCGCGAAATGGATCACGCAGAACCTTAAAGGCGCGCACGTGAGCGGCGGCGTGAGCAACCTTTCCTTTTCGTTCAGAGGCAATAATTATATACGCGAGGCCATGCACGCGGTTTTTCTCTACCATGCCATTGCCGCCGGAATGGATATGGGCATCGTCAATCCCGCAACCTCGGTGACTTATGCCGACCTGCCGCCAGACTTGCTCGCACTCCTCGAAGACGTTATCCTTTGCCGCCGCCCCGATGCCGCCGAACGCCTCATCGATTACGCCACGCGGCTAAAAGAATCTGCCGAAAATTCCGGATTATCTGGTTCCTCCGGAAAATCCGAAATGTCTTCCCGCAAAGACATTCCCTTGGACGTGCGCCTGAAAACGGCCTTGCTGAAAGGCATTGACGATTATCTAGAAACAGACCTCGAGGAAGCCCTTGCCGTTTACCGCCCGGCGGTGCGCATCATCGAAGGTCCGCTCATGGACGGCATGACAGAAGTGGGTGCGCTCTTCGGCGCGGGCAAGATGTTCCTGCCGCAGGTGGTGCGCACGGCGAGAACCATGAAGAAAGCCGTCGCGCTCTTGCAACCGCACATCGAAGCGGACAATGCAAAAGCCGCAGCAGCGGGTAGGGTGGTGCTGGCCACAGTGAAAGGCGACGTGCACGACATTGGCAAGAACATCGTCAGCGTAGTGATGGGCTGCAACAATTATGAAATCCGCGACCTCGGCGTGATGTGCCCCGCCGAGCGCATCGTGCAGGAGGCCATGGAGAGCAAGGCCGACCTCGTAGGCCTGAGCGGCTTAATCACGCCGAGCCTCGACGAGATGGTGAACACGGCCCGCGCCATGGAGGCGGCAGGCTTGCGGATCCCGCTCCTTGTGGGCGGCGCCACGACCTCTCCGCTGCACACGGCTCTGATGATCGCGCCGGTTTACAGCGGTCCCGTGCTTTGGGTGAAAGATGCCTCGCAGATGGTGCTCATTGCCGCGCGACTCCTCAATCCCGACCAGCGCGATGCTTTCCTCAAACAACAAGAGGCAAATAATGCCGCCCTTGTGGCCGCGCATCAGGCCAAGCAGCAAAGCGCCAACTTGCTTTCTTTTGAAGAGGCGCAGCGGCGCAAACCGAATTTGTTTTGATAATCATCTTACCATTATGCGTATTCTTCGTATTTATCTTTTCTGTATCTTTTCAATGCTGTCTATCCTTGCCAACGCCTCGGATAAAGATTTTATCCGGCAACGGGGCACGCATTTCTATAAAGGAGATGCGCAGCAGCCTTATTATTTTGTGGGCACCAATCTTTGGTACGCACCGATTTTGGCTTCGGAAGGGCAGGGAGGTGACCTGCCGCGCCTCTGCCGCGAACTGGATTCTCTGAAAAATATCGGGGTGGACAATCTGCGCATCCTTGTCGGGGCTGACGCCGGTTCAGCAAATGTTACGTCGGTCGCGCCCGTGCTGCAATCCAAGCCGGGTGTGCTCAACGATACGCTGCTTGCGGGTCTGGACCGTATGCTCGCGGAACTTGAAAAGCGGGATATGTATGCCGTGCTATATCTGACCAATTCGTGGGATTGGAGCGGCGGTTTCGGTTACTATCTGCGCGAGACGGGTCACGGCGATTCGCCCGACGCTTCGGGCGAGGGGTGGTTGCGCTACGTGGATTATGCCGCCGAATTCTTTCGCGACCGTCAGGCACAGCAACTGTATTTCGATTTTGTGAAAACAATTGTCGGCCGCACCAATGGCATTACGGGCAAGGCCTATAAAGACGACGCGCACATCATGGCCTGGCAACTCTGCAACGAGCCGCGCCCCTTTGCCAAAGAACTTGGCGGCGCGTTTGTGAAGTGGGTGTCAGAAGCCGCTGCGCTTATCAAAAGCATTGACCCGAACCACCTCGTGTCGACTGGCAGCGAAGGCATCATCGGCTGCAACGTGGATGAGCAACTCTGCGAGCGCGTGCATGCCGACAGGAATATCGACTACATCACCGTGCATATCTGGCCTGCCAACTGGGGCTGGGCGAAACGCGGCTCGCTGCATTCCTCTTTGCCGCACGTATTTCTGAAAACTGAAGAATATATCTTGGCTCACGATCGTATGGCGCAGAAACTGCAAAAGCCTTTTGTAATCGAAGAGTTCGGCTATCCGCGCGATGCCAATGCCTATTCGCCCGCAGCGAAGACCGACAGCCGAAACGCTTTCTACCGTTGCATTTTTCAAGCCCTTACGGAAAGCCGCGCCCAAAATGGCGCACTCGCCGGCTGCAACTTTTGGGGTTGGGGCGGCAGCGGACGCGCCCGCGCCGAACGCTGGACTGCCGGCGACGATTTCCTTTGCGACCCGCCGCATGAACCGCAAGGCTGGTACTCCGTCTTTGATACGGACAGCCAGACCATAAGCCTTATCCGGCAAACGGCAAATAAATTGCACGAGTAAGCATTAAGCAAACATGAAAAACGCACCGCCCAATCAGGCAGTGCGTTTTCTTTTGCTTTATCTTATTCCGAAAAATAACTTTTTGGCAGCGGGCGGCAATTATAGCAGGACGCCATCGCCTCGCCATAGGCTCCGGCGGAACGGAAAGCGATGAGGTCGCCGCGCAGGGTAGGGGGCAGGAGTTCGTCGCGGCTGAACACGTCGCTGCTCTCGCAGATAGGACCCACCACATCGTAGGGCTGCAGCGTGGCCTCGGGGCGTGTGGCGGCGGTGAGGTTTTCCGTGAAATGGTGCGAGCCGTACATGGCGGGGCGGATAAGGTCCGTGAAACCGGCATCGACAATGACGAACTTGCGGCTGCGGCCTTCTTTCACGTAGAGCGTACGGGCGATGAGCGTGCCGCATTGCCCCACGATGCTACGCCCAAGTTCGAAATGCAACTGACAGCCGGCGGGAAGGCGAAGTTCGTGGCGGAAAATATTGAAATACTTTTCAAAAGGCGGAATTGGGTTCTCCTTGGGATGCACATAGTCGATGCCAAGACCGCCTCCCACGTTGACGCTCGGAGTGGCAATTCCTGCGGCTTCGAGTTCGTTGAGCAGATTGTTGATATAGTGACAAAGCGTCACGTAGACCTTTAAGTCTTGGATTTGGCTGCCGATGTGGAAATGCAGGCCTGCATATTCTATCGACGGCAACTCCTGTGCGCGGCGAATGGCGGGCAGCAAATCTTCGGGAGCAAGCCCGAATTTGTTCTCGCTAAGGCCGGTGGTGATTTTTGCATGCGTGTGCGCGTCGATATTCGGGTTTATGCGGAATGCCACTCGGGCAGTGACACCCTCTTTCGCGGCGAGTTCGCTGATATTCTCGAGTTCGGGGCGGCTCTCCACGTTGAAACATGAAATGCCTGTGCGGAGCGCAGTGATGATCTCCGAATCACTCTTTCCTACGCCTGCAAATACGATTTTCTCTGACGGTATGCCGGCGGCAGCTGCTGCGCTCACCTCGCCACCTGAAACGCAGTCCGCGCCCAGTCCGGCGGCAGCAATGGTTTGCAGGATGCGGGGATTGAAATTTGCCTTTACGGCATAGTGTACGTGAAATTCGGGATTGTTTTTCGTGCAACGCTTCACCTCGTCGAGTGTACGGCGCAGCAAAGCGAGGTCGTAATGATAATACGGCGTTTCAAGGCTATTGAAGTCCATTGTTTTTATGTTATTGTAAACAAGTTGTTGGTGAAAGAAAGGGGCGCATCGTTTCGCGCCCCTATTATATATATAAATATTGTGTCATTCTTTTTCGCCGAACAGCTGACGGCTGAGGGCGCAAAGTGCTGCCTTTTTGTCGTCCTTGCTGATAAGGAACGAGATGTTGTGCTCGCTGCCGCCGTAAGAGATCATGCGCACAGGGATTTCTTTGAAGGCTTCGATGATTTCAGAAGCCACGCCGATGCGCTCGCCCGTAAGGTCGCCCACAACGCAAACGATGCACATGTCTTCGTCCACCTCGACCGCGCCGTATTTCTTCAACTCTTCGAGAATGGGCACGATGCGGCTCTTGTTGTCGATGCTGAGCGAAACGCCGACCTCGGAGGTCGTCACCATGTCGATGCTCGTGTTGTAGGTTTCAAAGATTTCAAACACCTTGCGCAGGAAGCCCGTGGCGAGGAGCATACGTGAGGAAACGATTTTGATGGCAGTGATGTTGTCCTTCGCAGCAACAGCCTTAATCGTGCCACGGCGCATCTCGTTGTTGATAAGCGTTCCCGGTGCTTGCGGGTCCATGGTATTGAGCAGACGCACGGGCACGCCGGCGTAGCGGGCGGGTTGAATGCAGGTGGGGTGCAGGATTTTTGCGCCGAAATAGGCTAGTTCGGCGGCTTCCTCGAAGTTGAGCTGGCGCACAGGCGTGGTGTGCTCCACGATGCGCGGGTCGTTGTTGTGCATGCCGTCGATATCCGTCCATATCTGGATTTCCTCGGCACCTACCGCCGCGCCAATCAGGCAGGCGGTATAGTCTGAACCGCCGCGCTGCAAGTTGTCGATTTCGCCCTTGCGGTTGCGCGTGATGAAGCCTTGCGTAAGATAGATTTCATAGCCCGGCTGCTTTTTGAGAATGTCTTTAAGATGCTCTTTGATGTAGTGCAGGTCGGGTTCGCCGTTTTCATCGATCATCATGTAGTCGAGCGCGGGAATGAGCGTGGCTTTGATGCCTTGTTCCTGCAAGTAAGCGATGACCATGTTGGTGCTCATCAGTTCACCCTGCGCGAGGATTTCCTTTTCCAACTCGGGCGTATATTCTCGGCTCACCATCGTGAGCAGGTTGTCGAACGTGCCGAGGAGGAACTGCATTGTGCGCTCCGCAAACTCGGGCTTGGCGTGGAGGTTGCCCACGTGCTCTTTGTAGATGTGGCGCAGACGGTTGATACAAACGTTTGCCGCCTCGCGGTTGTTCTTTTTAAGATATGAGGCAATCTCGACCAAAGCATTTGTCGTGCCCGACATAGCCGATAGCACCACGATTTTTTGCTTGCCGTCGTTGATGAGGGCGGACACCTCTTTCATTCTTTGCGGCGAGCCTACGGACGTGCCGCCGAATTTAAGGACTTTCATATTTTGGAACTTAGTTGTTTTTATTTTCTTCTTCTAACTCAATGGGAGCATTGTATTCGTTGGTCACTTCCTGCAACTTACCGTCCTCGCAGTTGTAGACAATGCCGGGGAAAAGCTGCAAGAGGTTGAGGTTGTGGGTAATCATCACTACGGCCGTGCCTTGCTGGCGAATGGTCTGCAAGATGCTGACGATGCGCTTGCTGGTCTCGAAGTCGAGGTTGCCTGTCGGTTCGTCGGCCAATATGATTTCGGGTTTGTTGAGCAGGGCGCGGGCGATGCAGACGCGTTGCTGCTCGCCGCCGGAAAGTTCGTGGGGAAACTTATGCGCCTTTTCCTCCATGCCAACCAGTTGCAGCACTTCGGAGATGCGGGCATCGCGCTCCTTGCGCGGTTTGCCCGTGGCTTTAAGCACGAAGTAGAGATTGTCGTAAACGGTGCGGTCGCGCAGGAGTTGGAAATCCTGGAACACCACTCCGAGACGGCGGCGAAGGTCGGGCAGATGCTTGCGCTTGAGCCGTAGCAGGTCGTAGCCGAGCACTTCGGCGTGGCGCGTATCGCCGACGTCCTTTTTCTTTTTCGGCGGCAGGGGCAGTTCTCCATATAGGGTCTTGAGCAGCGAGCTCTTTCCCGCGCCCACGGGGCCTACAATATATATAAAGTCTCCCGCACCTACGCGGAAATCTGCGCTTTCCACGACGCACAGGTCGTCGTGGCAGATATTGATGCCTTTGAGTTCGATGAGCATATTCCCGATATAGTTTTAATCAAGTTTGAGCACGGCGAGGAAAGCCTTTTGCGGCACTTGCACATTGCCGATTTCCTTCATGCGCTTCTTGCCTCGTTTCTGCTTTTCAAGGAGTTTGCGCTTACGGCTAATGTCGCCGCCGTAGCACTTTGCGGTCACGTCCTTGCGCACCTGCTTCACCGTTTCGCGTGCAATGATTTTCGCGCCGATGGCCGCCTGGATAGCGATGTCGAACTGCTGGCGCGGCAGCAATTCTTTGAGTTTCTCGCAGATGCGTCTGCCGAAGGTGACGGAATTATCTACGTGGGTCAAGGTGGAGAGTGCGTCCACGGGTTCGCCGTTCAGCAGTATGTCGAGCTTTACCAGTTTCGACGGACGAAATTCCAGGGGATGATAGTCGAAGGAAGCGTAGCCTTTCGACATAGATTTGAGTTTGTCGTAAAAGTCAATGACAATCTCGGCAAGAGGCATATCATAATAAAGTTCCACACGGTCGCCCGACACGTATTCCTGCTTCACCAGTTCGCCGCGCTTGCCGAGACAGAGCGTCATGATGTTGCCGATAAAGTCGGTCTTCGTGATAATCGAGGCGCGAATGTAGGGTTCTTCGATGTGGTCGATTTCCGTGGCCTCTGGCATGCCCGCAGGATTGTGCACCTCCTTTTTGTTGCCGTGCTTGTCGTAGACAAAATAACTTACGTTGGGCACGGTGGTGATGACGTTCATGTTGAACTCGCGGTCGAGGCGCTCCTGCACGATTTCCATGTGCAGCAGACCGAGGAAGCCGCAGCGGAAACCGAAGCCGAGGGCAACGGAACTTTCGGGCGTGAAACTTAGCGAAGCGTCGTTGAGTTGGAGTTTTTCGAGACTGGCACGCAGTTGCTCGAAGTCTTCTGTCTCTACGGGGTAAACGCCGGCGAATACCATCGGCTTCACTTCTTCAAAGCCCGCAATGGCTTCCTTGCACGGACGCTCTACGGTGGTAATCGTGTCGCCCACCTTTACTTCCGTGGCGGTCTTGATGCCGCTCACGATGTAGCCCACGTCGCCGCAGCCGAGCACCTTGCGTGGCGAGAGGTTCATCTTGAGCACGCCAACTTCGTCGGCGGAATATTTCTTTTGCGTATTGACAAAAAGCACGTCCTCGCCTTGGCGGATTGAGCCGTTCACGATTTTGAAATACGCGATGATACCTCGGAAAGGATTGAACACGGAGTCGAAAATCAGGGCTTGCAGCGGCGCGTCCTCATCGCCGACCGGCGCGGGAATGCGCTCCACAACGGCGCGAAGAATCTCGTCAACGCCCTGACCCGTACGGCCGGAGGCGCGGATAATCTCTTCGCGCTTGCAGCCGAGCAGTTCGATGATTTCATCTTCCACCTCCTCGGGCATAGAGTTAGGCATGTCGCACTTGTTGAGCACGGGGATAATTTCGAGGTCGTGCTCTATGGCCATATATAAATTGGAGATTGTCTGCGCCTGAACGCCTTGCGTGCTGTCTACCACGAGCAGGCAGCCCTCGCAGGCGGCGATGCTGCGCGACACCTCGTAGGAAAAGTCCACGTGCCCCGGGGTGTCGATAAGGTTGAGCCTATACGTCTCGCCGTCCAACTGGTAATCCATCTGTATCGCGTGGCTTTTAATAGTGATGCCGCGTTCGCGTTCCAAATCCATATCGTCCAGCATTTGCCCTTCGGTCACTTCGATGGTTTTTGTACGTTCAAGCAGACGGTCTGCCAGTGTGCTTTTGCCGTGGTCGATATGGGCAATGATGCAAAAGTTACGGATATTCTTCATTTATATATAATATGGTGTGGGGAGGTTATGGGTGAAAAAGGGTAGGGCGCATTGTATACGCCCGCCATACTTGTTAGAAAAAGATTTCTCAAAACTTTTCGGCCTCGTCAAAGCTTACGGCTTGCTGCAAATCCTTTTCGGAGAGCAGAAGTTCCTGCGGATTTGTAATGGGCCAGGCAATGCCGATTTTCGGGTCGTCGTAGCGAATGGAACATTCGGCCTGCGGCGCATAGATATTATCCACCTTATAAGTGAAAACGGCCGTGTCGGAAATTACTTGGAAACCGTGGGCGAAGCCTCGGGGGATAAACAGCTGGCGCTTGTTCTCCGCGCTCAGTTCCACCATTACGTACTTGCCGAATGTTGGGGAAGTCTTTCGCAAGTCCACGGCCACGTCCACTACCGTGCCTTGCAGCACGCGCACGAGCTTTGCCTGCGAAAATTCTCCCTTTTGAAAATGCAGGCCACGCAGCACGCCGCGCGACGACATGGACTGATTGTCCTGTACAAAGTTCACTTCGTGGCCGATATGCTCATTGAAGTCGGACGCACGCCAAGTTTCCATAAAGTAGCCGCGTGCATCAGCAAAGACTTTCGGTTCGCAAACCCAAACGTCGGGTATTTCGGTTTTGATATAATTCATATCCTAAAAAAATTACGGGATAAGGAGTTTAATGTTATCGTTTGCCTCGGTAGGCTCTGCGCGGAGCATGCCCGGCTTTGCCTGATCGGCGGGGAGTTCCATGAGATAGTCGCAGATATTATCCTCGAGATATTTATGGATGGCGCGTTTCAGCGAGCGTGCGCCGTATTTGCTGTCGAAGCCCTTGTCTACGAGGAAGCGGCGGGCGGCCTCCGTGACTTCGAGATGCAGGGGCACGTTGTCGAGGCGCTTCTGCAAGGCGCGTATTTCGAGGTCGGCAATTTCGAGGGCGTTGTCGGCGGTGAGGGGGTGGAACATCACGATGTCGTCGAGGCGGTTGAGAAATTCTGGCGCGAACTGCTTGCTCAGTGCCTTCATCACGATGCTTTCTGCCTGCTCGGCCGTGGCCTCGTGGCTGCTGTTGAAGCCCACGCCGCTGCCGAAGTCTTTCAACTGGCGCGTGCCGCTGTTGGACGTCATTATAATAATTGTGTTGCGGAAGTCGGCCGTCACGCCGTTGCCGTCAGTCATGCGTCCTTCGTCCATAACCTGCAAGAGCGTGTTGAACACATCGGGGTGCGCCTTCTCGATTTCGTCGAGCAGAACTACGGAGTAGGGGTGGCGGCGCACTTTTTCGGTGAGTTGTCCGCCCTCTTCGTAGCCCACGTATCCCGGAGGCGCACCGACGAGACGGCTCACGCTGTATTTTTCGCCGTATTCGCTCATGTCCATGCGTATGAGCGCGTCCTTGCTGCCGAACATCCATTCGGCGAGGCACTTCACGAGGTGCGTTTTGCCCACGCCCGTCGGGCCTACAAAGAGGAACGTGCCGATGGGACGCTCTGCGCCTTTCAGTCCGAGGCGGCTGCGCGTTATGGAGCGCACCACGCGCTCAATGGCCTTATCTTGTGCGATGACCTTGCTGCGCAATGCGTCTTTCATGCCCCGCAGACGGTCTTCCTCGCTACGTGTCACACGTTCCACGGGAACGCCGCTCATAATGCTTACCACGGCGGCTACCTGTTCCTCGTCTACCACAGAGGGACTTTGCGATGCTTCTGCCTCCCATTCCTTGACGAGTTCGGCGAGCTGCTTCTCGGCTTCCGCCATCTGGTCGCGCAGATTGGCGGCCTTTTCATAGTCCTGCGCTTGCGCGGCGGCATTCTTCTGCTGTTTCAGCTCTGCCACCTCGCGCTCTTTCTGCAAGATGTTTTCGGGCGTGCCCGACGACGAGAGATGCACGCGGCTGCCCGCTTCGTCGAGCGCGTCGATGGCCTTGTCGGGCAGGGCGCGGTCGGTGAGGTAGCGGTTGGTGAGGCGCACACAGGCCGTCAGGGCGGCGTCGGTGTAGTGCACATTGTGGTGCTGTTCGTAGCGGCTGCGCAGGTTTTGCAGGATTTGCAGCGTTTCGTCCGCCGTGGCGGGCTCGAGTTGTATTTTCTGGAAACGGCGTTCCAACGCGCCGTCCTTTTCGATGGTTTTGCGGTATTCGTTAATGGTGGTCGCGCCGATGCACTGCACTTCTCCGCGTGCCAAGGCCGGTTTCAGGATATTGGCGGCATCGAGACTGCCCGGCGCAGAACCGGCTCCGATAATCGTGTGTATCTCATCGACGAAGAGAATAATCTCATCGTGCTTCTTGAGTTCTTCGATGAGTTTGCGCAGACGCTCCTCAAATTGTCCGCGATACTGCGTGCCAGCCACGATGGCCGCCATGTCAAGTGCTACGATGCGCTTGCCCGAAAGCACGCGCGGGGCCTTGCCGCCGGCGATGCGCTGCGCCAGTCCTTCCACCACTGCGCTCTTGCCCACGCCGGGGTCGCCGATAAGGATCGGGTTATTCTTCTTGCGGCGGCAGAGGATTTGCACCATGCGCTCCGTTTCGCGCTCGCGTCCCACCACGGGATCCAGCCCGCCCTTGGCGGCAATGGCGGTGAGGTCGGTGCCGAAATGGTCGATGACGGGCGTGTCGGTCTTTTCTTTGGTGCGCGTGCCTGCCGGCTGCTGGCTGCCTGCGGCCTTGCCGGAGGAGGCGAAGTCTTCGGGCGGCATGTCGTCGGCATCGTCGTTGTCAATGCCAAACGTGCTTTTGGGGAGTTCCACGCCGAGGCGTTCGCATACGTTTTCGTAGGTCATGCCGCCCTTTTCGAGCAGTCGGCCTGCGGCGTTGTGCTTTTCGCGGAGCATGGTCAAGAGGATATGCTCCACTCCGGCGGCGCTTTTGCCTGTGCGGCGCGCCTCAAGTGCGGCGAGGCGCACGAGGTTGGACGCTTCCTGATTGAGCGCGGCGGTTTCGTCGTGCTTCGGTTCGTAGGCGGCCAATGCCTTTTGCATTTCCACGCGTCGGCGCAGGGCATCCGATGCTTCCAGCAACAGGGCTTCCGCATTTATTTCCCAAGAAGTGAGCAGACGCTTTACTTTAGATGTGGCGAGCATGGCCACGAGCAGGCAGAGCGGCGACACTTCGCGCAGCTGTGCCCGTTGCGCCACGTCGCAACTTATTTCGATAATGTTTTTGAGGTCTTCCGAGATACTAAAACTTTTCATTTCAAATAGTTCTCCTTAAATTTTTGTGACTAATACCTAATATTCTACTAGTAATAATCCGCAGCAGCGGGGGGCGCGTGTACATCGCCCCTAAAAGAGGGGCACATAAACAGCATTGTATACGCGTTTTATATATAATATTGTGCAAAGTTACGCATTTGCACGGAAAGAAAAGCGTGTCTGCGGCGAAAAGTAGAGCTTTTCTTATAAGAAAATGCAGATTTTGCGCGCGGAAAGCGGTTGCGGCGCGGCGCAGAAAGCGCGAAACTTCTTAACTTTGCGGCAAAATTTTACCACAAAGCCTTATTGCTTGAATTTACCGCAAATTTTTGTTGACCACGAATTGCACGAATTTACACGAATTTCTTTGTCCTGCGTATTAAATGGCGACCTGTTCGGTCGCACTAATCACACTAATAATATGAATGAATTCGTGAAAATTCGTGCGACCGAAAAGGTCGCCATTAATTTCATAGAAAAGGTTTCGTGTAAATTCGTGAAATTCGTGGGCAAAAATATAATTGATTAAAAATATTACGTGGTTGTATCTTAATCCAACCAACGCACACCTCTTTGGTTTTCCGATGAAATCAGCAGAAATTGTGATGCCGGCAACCCTCGTTGCCTATTTTCTACTCCTTATTTACATCTCGCGCCGCGTGAGCCGCAAGAGCGCGGGCGGCGGCAACGACGATTTTTTTCGCGCCGGACACAGTTCGCCGTGGTGGATGGTGGCCGTGGGCATGGTGGGGGCGAGCATTTCGGGCGTTACCTTCATGTCAGTGCCCGGCTGGGCGGCGGCTACGGGCATGACCTATCTGCAAATGTGCCTGGGTTTTATTCCTGGCTACCTGCTCGTGGCGTACGTGCTGCTGCCCGTCTATTATAAATTGCGTCTGACGAGCATTTACACCGTCTTGGCCGACCGCCTCGGCAAGCATTCCCACCGCACGGGCGCGGCATTTTTCGTGCTCAGCAAACTCACCGGCGCTGCGGCGCGGCTCTTTCCCGTTTGCCTCGTGCTCGACATCTTCATAACGCGCCCGCTGCTCCGCGCATCGGGCTTTGCATTTGGCAACACGCTGACTCTTTGCCTCACCGCCCTTGCCCTTTTAGGCTTGATGTGGGGCTACACGCGGCGCGGCGGTATCAAGGTGCTGGTACGTACCGACATGTTGCAAACAGTCTGCATGCTGGGCGCAGCAATCGCAATTGCGCTCGCAGTAATCGGCGCTCCGCAAATGGGGTGGGGCACGGTGGCGGAATTATGGCGCGGAAGCGAGATGACGCGCGTGTTCGACTGGGACTGGAGCCATACTACAAACTTTTGGCGGCAGTTCATAAGCGGCATGTTCATCGTGGTGGTGATGACGGGACTCGACCAAGACATGATGCAAAAGAACCTGACCTGCAAAGACTTGCGCTCGGCGCAAAAAGAGATGTGTCTCTATGGTACGGCCTTCCTGCCCGTGAATTTTCTCTTCCTCTTCCTGGGGGTGCTGCTCTATACGTTTTGTGCCCGCACGGGCATTGCCTTGCCGCAGAGCGGCGACGAACTGCTGACCGCCGTGGTGGCGAGCGGCGCGTTGGGGTGGGGCGTTTGCATCGCCTTTGCCATCGGACTTTCCGCCGCAGCCTTTTCGAGTGCCGACTCGGCACTTACCGCGCTCACTACGACTATTTGCATCGACCTGCTGCGGCTGGAAAACCGCCACGGACTCTCCGCCGCCGAACAAGTAAAAATCCGCCGCCGCGTGCATATCTGCGTAGTTGCCGCCGTGGTGCTCATGTTGCTGGCATTCAGGATTGTGGGTGATGCAACCAGCCTGATTAATGCAATCTACGTAATCGCCTCATATACTTACGGTCCGCTGCTCGGTCTCTTTTCATACAGCCTGTTTGTAAAGCACACGGCGGTGCGCGACCGCTATATTCCTGCCGTTTGCATTGCCGCGCCACTCATCTGCCTCGTTTTAGACCTGAACTCGCCGCAATGGTTTGGCTATAAATTCGGTTATGAATTGCTCTTGCTCAACGGATTGATTACGTTTGGCGGGTTATTGGCGTTGAGGAAGTAGGGGCGTTTTGCAAAACGCCCCTACTGGCGAACCGCAGACCCACACAGGACAAGCGGTTTTAATTGTTTTTGCTTCCTACACACTTTTTCAGATTTGCCGCAACGGGATTAAATGATTAAATTTGCCTTGCAAGCAGGAAGAGCGCGGTGCGGCGCACTTCCTGCTTTTTTAGTGCCCGCGACTATCAGCAAGGTCGTGAAAATTTTAAGCAACCTCGTAAAAATTATCTCCGTGATCGTAAGAATTATCTTATAGGATAGTTTTCGCGCTCTTATAAGATAGTTGATGCGCGCTTACAAAATCGTTTTTCTTTTCCGCCTCAAAATTTTTCGCAAGTCCGTCGGTGTTATATTTTCCTAAACTTTCAAAATTTCCGAGAAAGCAGAAACGTAAAAATTGCAAACGGGGAAATCACGCTCCGCGCAGAGAGTGGAAAACCGATAACGTTTGTTTGCGATTGGGGAAACGGGAGCAGAATTTATATATCGCTGTGCGTTCCTTGAAACCTGTCCTTTGGCGTAGTGCCTTCCAGGCACATCGTACCGTCCTCGTTGTTCCGGACACTGCGTGCCCGGTTACCATCGCTTCGCTCTGTAGTGCCTTCCAGACACTTAGTATAAATCACGCTCTGAGCAAAGCGTGGAAAAGCGATGACGTTTGTTTGCGATTGGAGTAAATGCTTAGCGCAGTGCGAAACGGTCGTCCGAATTCTTTTTTCGTGATGGTGCCTGGAAGGCACTACGGAGCGCAGCGACGATAACCGGGCACGAAGTGCTCGGATTGACGTAGCGAGGACGATGTGCCTGGAAGGCACTACGCCACAGGACATGTAATAATTCTTCCATCATAAAATTTTCCCTAAATCGTTTGCAATTCCAACTATCTGCGCATTTAATTAGAATTGCAATTATGTTTAATAGAAATTTGAAATAAGGGAGATTTAAGAGAAAACCACGAGAAAATTACTTTATTGACTAACTTTTTATTTCCTTTGCAGTATGAAAAACCGCAAATACGAAGATAAAGCACACATATTATAATATGAACAAGATTATCAGCAAGGAACAGTTTTCGGAAAAAGTGTTCCGTTTTGAAGTTGAAGCACCCCTGATTGCCCGTTCGCGACGCGCCGGGCATTTTGTCATTGTGCGCGTTGGCGAAACCGGCGAACGCATGCCGCTCACCATTGCCGCTGCCGACAAAGAGCAAGGCACCATCTCGCTTGTGGTGCAAAACGTAGGTCTTTCCTCACAAAAACTCTGCGCCCTCGAACCCGGCGATTACATTACCGACGTTGTGGGTCCCCTCGGACGGGCTACGCACATCGATAATTTCGGAACAGTAGTTTGCGCCGGCGGCGGCGTGGGCGTTGCTCCGATGTTGCCCATCGTACAAGCATTGAAAGCGGCGGGAAACCGCGTTGTGACGGTTTTGGCTGCAAGAACTAAGGAACTGATTATCTTGGAGAAAGAGATGCGCAGTTCGAGCGATGAAGTAATCATTATGACCGACGATGGCAGTTACGGTGACAAAGGACTGGTCACGGAGGCCATAGAGCGGGTGATTAACCGCGAAAAGGTGGACAAATGCTTCGCCATCGGCCCTGCCATTATGATGAAATTCGTATGCCTGCTGACGCAAAAATACCAGATTTCAACGGACGTTTCGCTCAACACCATTATGGTGGACGGCACGGGAATGTGCGGCGCCTGCCGTGTCACCGTGGGCGGTCAAACAAAGTTTGTGTGCGTTGACGGACCAGAGTTCGACGGGCATCAGGTAGATTTCGACGAGATGCTCAAGCGCCTCGCGGCTTTCCGCACGGAGGAACGCGAAGAATTGGAACATTGGAACGAGAGCCACGCCCACGAAGACGCATCGCGCGATGCCGAGTGGCGCAAACAGCTCCGCCTTGCCGTGAAGCCCAAGGAACGCATGGCGCAGCCGCGCTGCACGATGCCGGAGCTCGACCCCGCCTACCGTGCCCGCCAGTTGCGTGAGGAAGTGAACCAGGGACTCTCGGTGGAAACGGCGCAAATGGAAGCCCGCCGCTGCCTCGACTGCAATAACCCCGGTTGCGTGCAAGGCTGCCCCGTGGGTATCGACATTCCCCGCTTCATCAAGCACATCGAAAAGGGAGAATTTGTAAAAGCCGCGCACGCCATCAAAGAAACCAGCACGCTGCCTGCCGTTTGCGGGCGCGTGTGTCCGCAGGAAAAGCAATGCGAATCGCGCTGCATACATCTTAAAACCGGCGGAAAGGCAGTGGCTATCGGATATCTCGAACGCTTTGCCGCCGACTACGAGCGTGAGCACTGCGTGATAGAACCCCTCCGCCCCACCCTGCGGCGCGGCGTGAAAGTGGCCGTGGTGGGTTCGGGGCCCGCCGGCCTCTCTTTTGCCGGCGAAATGACCAAGCGCGGCTACGACGTGACCGTCTTCGAGGCACTGCACGAAATCGGCGGCGTGCTTAAATATGGCATCCCCGAGTTCCGCTTGCCCAACAAGATTGTCGATGCCGAAATCAATCTGCTCGAAAAGAGCGGCGTCACTTTTGTGAAAGACTGCATCGTGGGCAAAACCATAAGCATTCAGGAACTGGAAGAACAGGGTTTTGCCGGCATCTTCGTGGCCTCCGGCGCCGGTCTGCCCAACTTTATGGGCATCCCCGGCGAAAATGCCATCAATATCCTTTCCAGCAACGAGTACCTGACGCGCGTGAACCTTATGGACGCGTCCAATCCCGACAGCGACACGCCCGTGCCGATAGGCAAAAACGTGGCGGTTATCGGAGGCGGCAACACGGCGATGGACTCCGTGCGCACAGCCATGCGCCTCGGTGCTGAGAAAGCCTTTATCGTTTACCGCCGCTCGGAGGAAGAAATGCCGGCGCGCGTGGAGGAAGTGCACCATGCCAAGGAAGAAGGCGTGGAATTCCTGACCCTCCACAACCCCATAGAATATATTGCCGACGAGCAAGGGCGCGTCAAGGAGATTGTGCTGCAACAGATGGAACTGGGCGAGCCCGACGCTTCCGGCCGCCGCCGCCCCGTGCCCATAGAAGGCGGAGTGGTGCGCGTGGCAGCCGACCTCGTCATCGTGAGCATCGGCGTATCGCCCAATCCCATAGTGCCGAGTTCCGTGGAAGGCTTGGAACTGGGACGCAAAGGCACGATCGCCGTGAGCGAAAAGATGCAATCGTCCATCCCTACCCTCTTCGCCGGCGGCGACATCGTGCGCGGCGGTGCTACCGTTATCCTCGCCATGGGCGACGGCAAGCAAGCGGCGGCTTCAATGGACGAATATCTGCAAAACTGCAAATAGCGTTATAAACTGATATGCAAGGACTTTATGCAATATTGCTATTGGTTTGCTCCAATATATTCATGACCTTTGCGTGGTACGGTCATCTGCGCCTGCAGCAGACGGGCGTAAGCACGCACTGGCCTTTAATATTGGTTATCCTCTTTTCATGGGGCATCGCGTTCTTTGAGTATATGTGCCAAGTGCCGGCAAACCGCATCGGCATTATCGACAACGGAGGGCCTTTCAGTCTGATACAGTTGAAAGTCATACAGGAAGTGGTGTCGCTCATCGTGTTCACGGTGATTGTAACCCTCTTCTTCAAAGGCGAGCAGTTTCACTGGAACCACGTGGCGGCATTTATCTGCCTCGTAGCTGCCGTTTACTTCGTGTTCAGATAGCGCAAACAGTGATGAAATCAGCAGAAAAGAGTGCAAAGTCTCTCGAACGGCGCATCTTGCATCGGGTGCGCGAGGCGGTTGCCGCCTATCGGCTCATCGAGCCGGGCGACCGTATCCTCGTGGCGCTATCGGGCGGGAAAGACTCTATGGCACTGCTGCATTTCCTATCCGTGATGCGGCGCAGCAACAACGGAGCGTTCGACCTGAAAGCCGTGCACGTGCGCATGGCAAACGTGGACTACCGCACCGACCTGCTGCAACTCAAAGAATATGCCGAGCAGCGCGGCACGGGCTTCGAACTCCTCGATGCAGCCTTCAAGCCCGACGAAAAACAAGGGCGCTCCGCCTGCTTCCTCTGCTCATGGACGCGCCGCAAGGCATTATTCAATTACGCGCAAGCCAACGGCTACAACAAAATAGCCCTGGGACACCACCGCGACGATCTGCTGCAAACGGCGATGATGAACCTCACCTTCAACGGCACGTTCGCGACCATGCCAGCGAGCCTCGCGATGGACAAATTCCCCATCACGCTCATTCGTCCGCTCTGCGCGGTAGACGAGGCCGATTTGCGCCTTTGGGCCGATTTCACCGAAGTAGTCGCCACCGTGAAAGCCTGCCCTTACGACAAAATCGGCAAGCGCCACGAGATGCAAGGCATCATGCAGCAAATGCAAACATTCAACCCCGAATTTCGCCAAAGCCTCTGGCACGCGCTCAATAAGGCGGGAAAGGTGTAAAGGGGGTTCTTATATAAAACAAGATTCTAATATGCCTGAAGCTCAACAAGTAAAAAATGGTAAAGCCTTTGAATATGCCATTGCTTTATCCTACTATGAACATCTATCACAATTAGGATTGGCAGTGTGCATGGAAGAAAACGATGCATTCCATACAAATAAATCCTTTTATGAGGAACAGTCCGCCGAAGAACAAATAAGATTTCGTGAGGCAGCAAGCAAAACCATTGAAACAATGATTAAGCTTGAACCGGGCCTAACGGCGCAAAGAAACGAAAAAGACGTTCTGCGCGTTTTAATGATAAACGATATCGATGGTGAAAGCGGCGATGTTAGAGATGTCGTCTTTAAGCGGACTTCGCCCGTTTGGGAAATCGGTTTTTCTGCTAAAAACAATAACGATGCAGTAAAGCACTCTCGTCTGTCTTCTATTCTGGATTTTGGAAAATCCTGGGTTGATATTCCTTGTTCCGCAACATATTGGGCTGAAATTAAAGAGGTTTTTGATTATTTAGGTGTTGCGATGCAATCATCTAAGACTTGGAATGATATAGGTGACGATAAAATCGAAAAAGTCTACAAACCTTTACTTAAAGCATTCCGTAAAGAGTTGCTGAGGATTGATAAAGAGAATGCCGAGATTCCTCAGAAACTAATCAAATACTTGATTGGGAAATATCCGTTTTATAAAATAATCAAAGACGACACCCACAATATGGTAATCGTCAAGGCGTTTAATCTGAATGGAGAACTAAACAAAAACGTCAATGGCAAAGCGACGAAGTACAAAACGCCCAAACTTTTCCTTCCTACACGAATTGTTGAATTTGAATTCAAACCCGATTCTGACAATACTCTATGTATGATATTAGATGGCGGTTGGGAAATTTCGTTCAGAATACATAATGCGAGTTCCAAATTGGAAAAATCATTGAAATTCGATATAAAGTTACTTGGTAATCCTCCAATACTATTTACACAATATTTATTTCAGAACTAATATGGCTCTCATCAGTTTGTTTAGTGGTGCAGGGGGATTGGATTTAGGTTTCCATAAAGCTGGTTTTGCCACAATTGTAGCCAATGAATACGACCCTGCGATTTGCCCTACATTTAGGGCGAACTTTCCAGACGTTAATCTAATAGAAGGCGATATCCGTTGCCTTGATGCTGCATTACTGCCAAAAGATATTGAAGGAATAATTGGCGGTCCTCCATGCCAATCATGGAGCGAAGGCGGAGCAAAACGAGGAATTGAAGACCCGCGCGGACAGTTGTTCCATGACTACATTAGGATATTGCAGACCGTGCAACCTTTATTCTTCGTAGCAGAAAATGTGTCGGGTATGTTGGCACCGCGAAATAAGCAAGCGGTTGAATCATTTCTTCATGCTTTTAACGAAGCAGGTTATGACGTAAATCTCAAGATGCTTAATGCAAAAGACTATCAAGTTCCCGAAGACAGAGACAGGATTTTCTTTGTCGGGTTCAGGAAAGACTTGCAAATCAAGGATTTTGAATATCCCGCCCCGATTAAAGAAAAACAGACTCTTCGCGATGCTATTTGGGACTTAAAGGACAATGCTATTCCTGCATTAGCGCATAACCACACAAATGGGGATAAGTGTAATGTTGCCAATCATGAATATTATGTGAGCGGGTTTTCATCAATATATATGTCCCGCAATAGAGTGCGCTCATGGGAAGAACAGGGTTTTACCGTTCAAGCAAGCGGACGACAATGTCAACTCCATCCTCAAGCTCCCAAAATGAAAAAAATTGATGCGGAGCATCATATTTTTGAACCTGGTGAAGAACATCTATATCGTCGAATGACCGTTAGAGAAGTTGCACGTCTTCAAACATTCCCCGATGACTTTGTGTTTATTTACGATGACTTAAATGTCGGATATAAGATGGTAGGCAATGCAGTCCCTGTAAATCTGGCCTATCATGTGGCAAAACAAATCAGACAAACATTAATTAAACATGGAGTTACGCTTGCCTCCAACGAAAAAGTCCACCGAATTGAAGCCTTAAACATAAAGCGGCAAACAAAAATAGGGACACGGCTTAAAGCGCAAAGTACGCAGATAAGAAGAACAAACCTTTTTTGCCAAACATAAAGCAAGGCAGGAGTATTATTACAATTACAAAGTACGATAAAATCTAATCTAATTTTATGAATAACAAATTTCTAAAACCCCGCCTCGCGGTAATGCTGTTCCTTGAATTTGCCGTTTGGGGCGCGTATCTAACCTCTATGGGGCGCTATCTCGGCAACGTGGGCTTGGCCCAGCATATCGGCTGGTTCTATTCCGTTCAAGGTTTCGTCTCGATTTTCATGCCCGGACTGATGGGCGTTGTGGCCGACCGCTGGATACCGGCGCAGAGGCTCTTGGGCATCTGCCACCTCTTGGCCGGCCTGTTTATGGGCTCGTCGGCATACTACGGCATGACGGCCGGCGCAAACGTGGAAATGGCAACGCTCTTTACGCTCTACACGCTGAGCGTGGCGTTCTACATGCCCACCATCGCTTTGAGCAATTCCGTTGCTTTCACCGGCTTGATCAACGCCGGCATGGACACGGTAAAAGACTTTCCGCCTATTCGCGTGTTCGGTACCATAGGCTTCATCTGCACCATGTGGGCGGTAGACCTCATGGGCTTTATGGCTGATTACAATCAATTCTTTGTCTCTGCCGCGCTGAGCATCACGCTCGCCATTTTCGCGCAGACCCTACCCCATTGCCCCGTCAACAATAAGCACGAAAGGAAGAGTCTCGTCGAGTCGCTGGGCTTCGATGCCTTCGTACTCTTCAAGCAGCGCAAGATGGCCATTTTCTTCATTTTCTCGATGCTGCTCGGCGTTTCCCTGCAAATAACCAACGGTTACGCCAACCCATTTATCAGCAGTTTTGCGGCAGATCCTGAATACGCCGACACGTTCGGCGTGGCGCATGCCGGTATTCTGATTTCGCTTTCTCAAATCAGCGAAACCTGTTGCATCTTGCTTATTCCCTTCTTTATGAAGCGCTTTGGCATTAAGCGCGTGATGATGATTGCCATGCTGGCGTGGGTGCTGCGCTTCGGCTTGTTTGCCATCGGTAATCCCGGAAACGGCGTTTGGCTGTTCTTGCTCTCTATGCTTGTCTACGGCGTGGCTTTCGATTTCTTCAACATTTCCGGCGCGTTGTACGTGGATCAAAACACAAAGCCCGAGATACGCAGCAGTGCACAGGGTCTGTTTATGATCATGACCAACGGCCTCGGCGCCACGTTTGGCATGCTGGCGGCACAGACGGTGGTAAACAATTATACCACGATGAAGCAGGTGGCCGACAACTTCTATCAGGTGGGCAACTGGGACACCATTTGGTTTATCTTCGCTGGCTACGCCCTTATCGTGCTCGTGCTTTTCGCCCTCTGCTTTAAGGAGCATAATAAGGCAAAGGTGCAGTAAAGCCTAAGCATTGGACTGCAAAATATAAAAAACAGCCATTATCTTAGCAAGAAAGCAGCGAATACTGCAAATTATAACATTGGAAATTATTATTTTTGCAAGACAAAACATTTAGCACATATTAGTTTCTAACAAATATCACATCTAAATCATTATGGAAAAAAGTGCGTTGCAAATTGCACGTGCCGCCTACCAGCCCAAACTTCCCCTCGGTTTGCGCGGCAATGTGAGCATCAAAGAAGGACAGCCTACTGAAAGCGTCGGCAATCAGGCCGAGATTAAGGCACTCTTCCCCAACACCTACGGTATGCCGCTCGTTGAGTTCGTACCCTCTGACGAGAAGCGTGCTTATGCGCCGATGAATATCGGTATTATTCTCTCTGGCGGTCAGGCTCCCGGCGGTCACAACGTGATTTGCGGCCTGTACGACGAACTGAAAAAGCAGAATAAGGAAAACAAACTTTACGGTTTCCTTATGGGGCCCGGCGGTCTCGTTGACCACAAATACATTGAACTGACAGACGAAATCATTGATGAGTATCGCAACACCGGCGGCTTCGACATGATCGGTTCCGGCCGCACGAAACTCGAAGAGGAAAGCCAGTTCGAGAGCGGTATCAAGATTATCCGCGAACTGGGCATCAAGGCCATCGTCATCATCGGCGGCGACGACTCCAACACCAACGCCTGTGTCCTCGCTGAATACTATGCTGCCAAGAACTACGGCGTGCAGGTAATCGGTTGCCCGAAGACCATCGACGGCGACTTGAAGAACGACCAGATTGAAACGTCATTCGGTTTCGACACGGCTTGTAAGACCTATGCCGAAGTGATTGGTAACATCCAGCGCGATGCTAACTCCGCTCGCAAATACTGGCACTTCATCAAACTCATGGGTCGCTCCGCCAGCCATATCGCACTCGAATGTGCCCTGCAATGCCAGCCCAACGTTTGCATCGTGAGCGAAGAGGTTGAGGAAAAGAACCAGACGCTCGACGACATCGTAACCTATATCGCCGGCGTTGTGGCAAAGCGTGCCGCAAACGGTAATAATTTCGGTACGGTGCTCATTCCCGAAGGCCTCATTGAGTTCATCCCCGCAATGAAAAAGCTCATCGCCGAACTCAACGACCTGCTCGCTACGCCCGAAGGCGAAGCAGTTGAAGCAGCAGCCAAGCGCGCTTGGGTGATTGAGCATCTCTCTGCCGAGAATGCCGCTATCTATCAGAGCCTGCCCGAAGGCGTTGCCAAGCAGCTCACGATGGAGCGCGACCCGCACGGAAATGTTCAGGTGTCGCTTATTGAAACTGAAAAACTCCTTTCTGAAATGGTGGCTACCAAACTGGCTGAATGGAAGAAGGAAGGCAAGTACAACGGCAAGTTTGCAGCTCAGCACCACTTCTTCGGTTACGAAGGCCGCTGCGCCGCTCCCTCCAACTACGATGCCGACTACTGCTACGCTCTCGGTACGAGTGCTGCACAGCTCGTTGCCAACGGCAAGACCGGCTACATGGCTATCGTTAAGAACACGACGGCTCCCGCTGAACAGTGGATTGCCGGCGGTGTGCCCATCACGATGATGATGAACATGGAACGCCGTCACGGTCAGATGAAGCCCGTTATCCGCAAGGCACTCGTGCGTCTCGACGGCGCTCCCTTCAAGGAATTTGCCGCTCACCGCGAGGAATGGGCAGAAAACACGTGCTTCGTATATCCCGGCCCCATTCAGTACTTCGGCCCCACGGAAGTATGCGACCAGTGCACGATGACCCTCAAACTCGAACAAGGTAAATAAAATCTTTTTCAGGAGAAACCGCTAATCAGAATTGCCTGAATAGCGGTTTCTCTTTTTGTAAAACATGGTAACTAAAAGAGTAACGACTAAGAAGAAGAGCAACGCGAAGCGTGCGCCGCAGAGATCAAGAGGACTTCTCTTGATGAAAAAGACGCGCACCCTGCTCACGCGCCTCTTCATCCTTGCCGCCGCCGCTCTTTTCTGCTACCTTATATATATATATGTCGTGGCTCCGTACAGCGCCAAGTGGCGTGCACTCTACGGCAAGGAAGATTATCCCAAAGGCTATTCTATCCACGGCATCGACATCAGCCACCATCAGGGAAGCATTGATTGGGAAAAACTTTCAAAGGCAGAAATCGACGGAGAGGGCATCTGCTTCGTCTTCATTAAAGCCACGGAAGGGCGCAGCCTGTTGGACGAAAATTTCAACGAGAACTTTTACAAAGCACGAGAGTACGGATTTCTGCGCGGCGCGTACCATTATTTCAAACCAAACGTATCGGCGAAGAAGCAGGCGGAGTATTTTCTCAAGCAAGTGCATCTCGAAGAGGGCGACCTGCCCCCAGTGCTCGACATCGAGGAGCGCGGAAGGCTGAATACGGCGGAACTGCGCCAAGCCTCGCTCACGTGGCTGCGACTTGTGGAGGAACGCTATCACGTGAAGCCAATCCTTTACACTAACTATAAGTTCAGGCAGGACGTGCTCAACACAAAGGAGTTTGACGCTTATCCCTACTGGATTGCGCACTACTACGTGAAAGACCTTAGCTATAAGGGAGAATGGAAGTTCTGGCAACACACGGATTGCGGCAGGCTTTCGGGCATCAACCATAAGGTAGACCTGAATATTTACAACGGTTCCATGTACGACCTGCGCCGCCTTTGCATCGACTACTCGGGAGAAAAAAGGTAATCGCCCGGCACGGCGCAAAAATAATTTGCACGCATATAAAATAAATGTGCAACATACGCGTTATTATGTTGTAAAACAAACACAATGATGCCTATGCCACATTTTACTCCCAACACAGCTTCTCCGAAAGAGAAGACTCTGAATTTTATCAAAGCATTTGCGCGTTTATACGTTCCCGGAACTACCAGCGAACAGGACGCACGGCTTGCCGCCGCAATGTTCGCCCAACAAACAGCCACTTGCTGAAAAAAGAAAAAGATGCGTTGAAAGTTCTATCCTGTCAAGGCATCTTTTTAATTTATGATATCTAAAAACATTATCCAACGATGAAGAAAATATTGCTTCTTGGTTCCGGCGAACTCGGCAAGGAGTTTGTGATTGCAGCCCAAAGGCTCGGGCAGCACGTCATTGCCTGCGATTCCTACGCAGGTGCTCCGGCGATGCAGGTTGCCGATGAATATGAAGTCTTCTCTATGCTCGACGGCGAAGCTCTTACGCGCGTTGTAGAAAAGCACCGTCCTGACATCATTGTACCCGAAATTGAGGCCATCCGCACAGAGCGGCTTTATGATTTCGAGCGCGAGGGCATTCAGGTAACGCCTTCCGCCCGCGCCGTGAACTTTACGATGAACCGCAAAGCCATTCGCGACCTCGCCGCAAAAGAATTAGGGCTTAAAACGGCCCGTTACTTCTATGCCACAACCTTTGAAGAACTCAAAGAGGCCGCTGAAAAGATAGGTCTGCCCTGTGTGGTGAAGCCTTTGATGTCGTCGTCGGGCAAAGGACAATCCTTAGTGCGCACGGCAGATGAGCTTCAGCACGCCTGGGAATACGCCATTTCTGGCAGCCGCGGCGACATACAGGAAGTGATTATTGAAGAATTTATCCGTTTCGATAGCGAAATCACCCTGCTCACCGTCACGCAGAAGAATGGCCCTACCCTATTCTGCCCACCCATAGGTCACGTGCAGCGCGGCGGCGACTATCGCGAAAGTTTCCAGCCGGCTCACATTGCACCCGAGCATTTGGAAGAAGCCTGCCGTATGGCCGACAAAGTAACCGCTGCCCTCACGGGCGCAGGCATTTGGGGCGTCGAGTTTTTCCTCAGCCACGAAAACGGCGTTTACTTCTCCGAACTCTCTCCCCGCCCGCACGACACGGGTATGGTCACGCTTGCCGGTACGCAAAACTTCAACGAGTTTGAGTTGCACCTCCGCGCCGTGCTCGGCCTGCCCATTCCCTGTGTGAAGCAGTTGGCGATAGGTGCCAGTGCCGTTATCCTCTCCCCCATTGCCTCCAACGAACCGCCCCGCTATCGCGGCATCGAAGAGACTTGCGAGGAGGACGCCGATATCCGCATCTTTGGAAAACCCACCACGCGCGTCAATCGCCGCATGGGCGTAGTGGTTTGCCGCGACGAAGTGGGCGGCGACCTCGATGCCCTGCGCGACAAGGCAAAACGCCTTGCGGCGAAAGTAGAAGTATATTGATTATCTCATTCCAAACCATTGTCCCTTTACCTTTAACGCGCTGCCCATTCTATCTTATTGGGCAGCGCGTTACTCTTTCAAGGCAGCAAAATCTCTTTATAAATCCCTTATTTCGCATATTCTCGCAAAAAATATGGTGAAACCCTTTGCTATCCTATAAGAAAATCGTAATTTTGCATCGCATTTCGGAAGTAAAGCCGAAGTTGATAGATCGCGGAGTGGAGCAGTTGGTAGCTCGCCAGGCTCATAACCTGGAGGTCGTTCGTTCGAGTCGGGCCTCCGCAACTAACCCGAAAGAGACCGGCAAAAGCTGGTCTCTTTTGGTAACTTAAAATCAAAAAGATACACACTATAGCTTATAGAGTTTGGTGTGTATCTTTTTGTTTTCGCACAAAGAAGAATGTCCAAAACATGGACGAAATGCTTAACTGTGTGTTCTGCGTTTTACTATCAAGGCTTCAAATCCTACTTTGAGTTCCTCGAGTTTCTTCTTCGCCTGCTCGTTGTTGATGATTAGTTCAATGGTTTTGGTGTCTCTGTCTGTCATTATAAAACGATGCTCTGATTTTGGTTTTCCCAAAATTAGCGCATCGTTATCCGATAAAAAAAGACACCTTAATAGTCTTTATTGCGTTTCTTGTTATTATGTACCCAAAACGGGCCGTCAACGTAACTTGAATCGTCGTTGAATTCTTTGTCGATTTTCCTCTGCTTCTTGTTATTATACTCCCATAACTGGTCGTCAACGTTCCTATAATGGTAATCGTCTTTCTTCTGCTTTGGAGTTGATTCTTCCCTGAGATCGATTTTTGAAATCAGGTGCACGATTAGGCATAATGCCAAAAGAACTAAAAGGACTTCCATATAGAATTAGTTTGAAGGTGTTACAAATATACGGAGAAATTTTTATCCGCGCTCCTTTTCCGTGAGCTTTTCGAACAGCCCTGCAATTTCCTCGCTCTCCACGTCTGCGATTTTGTAGTGTTGAATATTATACCAGACTTCGCATCGCAAGTAACACAAAAAATGTATGGCGTAGTTGTATCATACACACTGCGAAAGACTTATCCTTCTATCTTTGAGTTCCTCATGTTTCTTCCTCGCCTGCTCGTTGTGGATGATAAATTCAATGGTTTTGGTGTCTCTGTCTGTCATAATAAAAACGATGCGCTGAATTTTGGTTTTCCCAAAATTAGCGCATCGTTATCCGATAAAAAAAGTCACCTTAATGGTACAGATTGCGTTCTCGCTACCTTCCTCGTTTTCTGTTATTCCTCACCCAAGGTGGGCCGCTAACGTATTTATAATCATTCCTGCTCTTTCTA
>JALFUO010000026.1 GCA_022784065.1 Bacteroidales bacterium | reverse complement strand
TATATTTGCCGGCGAGGAAATTTTGTTCGGGGCTTTTTTAAATTTGATTGGCTGTGGCTCGGCACGGGGGCGGGCGTTTTGCAAAACGCCCCTACTATAGTTCTTCGCAGAAGAAAACGGCGTGGCCCGTACGCTTGTCCTCGGGCGGCAGTTTCATGTAGTCCTTATAAAGGTCTTGCAGATAATGGTCGGGCGAGGCGGGGGCGCGGAAAGTTTTGCCCTCAAAAGAGATTTCCGAAAGGGGGAAGATGTCGGCGGTGCGGTGCATGATGCCGTAGCCGTTGTTGTTGAGCGTGTTGGAGAAGTACTCCTTTTTATTGAAAAACAGCGCTCCGATGTGCCAGAGGGCGGCGCAGCAGGCGCGCTTGATGCCGAAGTAGAACAACTCGGCAGCAGCGCGCAGGCTATAATAGTGCTGGCTGTTGAGAATGGCGTTGGCGCGGCAGTAGCCTTTGGCGATGCGCTTCACGAAACGGCGCGAGAAAGCGGGGTAGGGCATCATGGGGAAGATGTCCACATAAAGTCCCTTGGCGTATCCGCGCGTAAAGTCGTCGGCGGCTTCCACGAGGAAGGAGTTCGTGTCGCGCACCTTGAAGATAGGCATGCGCACGTCGCGGTCGGTGTCGGGCGTCTGCATCAGCAGGTGCGGCGGCAGATTGCGCCGCGCCGCTTCCACGAAGCGCGGCAGGTCGGCAAGGCGCATGGCGATGTCGATGTCGTCGTCCCAGGGGATAAAGCCGCCGTGGCGCACCGCGCCGAGCAGCGTGCCGCCGTCGAGCCAGTAGTCGATGCCTTCGGCACGGCAGATGCGGTCTATTTCGCAGAGAATATCGAGTTGCTTGAGCTGCACGGCGCGCAGGTGCTTGCGCTGATGGATTTGCAGGGGAGTATTCACGGGTTTACTTTTTTCTTTTCACGTCGATTACCTGCCCCGTATAGTCGGAGAGCAGGGAGCGCACGGTCACTTCTGCCACGTCTTCGCTGCGCAGGAGGGTGTCGTCGGGCTCGGTGCCGAAGTTCTTGACGCGCATCGGCGTCTTGGTGCGCTCGGGGTTGATGCAGTTTACGGCGATGCCGGCGGCCTCCCATTCCTGCGCCACGGCCTGCACGAAGTTTACGATGGCTGCCTTTGTGGAGGAGTAGATGCTGTAGAAAGCGCGTCCGCGGGTGTAGCTGCTCGAAGTGAAGAACACGAGTTTGCCGCGCGTTTCTTTCAGGTAGGGATAGGCTTCGAGCGCCACGTTCACCGTGCCCATATAGTTGGTGCGCACGGCTGCTTCGATGGTTTCCTGCGCCATAGCGTGGAGCGGCTCTTTGTTGAGCACGCCGGCGGTGTTGATGATATAGTCGATGCGCCCCTCCGCCTTTGCCACGCCTTTCAGGGCCTCTGCCACGCTCTCGCGGCTGCCCACGTCGGTGCCCGTGGTGCTGCGGGCGAAGGCATGTACGCGGGTGCCGGCAGCATAGAGTTGGGCCACGATGTCGTGGCCTATGCCGTAGCTGCCGCCAAACACGACTGCCACCTTGCCGCGTAGCGCGTCGAGCGAGGCGGGTGCGGCGGGCAGTTCGCTGCCGCGCAACTGGAAGAACTTGTCGATGAGATACGTGTCCTCTTTATAGGTGAGTTTCATATTGGCCTCTTCGCCCGGCACGAGATACACGGGCACCTCGGGCAGGTATTTCACCACCACGCCGCAGTCGTCCGTCACCTTGAAGTTCGGGTCTTTCAGGGCGCGCTCGTAGGCCGTTTCGATTACGCTGAGGCGGAAGGCCTGCGGCGTTTGCCCCCTCTGTAGGAGCGAGCGGTCGGGGATACTGCCTATATGGTCGCCCTCGGCGCAGATAATCGTATCGACGGCGGGGAGCGTCACGTCGATAGCCTCGCAGCGCGTGAGCGCGTCGCAAACGTCGTCGATGATGCGCTGCGACACGAGCGGCCGCACGGCATCGTGGAACACGAGGTTCACGTCCTGCCCCGAATAGGCGCGTATGGCGGCGAGCGAGGAGTCGTAGCGTTCCTTGCCGCCTTTGAGTATGCGCTTCACCTTCTTCCAGCCGCCTTGCAGCACGATGTTCTCCATGTCGGCCACGTAGAAGGGGTTGGACACGATGGCTATTTCGCTGATATGCGGGTTGCGCTCGAAGGCATCGATGGTGTGCTCCACAACCATTTTGCCGGCCACTTTGAAAAATTGCTTCGGCGTGCTCAGCCCGAGGCGGCTTCCGATGCCGCCTGCGAGGATTATGGCAATGTTTGGACGCATGGCGATTTTATTTTGGAATATGTATTATATGTATTGCGGAAAATAGTAGGGGCGTTTTTGAAAAACCCCCGGTTAATGTTTTCC
>JALFUO010000025.1 GCA_022784065.1 Bacteroidales bacterium | reverse complement strand
GACATGTAATTTGTTATTTGTCATAAAGTTACAAAAACTTTTTGACATGACAAAGCCCCGGCTTGTGAAAGTCAGGGCTTTGTTTTATGGTTTTCAATATATTACAAAACAAAGAGGCTGCGCCAATTTGGACACAGCCTCACCAGTTTGGCTTATAATTGTCAGTATCTTTTTACTCAGCCTTAGCTTCTTCTGCAGGAGCTTCGGCTGCAGTTTCAGCAGCAGCAGTTTCAGCCACGGGAGCTTCGGCAGCAGCAGAAGAAGACTTCTTGGAGCGACGCGTACGAGTGGTCTTCTTCGGAGTCTTGGCCATATTCTCATCGAAGTCAACGAGTTCGATGAAAGCCATGTCGGAAGCATCGGAGGGACGGAAACCGAGCTTAATGATACGCGTGTAACCGCCGGGACGATTGGCAACCTTCTCTGCAACGTTCTGGAAGAGTTCGGTCACTGCATACTTGTCCTGCAAATAGCTGAAAACTACGCGGCGGGAGTTAGTCGTATCGTTTTTGCTCTTGGTGATCAGCGGCTCAACGTACTTCTTAAGCGCCTTAGCCTTAGCGAGGGTCGTAGTGATTCTTTTGTGCATGATCAGGGAGACTGCCATGTTAGAGAGCATAGCGGCGCGGTGAGATGCAGTACGGCCCAAATGGTTGAATTTCTTATTGTGTCTCATTTTAAGTTTTAATCTTTATCTAATTTATACTTAGAAATATCAGTTCCAAACGAAAGATTCAGACTCTCGAGCAAATCATCAAGCTCCGTGAGCGATTTCTTACCAAAGTTGCGGAACTTCAAGAGGTCGTTTTTGTTGAACTGAACGAGGTCGCCGAGGGTTTCGACATCAGCGGCTTTGAGGCAGTTCAGAGCGCGGACAGAAAGGTTCATATCAACGAGCTTCGTTTTCAGAAGCTGGCGCATGTGGAGCACTTCCTCGTCGAGTTCCTCATTTTCAGCGTATGCCTGGTCTTCGACGGTGATTTTCTCATCGGAGAAGAGCATAAAGTGATAAATGAGAATCTTAGCGGCTTCTTTAAGGGCGTCCTTCGGGTGAATGGAACCGTCCGTTGTGATGTCAAGCACAAGCTTGTCGTAGTCGGTCTTCTGCTCAACGCGGAAAGGCTCAACGTCATACTTGACATTACGGATGGGGGTGTAAATGGAATCGATGGGAATTGCGTTAACATCGGTGCAGAACTCGCGGTTCTCTTCTGCGGGAACGTAGCCGCGGCCTTTGTTAATCGTCAGTTCAATTTGCATCGTGGCTTTTGCATCCAAATGACAAATCACCAATTCAGGATTTAACACTTCAAATCCAGTCAGGTACTTGCTGATATCGCCGGCCTTGAACTCAGTTGTATTCGAGACGGTGATAACAGCTTTCTCGTTCTCGATTTCTTCTACTACCTGCTTGAAACGCACTTGCTTCAAGTTCAGGATGATGTTGGTTACGTCGTCGCGCACGCCGGGCACGGAAGCGAACTCATGTTCTACGCCTTCAATCTTAATGGTATTGATGGCATAACCTTCGAGCGAGGAGAGCAGGATACGGCGTAAGGCATTTCCGACGGTGACGCCGAAACCCGGCTCCAAGGGACGGAACTCAAAACGTCCGTGCTTGGAGTCGTTTTCCAACATTATAACTTTATCGGGTTTTTGAAATGCTAATATCGCCATGAATGTAATCGGTTTTAATTAGTTTTTAGAGTACAACTCGACAATCAGTTGTTCCTTGATGTTTTCGGGGATGTCGGCACGTTCAGGCTTGTGGAGGAACTTGCCGCCCTTGATGTTTTCGTCCCACTCGATCCAAGGATACTTGCTGTGGTTGAAACCTGCGAGAGAGTCGGCGATTACTTCGAGCGATTTAGACTTTTCGCGGACAGCAACGATCTGACCGGGCTTAACGCTGTAAGAAGCAATGTTTACCACGCGGCCGTCAACGGTGATGTGCTTGTGGTTGACAAGCTGACGAGCTGCGGCGCGGGTGGGAGCGATACCAAGACGGAAAACAACGTTGTCGAGGCGACACTCAAGATTCTGGAGCAGGATTTCACCGGTAATGCCGCTGGCAGAAGCTGCCTTGTCGAACATGTTGCGGAACTGCTTTTCCAAAACGCCATAGGTGTACTTAGCCTTTTGCTTCTCTGCGAGCATGATGCCGTATTCAGAAGTTTTGCGACGGCGTGAGTTGCCATGTTGTCCGGGAGGATAGTTGCGCTTTGAAAGAACTTTGTCAGCACCGAAGATAGCTTCTCCAAACTTGCGGGCAATACGTGACTTAGGTCCAATATATCTTGCCATATTTCTTTTTTAATGTTTCGGGTTAAATTGTGAAATTCAATTGGGAAGTAAAGCGAATACTGTTTGTATTATACTCTTCTTCTCTTCGGAGGACGGCAACCATTGTGGGGCAGCGGCGTCACGTCGATAATCTCAGTAACTTCGATACCAGCACCGTGGATAGCGCGGATAGCGGACTCGCGGCCGTTACCGGGACCTTTCACATAGGCTTTCACCTTGCGAAGACCGAGGTCGAAAGCGACCTTAGCGCAATCCTGAGCGGCCATCTGGGCAGCGTAAGGAGTATTTTTCTTAGAACCGCGGAAGCCCATCTTACCGGCAGACGACCACGAAATAATCTGACCCTCGCTGTTAGCCAAAGACACAATGATATTGTTGAAAGAGCTGTGAACGTGGAGCTGACCCATAGCGTCAACCTTTACGTTTCTCTTTTTTGCTGCTACTGTTTTCTTTGCCATAATTCTATCCTAATTATTTAGTTGCTTTTTTCTTGTTGGCAACGGTCTTCTTGCGACCCTTGCGAGTACGTGCATTGTTCTTTGTGCTCTGTCCGCGAACGGGAAGTCCGTGACGGTGACGAACACCGCGATAGCAACCAATATCCATAAGACGCTTAATGTTGAGCTGGATTTCCGAACGGAGATCACCTTCTACCTTGAACTCAGCGCCAATGATTTCACGAATCTTGGCAGCCTGGTCGTCGGTCCAGTCCTTAACCTTAATGTCTTTATCAATGCCGGCCTTATCCAAAATCTTGGCCGAGCTACTGCGACCTATGCCAAAAATATAGGTCAAAGCGATTTCGCCTCTTTTGTTTTGAGGTAAATCAACACCAACAATTCTTATTGCCATATACTATATTTGTTATTTGCGTGACTGAATTAACCCTGGCGCATTTTTTCCTTAGGGTTCTTCTTGTTAATCACATACAAGCGACCTTTGCGACGAACAATCTTGCAGTCGGCGCTGCGCTTCTTTAAGGATGCTCTTGTTTTCATATTATGTGGTATTATTTATATCTGAACACTATCCTTCCTTTTGAAAGGTCGTAAGGGCTCATTTCAACCTTTACTTTGTCGCCGGGAAGAATTTTGATGTAGTGCATTCGCATCTTGCCAGAAATATGGGCCGTGATTTCGTGCCCGTTTTCAAGCTCTACGCGAAACATTGCATTGCTTAATGCTTCAACGATAACGCCGTCTTGTTCAATTGCAGCTTCTTTTGCCATACTAATGTCTTTGTCTTTCTATTTCTTCTATTGCATCAAAAGATGAGAGGATGTCTGCCTTGCCGTTGTGGATGGCAATGGTATGCTCGAAATGTGCAGCCAACTTTCTGTCTCGAGTGACAACGCCCCAGCGGTCGGGGAGCATACGCAAGTCGCGACTGCCCTGTGTAATCATCGGCTCAATGGCAATACACATACCGTTCTTTAATTGAACGCCGCTGCTTTCCTTGCCGTAATTGGGCACCTGCGGATCTTCGTGCATCTCATGACCTATGCCGTGTCCGACAAATTCACGAACCACTCCGTATCCTTGGGCTTCGCAATGGGACTGAACCGCATGACCTAAATCTCCCAACCTGCCGCCGGCATTTGCAACGGCAATGGCCTTATAGAGCGCATCTTTCGTCACGCTAAGCAAACGCTTTGCTTCTTCGGAAATCTTACCCACGGCAAAGGTGTAGCAAGAGTCTCCGCAGAATCCGTTGAGTTTCGCGCCGCAATCCACTGAAACGATGTCGCCTTCTTTCAAAGGGACGTCATTGGGTATTCCATGCACTACTACCTCATTGACGGAAGCGCAAATAGAGGCTGGGAAGTCCGAGCCATAAGGATTAGGAAATCCTTTGAATATAGGCTCGGCTCCGTGGTCTCTTATGAAAGTCTCTGCCAAAGTGTCCAATTGGTTGGTAGTAACACCGGGGCGGATAACTTTCGCTATTTCTGCAAGGGTTGCCGATACAAGTAGATTAGCCTGTCTCAGCAACTCTATCTCATCTTCTGTCTTCAAATAAATCATCAGACTGATGCACTAATAGGCAGCCACATTTGTTGAGCGGGTACGCGTATGGCCCGAATTGAGGAGGCCATCATAATGGCGTACCAGCAAATGGCTTTCTATCTGCTGAAGCGTATCGAGCACAACGCCGACAAGGATCAACAAGGACGTGCCGCCGAAGAACTGTGCAAACTCCTGCTTCACGCCAAAGATACCAGCAAATGCGGGCATAATGGCAATGAGGGCGATGAAGAGAGAGCCGGGCAGCGTGATGTGCGACATCACGTTATCCAAATAGTCTGCGGTAGGTTTGCCGGGCTTCACACCGGGAATAAATCCGTTATTGCGCTTCATATCTTCTGCCATCTGAACGGGGTTCAGGGTAATGGCGGTATAGAAATAAGTGAAAGCGATAATAAGGATAACAAACACGAGGTTGTAAAGCACGCTTGTGTGATCCAAGAATTGGGACATTGCCCAACTGCCGCTTTTAGCCGTTGCCTGTGCCAGCGTGAGGGGGATAAACATAATGGCCTGTGCAAAGATGATAGGCATTACGTTTGCAGCGAAAAGCTTGAGGGGGATGTACTGGCGCGCACCGCCCACAGCCCTGTTGCCTTCAACACGCTTGGCATACTGAACGGGCACCTTGCGAGTTGCCTTGACGAGCACGATTGCCAAAGCCATAACGGCGAGCAATGCGATGATCTCGAAGAGGAACTTGATAAGGCCACCGCCTTCAGCACCGCTCAATGCAGTAACGAATTCCTGGCCGATAGCAACCGGGAGGCGGGCAATAATACCTATCATGATGATAAGCGATACGCCGTTTCCGATACCCTTGTCGGTGATACGCTCACCGAGCCAAAGGATAAACATACTGCCGGCTGCGAGAATAATCGTGGAAGAAAGCATAAAACCAAACCCATCGCCAACCAGGAAAGCGCCAGAACCAGCGGTCTGTGCTTTAAGGTTAATCAGATAGGTAGGAGCTTGGAACACGAGGATGGCAATTGTCAGCCAACGCGTGTATTGGTTAATCTTCCGACGACCGCTCTCGCCTTCGCGCTGCATTTTCTGGAAATAAGGAACAGCAATAGCAAGAAGCTGAATGACAATCGAGGCCGAGATGTAAGGCATAATTCCCAATGCGAAGATAGAGGCATTGGAGAATGCGCCACCGGAGAACATGTTCAACAAGGACATGAGTCCCTCACTCGTTTGCTGCTGCAACTGCGCCAAGCGATCCGGCGCAATACCCGGCAACACGATGAAGGAGCCGAAGCGGTAAATTGCAACAAAAAGGAGAGTGATGAGGATTCGTGTACGCAAATCCTCAATTCTCCAGATGTTCTTGATTGTCTCGATTATTTTTTTCATCGATTCGGTCTAAATTAAATTTTGGTAGCAGTACCGCCGGCAGCCTGAATGGCGGCTTCGGCAGACTTAGAGAAAGCATGTGCTACAACATCAACCTTCTTTGTGAGTTCTCCGTTGCCGAGCACCTTAACGAGATGCTTGGAAGAAACGAAGCCAGCGGCGATGAGTTCTTCAATACCAACTTTCTCAAGGTTCTTGGCTTCTGCCAGGGCCTGGATCGTTGCGATATTGATGGCCTTGTATTCTACGCGGTTGATGTTCTTGAAACCATGCTTGGGAAGACGGCGCTGAAGAGGCATCTGACCACCTTCGAAACCAATCTTCTTGCTGTAACCGGAACGCTGCTTGGCACCCTTGTGACCACGAGTAGAAGTGCCGCCCATACCGGAACCGGGACCGCGACCAATTCTCTTGCGCGTTTTTGTTGAACCTGCTGCAGGTTTTAAATTATGTAATTGCATAACTTGTACTTAATTTTGATTATTCAACAATCGTCACCAGGTGATGAACCTTGCGGATCATGCCGCGAACAACATCGTTGTCCTCCTTTTCCACCACGTGGTTGAGCTTAGTGAGACCGAGCACGTCGAGCGTTCTCTTCTGGTCTTTGGGAGCTCCGATTCTGCTTTTGGTTTGTTTAATCTTTATCGTAGCCATAATCTTTTATCCTCTGAATACTTTTTCCATTGAGACGCCACGATGCTGTGCAACCGTGTAAGCGTCACGCATTTCACTCAGTGCCAAGATTGTGGCCTTCACAAGATTGTGGGGGTTGGAAGAGCCCTTGGACTTGGCAAGCACGTCCTTGATACCAACGCTTTCGAGCACGGCGCGCATTGCACCGCCGGCAACGACGCCGGTACCTTCGGAAGCGGGAAGGATGAGCACTTCAGCACCGCCGAAGCGAGCTGCTTGTTCGTGGGGAACAGTGCCTTTGAGTACAGGAACCTTAATCAAATTCTTTTTGGCTGCTTCGACACCCTTAGCGATAGCGGCCGTCACTTCACCGGCTTTGCCGAGACCGTAACCGATAACGCCCTTGCCGTCTCCGACAACAACGATGGCTGCGAAAGTGAAAGTACGTCCACCCTTGGTGACCTTAACAACGCGATTGATAGCAACCAGTCTATCTTTTAATTCTTCGCTATTTACGTTTACTCTGTTTGCCATAATCTATTTAGAATTTAAGTCCACCTTTACGTGCTCCATCTGCCAACTCTTTTACGCGGCCGTGGTAGAGATAACCGTTACGGTCGAATACAACAGTCGTGATGCCGGCTTCGATAGCCTTCTGAGCGAGTGCTTCACCCACCTTAGCTGCCTGTTCCTTCTTAGGCATGGTTTCCATACCGAGAGAAGAGGCAGACACGAGGGTCTTAGCGGTTTCGTCGTCAATCACCTGAGCATAGATTTGCTTGTTGCTTCTGAATACGCTCAAACGGGGACGTGCGGCAGTGCCGGAAATCTTATTACGTACCCGATATTTTATCTTGATGCGTCTTTGTTCTTTTTTCGTAGTCATAATCTTACAGAATTAAAATTACTTAGCGCCTGCTGACTTACCAGACTTTCTGCGGATCTGTTCGCCCACATAGAGGATACCCTTACCCTTGTAAGGCTCAGGCTTGCGGAAGGAACGGATTTTTGCGCATACAAGACCGAGAAGTTGCTTATCGCAAGACTCGAGTGAGATATACGGGTTCTTGTTTCTTTCAGTTTTCGTCTCAACCTTGATTTCGGGCGGAAGCTGGATGAAGATGCTGTGGGTATAACCCAGAGAAAATTCAACGAGGTTGCCCTGGTTGGAAACGCGGTAACCGACACCGACAAGTTCCATCTCCTTTTTGTAACCTTCGGAAACACCGACAACCATATTGTTCACGAGTGCGCGGTAGAGGCCGTGGTAAGCCTGCTTCTGCTTCTGTTCAACGGTGTCGTTCTGTTCGTCGATAGAGAACTTGATAACGTTGTCTTCAATTGTAACGATGATAGAAGGATCGACAGCCTGACTGAGTTCACCCTTCGGTCCTTTTACGGACACTACATTATCCTTCAGCGTAACCGTGACGCCGGCAGGAATGTTAATCGGCAATTTACCTATTCTGGACATTTCAATTCCTCCTATATATTAATATACGTAGCAAAGAACTTCGCCGCCGATTTTCAGCTCGGCTGCTTCTTTGTTAGTCATCACACCTTTGGACGTGGAGATGATAGCGATACCAAGTCCGTTAATAACTCTGGGCATTTCGCGATAGCCGGTGTACTTACGCATACCGGGCTTAGACACGCGCGTCAAGCACTTAATGGCATTGACCTTGGTTTGGGGGTTGTACTTCAAGGCGATTTTAATCGTGCCCTGAGCAGTTTCATCATCGAACTTGTAGTTCAAGATGTAACCCTGATCGAAGAGGATCTTTGTGATTTCCTTCTTCAGATTTGACGCGGGGATTTCCACAACGCGGTGGTTAGCCTGAATGGCGTTGCGCAACCGAGTCAAATAGTCTGCTATTGGATCTGTCATTGATAAAAAGTTTTAATTAATCGGGCAAACCCCGACAATATTAAAAAAATAAATGAAAAGTGCTTGTGGATAGATTACCAGCTTGCCTTCTTCACACCGGGAATCAAACCGCTTGAAGCCATTTCACGGAACTGGATACGGGAGAGGCCGAAGAGGCGGATGTATCCTTTGGGGCGTCCAGTGATTTTGCAACGGTTGTGAAGACGGATGGGATTGGCGTTGCGGGGAATCTGCTGCAACTTGCGGGCAGCTTCGTAAGCAGCAACGGGATCGTCGGACTTGTTGACAATTTCCTTCAGAGCGGCGCGCTTGGCTGCGTACTTGGCTACAAGTTTGGCACGCTTAACTTCGCGGGCCTTCATTGATTCTTTTGCCATATTCTTCTTGCTTAATTTTTAGCGTTCTTAAAGGGCAGACCGAACTCTTTGAGGAGAGCGTAGCCTTCTTCGTCGGTCGGAGCCGAGGTAACGAACGTGATGTTCATACCGAGAAGACGGTCGATGGTGTCAATATTGATTTCAGGGAAGATAATCTGTTCCTGAATACCGAGCGTGTAGTTGCCGCGGCCGTCAAACTTGCTTTCGATACCTTTGAAGTCACGGATACGGGGGAGGGCAACGCGTACGAGTCTTTCGAGGAACTCATACATGCGTTCGCGACGCAGTGTAACCATAACGCCGATAGGCATCTTCTTACGCAATTTGAAGTTAGAAACGTCCTTACGGGAAACCGTAACAACAGCCTTCTGACCGGTGATTGCGGTGAGTTCGTTCAGTGCAACGTCGATGATTTTCTTGTCAGCCGTAGCGATGCCGAGACCCTGATTGATAACAATCTTTTTGAGGACGGGCACCTGCATTGAAGAAGAATAGTTGAACTGCTTTTTCAGAGCCGGTGCGATGCGCTCTGTATATTCCTTTTTAAGGTTTGCTGTATTACTCATTACTTGATCTCCTCTCCTGATTTTTTAGCGTAACGAACCAACTTGCCTTCTTCGTTCAATCTACGACCGATACGGGTGGGCTTACCAGTTTTGGGGTCTACCACGTTGAGGTTGGAGATGTGGATAGGAGCCTCCATTTTGATAATACCGCCTTGCGGGTTCTTAGCGTTAGGCTTTTGGTTTTTGGAAACAATGTTCAAGCCTTCTACGATGGCGCGCTGTTCCTCTACAAACACCTTGATGACTTTGCCGGTTTTGCCTTTGTCCTTGCCGGTGTTTACATAGACGGTGTCGCCTTTCTTGATATGTAACTTACTCATTATTGTCTCTGTTTCAAAAATTAAAGTACTTCGGGTGCCAGAGAAACGACCTTCATATTCACGGCGCGAAGCTCACGTGCAACCGGGCCGAAGATACGGCTACCTCTGATTTCGCCGGCATTGTTGAGCAATACGCATGCGTTATCATCGAAACGGATATAGGAACCGTCGGCACGGCGGATTTCCTTCTTAGTGCGTACGATGAGAGCCTTAGATACGGCACCTTTTTTAATATCGCTGGAAGGGATGACGTTCTTGACAGAAACGACGATAACATCACCCACAGAGGCGTAACGGCGGCGAGTACCACCGAGGACACGGATGCAGAGAGCTTCGCGTGCGCCGCTGTTGTCTGCGACAGTCAGTCTTGATTCTACTTGTATCATAATTATTTAGCTCTTTCTACAATTTGAACTACTCTCCAACGTTTTGTCTTGCTCAAGGGGCGGGTTTCCATGATCAGAACCGTATCACCGATGTTGCATTCGTTCTTCTCATCGTGAGCGTGATACTTCTTGGTTTTGGAGATGAACTTACCGTAAATGGGGTGTTTTTCTTTGAACTTAGCGGCAACGGTGATGGTTTTATCCATCTTGTTGCTAATAACGACACCCTGTCTTGTTTTTCTTAAATTTCTTGCTTCCATCCGGATCATTATTATTTGTTAAGTTCATATTCTCTCAACACAGTCTTCATGCGTGCAATCGTACGACGCGCCTGTTTGATCTGTGCAGTGTTTTCCAGAGGAGCAATGCTGTGGTTGAGCAGCATCTGCTGATAGTTTGCGACTTCGGTCTCAATACGTTCAGCAAGCTCGTTTGCGGGGATTTGGCGAATTTCTGCAATTTTCATAATTAGGCGTTTTTATCGTAGTCGTGTCTTACAATGAACTTCGTTGTAACGGGGAGTTTCTGAGCAGCAAGGCGGAGAGCCTCTTTTGCCACCTCGAAGGGAACGCCCTCGATTTCAAAGATGATACGTCCCGGAGTGATGGGGAAAACGTATCCTACGGGATCACCTTTACCTTTACCCATACGTACGTCGGCAGGCTTCTTGGTGATGGGTTTGTCCGGGAAAATGCGAATCCAGCTTTGTCCTTCACGCTGCATGTAACGCGTCATGGCGATACGGGCTGCTTCGATTTGGCGACCGGTGAGCCAGTGTGTATCGAGGCTCTTGATGCCGAAGCTACCGAAAGCGAGCTGGTTGCCGCGCTGGGCGTTGCCTTTGCAGCGTCCTTTTTGCGGTCTTCTGTATTTTGTTCTTTTAGGCTGTAACATAATACTCTAACTCTTTTTTAGCGGTTGTTGTTTCTTTTGCCACGGAATTTGCGACCACCGTTTGCACCACCGTTGCCACGAGCGAAATCCTTCTCGGGGGTGAAGTTGGGCGCGAGGTCACGCTTGCCGTACACTTCTCCTTTGCAAATCCAAACCTTGATGCCGAGCAGACCCACTTTCGTGAGGGCTTCTGTCTGGCAGTAGTCGATATCGGCGCGGAGCGTGTGGAGGGGCGTACGTCCTTCCTTGAACATTTCGGAACGTGCGATTTCAGCACCGTTCAGACGGCCGCTAATCAGCACTTTGATACCTTCTGCACCACCACGCATTGCATTGGCGATAGCCATCTTGATGGCACGACGGTAAGCGATTTTGCCTTCAACCTGGCGAGCGATGCTCTTACCAACGATAGTAGCATCAAGGTCGGGCTTCTTCACTTCGAAGATATTGATCTGGACATCGCGGTCCGTGATTTTCTTGATTTCCTCTTTGAGCTTGTCAACTTCAGCACCACCTTTACCGATGATAAGGCCGGGACGAGAAGTGCAGATAGTGATAGTCACAAGCTTCGGCGTGCGTTCGATAACGATGCGGGCAACGCTTGAGTTGGCGAGGCGGGCATTGAGGTACTTGCGGATTTTGCTGTCTTCGAGGATATTGTCGCCGAAGTTCTTGCCGCCGTACCAGTTAGAGTCCCAGCCGCGGATAATACCGAGACGGTTGCTTATCGGATTAACTTTTTGTCCCATTTGCTTTAATCATTAGTTTTAGTGTCCACGAAAATGGTCACGTGGTTTGAACGTTTACGAATTCTATAACCTCTTCCCTGGGGTGCAGGACGCATACGCTTCAGCGTAACGCCTTCATCAACGAAAATCTGTGTGATATACAATTCGCCGTCTTCGGCCTTGCGCTCATTTTTCTGTTCCCAATTGTTGATAGCCGAGAGAAGCAGCTTCTCAACGTCAGCCGAAGCGGCTTTCTTGGAGAATCTCAGAGTACCAAGGGCGCGGTTCACCTCCATACCTCTTACGAGGTCTACTACGTAGCGCATTTTGCGGGGCGAGGAGGGAACATTTCGCATTGATGCGAAATACTGGGTCTTGCGGGCTTCTTTTCTTTTTTCAGCCGCTAATCTTTTTCTTGCTCCCATTATTGATTTTTCTTTTTATACGAATTAAGTGGTTGGATACCCTGCTTATTTCTTCTTGTTACCGGCATGGCCGCCGAACTTGCGGGTGGGTGCGAACTCACCGAGCTTGTGGCCTACCATATTTTCAGTAACATAAACAGGAATAAACTTATTACCGTTGTGGACTGCCACGGTGTGACCGACGAAGTCGGGGGAAATCATGGAAGCCCGGGCCCATGTCTTTACAACGCTCTTCTTGCCGCTTTCATTCATGGCAAGGATTTTCTTCTCGAGAGAGACTGCGATGTACGGACCTTTCTTTAATGAACGACTCATAGTTATTCTTCTACTTTAAGTGCTTGTTACTTTTTACGTCTTTCGATAATGTACTTGTTCGAATGCTTCTTAGGCGATCTTGTCTTCAAGCCCTTTGCATACAAACCTGTACGTGAACGCGGGTGTCCACCGCTCTGACGGCCTTCACCACCACCCATCGGGTGATCAACAGGGTTCATTACGACACCACGGTTGTGAGGACGGCGGCCGAGCCAGCGAGAGCGACCGGCCTTACCGGAGCTTTCGAGGGCGTGGTCGGAGTTGCCGACACTACCGATGGTGGCTTTGCAAGCACTCAGAATCTGTCGTGTTTCGCCCGAGGGGAGCTTCACCACGCAGTACTTACCTTCACGGGAAGTGAGCTGTGCGAAGTTACCGGCCGAACGAACGAGCACTGCGCCCTGACCGGGACGAAGCTCGATGTTGTGGATCACGGTACCCACGGGAATGTTCTGCAACGGAAGGGTATTACCGATTTCGGGAGCGGCCTCAGCGCCGGAAAGGAGCTGGTCGCCAACCTTCAGTCCGTTGGGAGCGATAATGTAACGTTTTTCACCGTCAGCATAGAAGAGCAGGGCGATACGGGCCGAGCGGTTCGGATCGTATTCGATGGTCTTCACTGTTGCGGGTACACCGTCTTTCTCACGCTTGAAGTCGATGAAGCGGAACTTTCTCTTGTGACCGCCGCCAAGATAACGCATGGTCATCTTACCGGTGTTGTTACGGCCGCCTCTTGAACGCTTTCCGCAAACGAGAGATTTTTCTGGTACGGATGCAGTAATTTCTTCGAACGTACCAATAATCTTGTGTCTCTGCCCCGGTGTAGTGGGCTTAAATTTACGTACTGCCATTATTTAATTAGATGTTGCTGTAAAAATCAATGGATTCGCCTTCCTTCAACGACACGATGGCTTTCTTGAAAGCGTTGCTACGGCCGCGGAGCAGACCGCTGCGCGTGTAGCGAGACTTGGACTTGCCTGCGTAAACCATGGTGCTCACGCCTACCACGTGTACATTGTAGAGGGTTTCAACTTCTTTCTTAATCTGATATTTGTTGGCCTCCGGACGCACAATAAAACCGAACTTGTTTTCCTTTTCGGTCAGGGCGTTCATTTTCTCGGAAACCAAAGGCTTGATAATGTATGCCATAATTGCTATTCCCTCCTATTTACTTTGCTAAAACGTTGTCAATTTGTGCAAGAGCGCTTTCTGCCACAACAATCACGTTGGCATTGAGCACACCGTAGGTATGGAGGTTGGCGGCAGCCATTACTCTTGCCTTCTGAAGGTTGCGGGCAGAGAGGTAGATGTTTTCATTTGCCTCGGGCAAAAGCATCAGCACCTTCTTGTCAGCCACCCTGAGGTTGGTGAGCACTTCGATGAACTGCTTTGTCTTAGGAGCCTCGAACGTGAAGTCCTCAACCACTACAACAGCATTTTCTGCAGCCTTATAAGAAAGAGCGCTGCGGCGAGCCAGAGACTTCACTTTCTTGTTGAGCTTAATGCTGTAATTGCGGGGTTTGGGACCGAACACGCGAGCACCGCCCACGAGCACCGGCGAGTTGATGTCACCGCGACGTGCACCGCCACCGCCTTTCTGACGGCCAAGCTTACGGGTAGAACCGCTCATTTCGCTTCTTTCCTTAGCCTTGGCAGTACCCTGACGCTGAGCAGCGAGGTAACGCTTAACATCCAAGTAAATCACATGGTCGTTCGGTTCGATACCGAAGACAGAATCATTGAGGACAACCTTGCGTCCGGTGTCTTCACCTTTGATATTCAATACACTTACTTCCATGGCTTACCTTTCAACAATTACGATTGAACCTTTGCAACCCGGCACGCTACCCTTAATAAGAAGGAGATTGTGTTCGGGAATTACCTTTAACACTTGCAGGTTTTGAGCCGTTACGCGCTGATTGCCCATCTGGCCACCCATGCGCATACCCTTAAACACCTTTGCGGGGTAAGAGCAGGCACCGATTGAACCCGGCTTGCGCAGACGGTCGTCCTGACCGTGCGTCGTCTGACCGACACCACCGAAACCATGACGCTTCACAACGCCTTGGAAACCTTTACCCTTAGAAGTGCCCACAACATCTACATAAGTAGCATCGTTGAACAGCTCTACGGTGATTGTGTCGCCCAAGTTGTACTCTTGATTGAAACCTGAGAACTCGGCCAAGTGGCGCTTGGGTGTAACTCCGGCTTTCTTGAAATGTCCCATGAGGGGAGCAGAGGTATTCTTCTCCTTTGCCTCCTGGAAACCGAGCTGAAGAGCGGCATAGCCATCCTTCTCAACGCTCTTGATTTGAGTTACAACGCAAGGACCTACTTCGATAACAGTGCATGGCACATTTTTGCCCTCAGCACTGAACACGGATGTCATTCCGATTTTCTTTCCTAATAATCCTGGCATTTCAGTTTTATTTTATGAATAAATTGAATTGTTTGTCACTTTTCCGTAGCCCGAACTGTCGTCACAGCACACGGGGCGGAGGAGTTATTGCTAACTCACAGACACAGCAAAAAGCCGCTAATAATAAAGCAGTTATCTTACGTTTCCTACTTTTCGGAGTGCAAAGATACGAATTTTCAGCGTCTTAGCAAATATTTGCTGCATTTTTTTTGATTATTTTTTTTGCAGACGAGACTATAAGGACGTATCGGAACGCCCTTGTCACACTGCCTCAATAGTTCATATACATGCACCTTTGGCGGCGGCTCGGCATAGTCCAAGTAAACTTGGCCTCTGCGCTCGCCTTGCACAAACGTTCTTTTAAGCTTTTGATTTCTTCTGCCGACTGCTTCCCGTTTACTTGCAAAATGACTGCTTTTATTTCTGGTTTAGCCCTTTTCGTATTGCTTTTATAATGACATCCACACTCTGCCGCAGCCCTCTCTTCATACAATAATATATTTCGCGCTCGCATGCGTACGCGCAAGCGCGCATTACGCATTTTTTCCCCGAAAAACCCTTCAACCCGTCACAACATCATTTAACTAATTGTAAATAAGAATTTTATAAATGACGGGTTTGCCTAAGCAAACCCGTCACTAACCCGTCAATACAACATTCCAAACTGCCACAGCGGAACAACGTTAAGACCGCCGTACTCTATATCATCTTTAACGACAAAGGCATTTTCCACGCCCCTGATTTGCCTTTGCTTCTTATTACGTCCGCCAACTTCAAAAGTCCGTTCGCCAACCAGGAAGTCCGAAACAGGAGAGGCAATCGGGTCGTCAATCACACGCAACTGGTTTATGAAAAACGTTTCTCTGACATTCCCCACTTCTGCCCTCTCCTTATGCGCCAGCGTGTAGATGAGATTGGGATTTTCCAGATAAACTTTATCCACCTTTCCCAACGAACGCACGCCGCCGGTTCGGTCTCTCAACTGAATGATTAGTCCGGCCTTCTCGACATACAGCAGATAATCCGCCACATTATTGCGCGACACGCCCAACACTTCTGCCAGCGTCGCCATATTCGGTTTGAAGGGCGCGCTTTCAGCAATGACGGCCATCAGCCGTTTCAACTTTCTGCCGGTTGAAACGTTCATGTTGGCGTATTCTGGTATATCGGTTTCCAATGTTTTCGCCACGACCGTCGCCAACTTTTTTTCATAGTCATCTTCCAGGGCAAAAGGATAATATCCCTTTTCAAGATATTTCTTAAAATGCACGAGCGGACGGAAGTCTTCGCTCATTTCCACCTTGTGCGCCACCACCTCGTCAAGCGTATAGGTCTGGGTCTTTATTCCCTCGAACAGTTCCAAATATTCTCTGAACGACAGGCCATAGAGGGTATAAACCACTGCACGGCGGGACAGGTCGGACTGCACGCCCTTGGTGATGTCCAAAACGGAAGAGCCCGAAAACACTACATGCAGTTTCGGGTGATAATCGTAAATAAGTTTGAGTTCTTTCGACCACCCTTCATATCTATGCACCTCATCTACAACAAGATATTTGCCGCCCATCTTGCAGAAGGCATCTGCCAATTCCGTCAGCCGATGCGAGGCGAAATAGAAATCCTCTGCATTGACGTAAAGCGTACTGTCTACGTCAAGTCGTTCTTTGATGTATTGGAGTATCATCGTGGTCTTCCCCACGCCCCGCGCACCGACGATGCCTACCAAACGCCCGTTCCAATTCACTTTGTCATACATATATCTGTGAAACGAGGTATCGGTCAGCCGCAACAGTCTTTTATAGTTTGCTATAAGCCCTTCCATGATGATTTTGATTTATAATCTTATGCAAAGATAGTGATTTTGCACTCACTAAGTGCATTTTTCGCAAGAATTTGCACTATCACAGTGCATTTTCCGTAATTTCCAACTTTTTACTGCATTTCAAAAGTCAAAGTTCCGCCATTTACGAGGTCGGAATGCTCTACGGCAAGGCGGCGCACCTTACGTCCGTTCCACAGCACGCGCTTCACGAGCGGACCTGCCGCGCAACCGTTGCGCTGCGCCTTGATGACGAGTTTTTTGCCGTCGGAGAGATGAAGGGTTGCGGTGGGGAAAAGTGGGGTGCCGAGGGCATAACTGCCCGAGGCGGGGTCGACGGGATAGAAACCGAGGGCGGAAAAGACGTACCACGCCGACATCTGCCCGCAGTCCTCATTGCCGCAAAGTCCGTCGGGGCAGTTGAAGTAGAAACTGCGGCGAATGCTGTCCACAAGCACCTGCGCAGTTTCGGGGCGACCGATATAATTGTAAAGGTAAGCCACGTGGTGGCTCGGTTCGTTGCCGTGGGCATACTGCCCCATCATACCCGTCGAGAAAATCGGCAGGGCAGCGGTGTCGGCGCTCTCGTGCGTGAACATGCTGTCGAGCAGCGCGGCAAAACGCTTGCGGCCGCAATGCTTCATCAGGCCCTCGATGTCGTGCTGCACCGACCAGAAATATTGTCGCGCATTGCTTTCGCAAATATCCGGCGTGTAGTCGTCGGGACGGAACGGACTTACAAATGCGCCGTCACTACGGCGCGGCTGCATATAGCCGGTGGCGGGATTATAGACGTTGTGCCAATAGCCTGCACGTTCGGCAAACTCACGCGCCTCCTCCACCGCACCCGCCCTTTCGGCCAACCGAGCGATGCAGGCATCGTCGAACGCATATTCGAGGGTGCGCGAGAGCGACCAGTTGTCGTTGTTGTAAGGGTCTTTCACGTCACACGGCACATAGCCCAACGTGCGCTGATAACCGATGCCGCGATACTCGTCCTTGCGAGCCGTGGCTACGCAGAGGCGCAGGGCGCGGCGAATGTCGTCGGCCGGCGACATGATGTTTTTGAGAAAGGCATCGGCAATGACCGCCGCAGCGTGGTAGCCAATCATCATGTCGGTCTCGCTGCCCCACAGCGTCCAGACGGGCAACCGCCCGTTCTGTTCGGCAAAGTCGAGCAGGGAGCGCACTATTTCTGCGGCGCGTTCCGGGCAGAGCAGAGTATAGAGCGGGTGCGCGGCGCGGTAGGTGTCCCAAAGCGAGAAGGTGGAATAATTGCGCGGCGCGGCGCGATATGTCTTGCCGTCGGGACCGGGATACGAACCGTCGGCGTCGCAATAAAGCGTTGGCGCGAGCAAAGCGTGATAAAGCGCGGTGTAAAACGTGACGCGCTCGTCCGCCGTGCCACCTTCCACCTCTATTTTTCCCAATGCCTTGTCCCAGCGTGCCTCCGCCGCCCGGCGGTAAATATCGAAATCATCGTGTGGCGCTTCTGCCGCAAGGTTTTGCTCCGCGCCTTCCGCACCGGTCGGCGAGAGGGCGGTGACGACGGTCAGCAGTGCCTCATCGTCCAGATTGTCAAATTCAAAGCGAGCCTTGATGACCGCCCCCGTGCGCCGCCCGTCCATCATGATGGGCACGCTGTCTACCGCCATGCGCGTAAAGGGGTGGGAAAAGCGGGTGTGGAAAAACACGCGCTGCCCCCGCGCCCAACCTTCCGACGCCCGCATACCGCGAATGCTCCGCCCGCCGCAGACTTCGAGGCGGCAGTCTACGGTGCGGTCCCAGTTCATCGCCTTGCCCAAGTCGAGCAGCACGATGGCTTTCTTGCCTTTCGGAAAGGCGTACCGCTGTATGCCGCACCGCTCCGTGGCGGTGAGTTCCACGCGGATGCCGTAGTCTTTGAGGCACACGGCGTAATAGCCGGCGTGCGCCTCTTCCTCGCCGTGACTGAAACGGCTGTGCGTGCCGAGCGGGGCGGCCGCCGTGCGCAAGGGTTCGGTGACGGGCAGAAAGGATATGTCGTAAAGGTCGCCCGCCCCCGTGCCGCTCAGATGGGTGTGGCTGAAGCCGGCTATCGTGCTGTCGGGATAGAAATAGCCTGCTATCCTGTCCCAGCCGGGCAGCCCGTTGTCGGGGCTGAGCTGCACCATGCCGAAGGGCACCTGCGCCCCGGGATAGGTATTGCCGGTGTAGTCGGTGCCGATAAAGGGATTTACGATATGGCTCAACTGCTCTTTGCCGGCAGTTTGCCCTGCGGCGTAAAATGGATACTCCGACAGCAAGAGGGCAAGGCACACAATATTATATATAAGTTTCACGGGGTTTATCTTTGTTGATTGGTGGGATGAATGAACTTAAAACGGTTTTAGATAAAAACCATAAAAACCGTTTGCTTCGTTTGGGGTAGACGGCAACCGACCGCCGCCAGTAGGGGCGTTTTGCAAAACGCCCCGTTAAATACAGCATTGATTAACACAATGATTTATTCCGTGCGGCGCATTTTGCGGGCGTTTTTCAAAACACCCCAAAACGTTATAACA
>JALFUO010000023.1 GCA_022784065.1 Bacteroidales bacterium | reverse complement strand
GTTGTTAGATGAGTACATTATGCGACATTATTAAACGCAGAATTCCTTGGCAGGGCGCGCCCTGCCAAGGGATTATATCCTACTTTTTGTCCAATAAGAGAATTTTAGAGTAAAATCATCCTACTTTTTGTCCACCCTGCCTTAATTTGCAATGGACGATACAAAAAAAGGCAAACATAAAATATTCTTCTTACTTTTGCAGAAAGAAAAAAATAGACAATCTATAAGAGGACGCTTATGTTATGGATTATTCTTGCTATTTTCGTTGTGGGCGGTTTTGTGTATGTCTGTAAGTACGATGATTATCACAATATTTATAATAACCATAATGGCCGCAGGCCTGGTAACTCTGCGCAAAATTTCTATGAGCAGACAGAATATGACAGACCTGATCCAGACTTTGAGGAGTTTACGGAAGAGGAAATTGATTACTACTATATGTTAAGAGAGCAGGAAGAACAAGCCGAAGAAGAATCTTATTTAGAACACATGCACGATGAATAAAGATGTTCATCGTGCATGTGCTTTATATATGCTAACCTGTGCGATTTTTGCACAAGTGCTTGCAGACTGAAATAAGCGGGCGTGCGGCAATCACTCGGCCACGGCACGCACCGACTGGCCAAAGTAGCGATAGTCGTAACCCGTCCAACTTTGCTTGCCTTGGTAGAAGCCGAGGCCGTGCGCTGCGCCGGCATATTGCGAATATGCCGTGCCGCTCCAGCAGCAAACGTGGGAGAAAGCGTGATTGCGATAGCCAAACCAGCGGTAACCTGCCGCAGGTATGAAGATGCTGCCGCCATTGCGTCCCATGATGAAACGTCCGTAAGCATCGCCCAGTTTGGCCCATTCGCCAGTGCTGTTTGCCACAAGTTCGGCGCACTGCTCTTCAGACGGCATCTGCCAAGCATCGCCCCAAAGCTGATGGGCCACATCGCGCGCGGTGCCGCAAATGTCACTGCCAAGGTTGGCGTAACTATCGTTGTCGGGAGAATAAAAAGTATAGGTGGCCCACGAATATTCTTCTTTCTCCTCCGTCTCGCCCCAAGCATAATAGCCACCAAATTCCTGCGGCGCATTCGCCCCGACGTTGCAGCAGGCCCAAAGCGTGCCGCTGGGCAGTCCGAGGTCAATGGCGTGGGGATGGCGGTCATCGGGACAGGACAGGTGGGCGTAATAGGCAACAAACGCTACGCTGTCGACCACTCGCACCTCGATGCGCTCGTTCTTACCAAGATTCCAGACGTCCTGATATTCCTTGGAGCAGACGATGCTGTCGATGGCATGGCGCAGGAATGCCTGGCTCGTGCCATCATTGCAGTAAACGATGACAGCATCTTTGTTTTGGGCACACAAGGACAGCATGCCTTGGCCTATTAGGCACAACAGAAAGCAGAAGATATATTTCACAGCCATAGTTCTCGGAATACGGAGGGGCGTTTGGAGATGTGTCCGTAGTCCTTTACTTGCAAAACGTATCGAGGCAGGCGAAGCGCGGCGTTTGCGGCTCGATGGTTACAGAGGTATTAGAGGCGGGGAAAAGCACGGCCTCGCCAGCATTAAGCATCGCTTCGTTACCCTCGGCATCGCACAGGAGCGCTGCGCCTTCGTAGGCAATGAAGATAATGAAAGAGTCGATGTCGCTGCAATCGGAAATAAAAGGCTTGGTGAGGGCGTAGCGCCGCGTGGTAAACTGCGGACAGTCTACAAGCAGCGTGCAGCAATCGTCCTTAGCCTCATAATGTGTACGATACTCGGGATAGGCCTTGTAGTCAAGTGCCTCGCGTGCTTGTGCCACGTGCAACTCGCGCTTGTTGCCGCTGGCATCTGTGCGGTCGAAGTCGTAGACGCGGAAAGTATCGTTGCTCGACTGCTGAATTTCAACCAAGAAGTTGCCTGCGCCAATGCTGTGGATCCGACCTGCGGGAATAAAGAAGCAGTCGCCGGGCTGGGTGGCATGCTGTGCGAGATTCGCCGTAAGCGTGCCGTCGGCAAGGCTTTGCGTATAACCGTCAGCAGAAAAATCTTCCTTGAAGCCGGAACAAAGCGATGCGCCGGGCTCTGTGCCGACGATATACCACATTTCGGTCTTGCCGTAGGGGTGTCCCATACGCTGCGCCATAGCATCGTCGGGGTGCACCTGTATGCTGAGGTCTTGCGCTGCGGAAATAAATTTGATGAGCAGAGGGAAAGTGGTGCCGTAGCGTTCAAGGTTTTTCTTTCCCACAAGTGCCGCGCCGTATTTCTTTATAAGTTCCTCAAGCGTACAGCCCTCTTCGGGCCCGCCGCACACAGGCGTTTCATTGCCGGGCACACCAGATATTTCCCAACTTTCACCCACTTGGCGGGGCGCATCAGTGAGTTTTTTGAGTTTGGTTACTTCCTCGCCGCCCCAAATGGTGGTCTTGAGAAGTGCTTTGAATTTAAGAGGAGACATATAATATATTGTATGGATAGCCAATGAGAAAATAAACTCTTACGAGTAGGGGCGTTTGAAAACGCCCCTACTCTTTGCTGAACAAATGATGTGATTTTAGAAATGGATGCGGGTTCCGAGTTGCAGGCGAACCTCGCCTTCTGCCGGGTGGTTGGTGGAGTATTTCAGGATATTCTTGGAATAAACCTCGGCGGCAGGTTCGAGATAAATATCAACATTCGGAGCAACGCGGGCACCAATTTGCAAGGCACCCTGCAAGCCAGGGGCAAACCGTGTGTCTTCGTTCTTGCGCTGATTGATATAAAGTCCTGCACCGAGCGTACCCGTGAGTTGGAAGACGCGCTCGTCGGCCTTCTTGCTGCTAAACGGAGCGATGAGGTCTATCATATAGTCTGCCTGCAAGGCCATGATGTTGCGATTGCCCTTGCCATAGGTCTGCAAGGTAGAGTTGTGGAAGGCAACGTGCCAACCGCTGATTTCGTTCCACCAACGGCCGTAACCGATGCCGGCTTCAAAAGTGAGCTTTCTGTTTCGCGGCTGCATGGAGTTGGCGGTGAGCGTGTGGTAGCCCGAACCGAGCCCGAGATTCACGAACTGGCGGTATTTAGGCTTTTCGCTGCGTGCCGTCTTGCCTTCGGAGCCCTTCATGTTGTAAGTCACGCCGAGCAAGAGCGAGGGGTGCCAGTGGTCGAGGCGCGCCTGATAGCGCGTACCCATCTTATATGCCAACTGCGGCTCGAGGAAAATCTCTGCCTGACTGCCGGCACGCACTGCAAACTGGCCGCCAAAGTGGAGGTTGGGCGAGAAGGTAGATTTATCGCGGTACATATAGTCTGCGCCGAGCGCACCGCCGAGGAAACCGATGAGGCGTACGGGGCGGTCTTTTCGGTAGCCGTAAGTCATAGCAGTGAGGTCGGCCATATAGTCAACGCCGAGCATGATTTCAGCATAATGGCGGCGATTGCCGTAATTCTTCTTCAAGCCAGAGAGCGTGGTGCGCCATGCCGAAACGGGCGAGAACCAACGGCCGAAGGCAAGCTGTGCCTGCCAGCCGTAGTAGTCCCAATTGCGCAAATTGTTGGCTTGTACGCCAGAGCCGATGCCGAGAGATACGAACGTGCCTTTTCCGTCCTCTTCGAATGCTTCGCGTGACTTGGCGCGGTCGTAGCCGCCCGTGAGGTCAACCTGCGCGCCGAGCATAAGGGCCACGGGGAAGTCGAGATTGGCGCTCGAGCCAGAGTTTTTCAGATAGTTGTCAGGATTGATGCGCAGCTGCGGCTCGAGATAAAGTCCAAATTGGCGCGTAATATGCCAGAGGCCTTTAAGCGAGGCGTTACCGCCAAAATAAATGTGCTTATGCCTTGCGAGGGTAGAGCCGCTCACGCCCAGTCCGGCAATGAGTTCGCAAGGACGGTCTTCTCTGAATCCGTGAAGAGCATTGGTGATGTTCCAAAGGAAATCTGCGCCCATGCCCATGAACTTGGAGCTGTAATTGGGCTGCTGCATCATCTGCCCCGCTTCCGCCCAAATGCGTGCGCCGACCGTGGGGGCAAACCACTTGCCAAGACTTACGAAAGCCTTTGGCCCGATATAGTCCTCGGGGTGCTTCACACTCTTGGGCTTTGCCGGCATGGTGACGCCGCCAGAAGCCTCCACGAAGAAGTGGTTCATCCAATGGTCAGTCGAGAACTGCGCATTCTTTTCGCGCCGTTCCTTCGCGGTGGTCGGGTTGTTGTATGTGAAACCAGCGAGAACGGAAGGCATCACGTCCCATTTGCCCGTGGTGCTGGCGTGCTTGATGTATTCATTGCCATAGATGTCGACGCGCGGCTCGATGAAGAGGCTGGCGTTGTCAGATACGCGCAGGTTGCCTTGCAAGGCGGCGCCCAATCCCCAACGATTGCGGTGCTGGCCGTTTTCTCTGATAAAGGAATAGCTTGTGCCGCCGATGGCATTCACCCAGACGCGTCGGTCTTGGCGCGGTCCGCCGAAGAGGTTGTGGAGGTTGAGCATATATTCGGCACGTCCGCCAATGCCGCGCAAGAGTTCTCCTCTCTTGGGATAGCCCTTATACACAGAGGTGTGTGCCGAGAGGCGCAGGGCGTTGTAGGGGTCGAACCATTTTCCGACGCTCAACTGCGCGTGCATGCCGACGTTCTGCTTGAACATTCCTAATTGCGCGCCAGCCAACGTGGACGGGCCGAGGGCCAAGGAGAAGAACATGCCTTTGCGGAACGACTGGCTGTAATCTGCCTTGTCTGTCGAGCGGTCGGGATTAGTCATAAGGCTGTAACCCAGGCCGGCGAGCACGTTGCCCACGGGGCGGAAGTGGTGGAGGTTCGTGAGGTGGAACACCTTATCCTGATAGAGCCCGATTTGCGGCTCGAGGTAGATATACGTAAGTTTCGAGAAGTTATATTGCCCGCGCAATCCGAGGTGTACGCCAAGCCCGTGGGTAGTTTTGCCCTTATAGCGCGAATAAATCACGTTTGCACCCGCCACGCCGAACACCTCGAAAGGCTTGCGCTCTTTATAGGTATAGTTTGCCACAGCGGTGATATTGAGCAAATAGTCCACGGAGAGCGACACAGTTTTATATTTGGCCGCGCCGAGCTTATAGAAGCCAGAGTTCACGCCGAGCCTCCAGCCGTGTTCGGGCGACACCCAGTCGCCAATGGCCACGTCGCCGAGTATTCCGGGCGTTGAGGTTTTAAGTTTCGATGCCTTGTTGGGCATTGTGGTGAAGCCCGCTCCGCCTTCGAGGAAGAGATGGTCGCCGAATACCTTGTGGTCGTAGCGTTTCGTTACGCGCGGGCCTTGCAGCATATAATTGAGCGCCGAGCCTTCGAGCTTTGCCGGCTTTTCGGGCTGTTGTGCGCTATTGTTGTCCTGCGCCGCAGCTGTGCAGAAGCCGCAGGCTATCAGAAGCGGAAGAAGCGGAAGAAGCGTATGCTTAAATTTCATTGTCGTTGATATGGTTGTCGGGTAGGAGTACTGCCAATTATTCAGCCTATTTATTCAGCCTATTATTCTTTGATATTATCGGCCTCACGTTCATAGCGTTTGTCGCCGAGCAGCAAGCCGTTCACGTCGCCGTCGGTATAGGCAATGCGTTTGAGCGAGGGGTCCATCTGGAAGGCGATATTCAGTTCCTTGCCTGCTTCGATGGGCTTTTCGAGGCGGCTGAGGCACACGGCACGCAGATAGTGCGACACGGCATCATCGTCATCGAGCGTCAAGGCGTAGTCGTAGGCATCCTGGTTGCGCTTCATGGCCAGCAGCATTGCTACGCGGTTGCGCGTCGAGGTTTTAGCAATCGCGTCGTAGTTGGCAGCCACGTTGCCGCTCATAGCTCCGCTCACAGCGTGCAGGAGTTCAGTTTTCTCGTTGCGGGGAATAGAGTCCATAAGTTCCATAGCCTCGTCGAAGCGTCCGGTTTCGAGCAATGCCACTGCGTGATTTATGCTCACCTCAATCGGTGCTTTCTTGTTTGCGAAGGGTTTGAGCAACTCTGGATCGGGGCGCTTCTGCTCAAGGAGCATCACCTGCAAGTCGTTGGCGGCCACCATGAAACTCGGGCTTATTTCGAGTGCCTGGCGGATAATATGCTCGCGCTTGGCTTCGTCTGGTTCGTTGCGATAGAGCTGGAAGAACTCATAGCGCGACAGTTGCTTGTAGTCTTTTTCATACAGGGCGCGTATTTCCTCAATCGTAAGCTGGCGATACACGGAATATTCCATATTATATTCCACGCGGCGCAGTCGGGGCAGATAGGAAGCCTCGAGCAGGTTGCGGTAGAACGGCAGTTTCCTGATGGCGCGTCCTTGATCGTCGATGCTCTTTGGATAACGCTGAATCATGCTTTCCACCTTATCGGCCTCATCGAAGAGAGAGTCAGCACGCAGCAGTTTCACCACGTCGTCCCACGTTGCTACATCGGCCTCCGAAGAAAATTCCATATCCCTGCGCGAAGCATCATCAATATGGTTCTTGAACACTTCGAGCGCATAGTCCATACGCTCGCGCGCCAACCGCTTGTTGGTTTCATAGCGTCCGTCGGGCGAGGCGGTGCCGCTGATGCGCAGGGCTTGCAGCTTGGCATCGGGCGTTTCGCGTATGACGCGCAATTGCTCTTCCATCTTGGCAAGCTCTGCCTTGTTGTGCTCGCTTTCCTCGTCGAAGGTGGCCTTGCCGATGGGGAACACGAAGTTAACCTCGCCCCTGCTGTCGTGCAACTGTTTCTCCACTTTCGGGAAATAAGCCGAGTCGGTTATAGCCTCTGCTCCGATGTTGTAGTCGAGCCAGCGCAGGGGGCGCACCGTGCCTCGGGCTATGATTGTAGTGTCTCGGTAGAGGATATGCCGATAGTCCTCGATAGCCATGTACACGTCGCAGGTAAAGTCGTCGCGCACGTCTTCCAGATAGAGCGAGTCGACGTAGGGCAAAATGTCGTTAGCTATTTTCGATTTCTTCTCTTCGAGGCTGTCGTGGCGTACGGTCACGTAGGCCGCGAGCGGGTCGCGCTCCTTCATATTATAACCATACATGCGATCCTGCGTCTGGTTGTATTCCTTTGCGTCGTAAACCATCGGGCGGAAGAGCCGTTCCTCCTTGCGCGTCACGTTGTTGAGCACGGGCTGCACCACGAGGCGGGTGTCGCGTTGGAACATCTTATGCGGCACACGCACCACGGTTTTGATTTTCGCCCAGTTGCCCACTATTTCGATATCGGTGGGCTCAGGCTGTATGGTCGTCTCTTTGCGTTTGGCCATCACGGTAGCCTCGTTCAGTTCAAAGTCGCGTTCTTCGATTTCAACTTCAATGTAAGTGCGCTTCTTCACCTTCACCACTACGGGCTCTGCACCCACCATCGTGAAACGCAGCGTGCCGTTGTCGCGCAGGCTCACGGCGAAGCGTCCGTCCTCGTCGGTCTGCGCCAGCAGCCGCTTGGTGCGTTCGTCGGTGATGTTCACGCCCATTTGCGGCTTGCGCTTTTCTTTTGAGATTACCTTACCCGTGACGCGCACCACGTTTTGGGCGTATGCTATGTTTGCCGGCAGCGCGAAGAGCAGCAGCAACCCGAGGGATGCCACGAGGCTGGCGGCCGTTTTCTTATTTAGGCTCATATCGTTGAGGGGTTATTTGAAGATGTATACAAAGGTCAGTCCGAGTTTAGTGGGCGCAGGCGTAAATCCCTTGTGGTTCACGCCTTTCGGCTGGTCCTGTCCGTCTCTGAATTTCTTTTCGCGATAGCGCAGCACGCCCAGTCCCGCCGTGGCCTCCATGCTCCAATGCTTCGAAAGCACGAGGCTGTAGCCGTAGGTCAGCCCCACGCCGTAGGCGTCGCCTTTATGGTATCTGCTTTTCGCGTGCAGATCGTAAGCAGAGGCAAACCCCATAACGCCGACGAAGTGCCCCGCCTGCGGACGGGCGGAGAACCAGTAGCGCAACTCGGGGTTGAACGTTGCGTGGTGCAATTTCGTGTCTTTGATTGTGAAGGGATTACCAGCAGCTTCGATGTTGAGCGAGAAGTGTCGCGACATTCTGAACTCCAGCCCCAAGTTAGGGCTTGCCGTGAGCCAATAGAGCGCATTGGTTTTCACCGCCACGCGCTGCGCTTGCGCTCCTTGCACGCCTGCTGCGAGGGCGAGGGCTAAAAGGGAGCATTTCAGTTTGTTGAAAAAAGGCATTCTTTTCTCTTTAATAATGATCAATCGCCTATATGTCGGCGCATTTTTCCAAATTTCGTGGGCAAAATTACGAAAAAAAACGCTGTTTGCCACTTTTTTACCACTTTTCTCACGTAGGAAAGACAGAAAAATCATTTTTTTCTTCTAATGCGGCAACGTTGGAGGGGAAAGACGGCCTTTTTCTCCTTAATATCTTGGCGTATAGGTCAAATTGCGTGGTAATTTGACCTATACGCCAAGAATTTAATTGTTATTGATTTGGCAAATAAAAAAATGGTTGCTCCATAAAGGAAGCCCGCTGGCTTCAAAAAAGTCGTTTAACGGCTGCAAAAGCCTATGCAATAAGGCAAACATTTTGCCCAAAATGCGTTTTGCTTATAAGATAATTGGTGTGAGGATATTATTTTTCATAACTTTGCAACGCTAATCAACCAAAAGCATACAATATTATATATATGGTGCAGCCAAATAGCGGGCAGAGGTTTCCGCCTCGGGCACACACGGCAGGCGAAAGCCTGCAATAAATTTTTTTCAATGAAACACATCTTTATCCTTATCCTGCTTGGCCTGCTTACCGCCCCTGCGGCAAAGGCGCAAAGCGAGCTCGTGGTGCAACTCGCCGACGGCAGCACCACCGTTTACGCGCTGTCGCAGCAACCCGTTGTGGCGTTCGAAGGCGACAACCTCGTGATAACGGCGGGCGATGCCAACGCCACGTTTGCAAGGGCGGAGGTTACGCAGTTCTATTTCCAAGCCGCCGGCACGGGCATCGGCAAAGCCACATCGAAAGGGCAGGAACGCCTTGTGCGCTTCGCCGCCCCCGACCTCATCGCCCTCTCGGGCATCTCCGAGGACGACACGCTGCGCGTGGTGACCGTGGACGGGCGAATGGCTGCTGCAAACATAGGCCGCGCAGCAGGCACTGCCAACATCTCCCTTGCGGGCTTGCCCACAGGCATTTATATCGTACAAATCAATCAAACTAACGCAATAAAAATTTTAAAGAAGTAAACAAGTAAACGAGTAAACAAGTAAACAAGTAAAAAAATGAAGCATCTTTCCACTTTCATCTTCTCACTCCTTACATTGCTGCCGCTCGCTGCCGCCGCACAGCACGCTGCGCCCAGAAAGGCCGCGCTGCAAAAGGACAACGCCGGCACACTGGCGGTAGAAACGCCCCAAACGCTGGAACTCTCGTATGTGCCAGCGGCTTATTACACGCCCGACGAAACGCTGGCCGACTATTACTTCCTCGCTTCTTCCGTGCCCGCCACGGTGAAAAGCGGCGAAGTGAAGATGAGCCGCGAGGGCTGGCTGCTCTATGCCGACCTCTACGCAGAACCCTCCGACCCGGCACGCCTGCCCGAGGGCACTTACACCGCCGGCGACGGCACGGCCGCCATGACCTACGATGCCAGCTATTCTTACCTCGAATACCGCAACGCAGAGGGCGTGATCGAAGCGCAATGCCCGCTCTCGGGCAACATTGCCGTGAGCAAGGACGACGACGGCCGCTACATCATCGACACTAAGGCTGTCCACGCAGGCAAGACGTTTGACGTGCATTTCTTCGCCACGCTCTCCTTTGCCGACATCACCACCACGCCCGACAATCTGCCGCAGCTGGCCCGCGACGTGCGCACCACCTTCACCGGCGCGCTCGGCATCTATATGGGCAACCTCTACCAGTCGAACACAGGCAATATGCTGCTCAACCTCTACGACGGCGCTTACGACAGCGAGACGGGTGCGCAGAGCGGTCAGGGGCATTGCTTGCAGCTCTGCCTTTATAACAAGCTCTTCGCCGACTCTAAGCAGGCCACCGTCGTGGCAGGCACGTACGTAATGGGCCGCAGTTTCAAGCGCGAAACTTGGTATCCCGGCATCGAATTGGAATACAACGGCATGACGGGCATACTTGGCACGTTCGTGCAATACGTAGATGCCGAGGGCAACTATGCTTACAGCTATTGCGCCGACGGCAAGGTGGAAATCACCGAAACCGACGGCAAGTACAGCATCTCTGTGGACCTCATCACGAAAGACGGCTACGTGGTGACGGGCACCTATGAGGGCAATATCCCCGTAATGGACCAGTCGGACGATCAGCCCGATGCGCACATCTCCACCCTTACGGAGGACTACGAGCTGACGCTCGACCAAGTCGGCGTTACCCGCATTTGGCATCAAAACAATACTAACGGCTGCGGCCTCTTCCTCGCCGACATCGGTTCGCCCTCCGGGCGCGACCAAAGCATTGTGGACAACGGCGGCGATATCTTCCGCATCGCCTTCCTCACCGCCCCCGATTGCACGGCAATGCCCGAAGGCGTGTACACCGTGATGCCCAACCGCGAGGCTTCTTCCTTCCAGCCTTATTGCCTCGATCGCGGCCACTTTGAGAACGGCGGCGACCTGACAGGCACGCGCTGGTTCCACTTCAAGGAAGGCTCTTATCTCGTGGCCGACGGCTTGGCTCCGGCTTATGACGGCACGGTGGCTTTCACCCGCAATGCCGACAACACGGTGACCTACAACATCGACGTTATCGACGATGCCGGCTTCCGCATCACGGGCGTTTGGAGCGGTCCCATCGAGGAACTCGAAGAGGGCATCGCGAAGGTGACTCTGCCCGGTGCGGCCGTGAGCTTCATGGACAACGAAACGATCCGCATCAACGGCGCGGCTGCGACCGATGCCGTGCAGGTATTTGCCGCCGACGGCACGCTCATCGCCTCCGGCGCGGGCCTGCGCTCCGTGAGCCTGCAAGGCAGCCCCAAGGGCGTTTACCTCGTCAAGGTTGGCAAGGGCCAGACGATTAAGTTGTTGAAGAAATAATGAAAAATATAATCCTTTTCCTCCTGTTCTGCCTGCCGCTCGGCGCATGGGCGCAGGAAATCATGACCGTCCATAAGACCGACGGCTCGACGGTGGATTTTTACGTGGACGAGGTGCAGCGCGTCACGTTTGCCACGCGCGAACTGGTGAACCAGTACGACCTCAACGGTGCGCTCTCCGACGTGACGGCCGTGCTCGAATGGCACGACGGCGACAGCCTCATCTACATGCTCAACGCCACGGGCGAGGGTACTCTCCAGCCCGCTGCCCCGGTAGCGGTGCGCATCGCCGCAGCCGATTTCGGCAAGCAGCTCGCGTATGAGGGTGGCGAAGCCGCTGCTCCTTTCAGCATCATCATAGGAGGCCACCGCGCCGCGCTGAAACATGCCGCCGTGAAAGTCGCGAAGGACAAGCTCGGCAAGACGCTCACGCTCACCATTGAAGCCAAGATGGCAAGCGGCAGCCTGTATGCTGTGTATCGCGGAAGCTTCTCTGTGGACTATGCTGCCGAGCAAAGCTGCAGCTACCGCAGCGCGGAAGGTGCAGAAGAGATAGGGGGCGCGATGTCGTCGCTCCTTCGCTGCGCCGCCACCACGGGTACTTCCGTAAGCTTCGGCCTGGGCAACGCCTCGGCCGAAACGGCAGCCGGTATGCGCGCGGGCAGGTTTGGCGTGGTCTTCACGCTTTCCGCCAGCCGCGTCTACTCGGGCGAGTTCGACTTGGCAGCCAATCCTTCGGCCTATCAACTGAAAGTATACGACTACCTTCTGCGTACCACCACCGAAGCCGCTTCCTCCACCACGGGCACTATTAGCACGCTGCGGCTGGGAGACAATATATATATATGTATAGACGTGACCCTTAACGGCGGCTTGCACGTGGCGGCATCCTACAAGGGCGCGGCGACCGACGTGGAAAGCCTCGACGAGATGTGGCCGCAGGCAGGCGACACCAACAGCCTGCAAGTCATCGAAGCCGACGGTTCGACCGTGCGCACCGACGTGCCCATTGTGGCGCTGCAACGCCGCGATGGCACGGACGGCATGACTTATTTCTATTTCATGAAAAATGAGACGGACGACCCCGACGACTATTATGTCACCCCTATGCTGAAAGTGCGCACCGACCTTATCGGCACAGGCGAAATAAGCCTTGCCGAAACGGAGGCCAACACGTGGGCGGTGAAGTTTCAGGCCTTCCAACTCTCTTCGCCCGACAACGAATACATGAACCGCATCGACAACGGCACGCTCTCCCTCGCGCCCAATGCCGCAGGCGATGAAATCGAAGTGCGCCTCTTCCTGCGCAACAGCTACCGCACGCCGTGGGGCGGCGACACTCCCTCGGGCACAATGGACTACCTGAAACTCTATTGGAAAGGCAAAATCAGCGCATATACAGGAAGTAAATAATAATTTGAAGTAAACAAGTAAACAAGCAGACGAGTAAACAAGACAAGTTACTAAATAAAAATATAATTAATATGACATTTACATAATGTCTACTTGTTTACTCGAAACTAAAATCCTTATATCTCCATTAATGAAAAAGACTATCATATCGCTGCTGCTCGGCCTGACCGCCGGCACGGCATTGGCACAAAAGCTATCGCCTGCAACAGAAGTGTTCCTGATGCAAAAGGAGCAGGCGCGGCAAAGAATCACCGCCGCCGGCCCGCAGGCACAGACTGCTACGGCCGAGACGGTAAAGGCCTTTCTGCGCATTTCCGGCGAGGAGGCCATCAGCCGCCTCGAACAGCTCGGCATTCACCCCGCCCGCCTCACCGACGACGTGCTTACCGCCGCCATTCCCCTCGATATGGTGCGCCAAGTGGCTGAAATCAGTGAAATCACGCGCATAGAAAAGGGCGACGACGTGCGTCCGCTCATGAACGAGGCGCGCCGCAAGACGGGCGTCTCGCAGGTCCACAAGACCACCGACCCCGTGCTGCCGCAACAGTATCTTGGCAAAGATGTGGTGGTGGGCATCGTGGACAACGGTTTCGAGTACGGCCACGCCGCTTTCTACGGCATCGGCGGCTCGCCCTACCGCGTGAAGCGCGTTTGGGACCAGTCGTTCAACACCGGGCGCGGCCCCGCCGCTTTCGGCTACGGCACGGAATACGTGACGCAGGAGGAAATCCTGAGCGCACGCTACGACACGTCCTCTTCCTACCATGGCATGCACGTGGCAGGCATTGCCGCCGGCGGCGACAACGGTGCGGTGTACTACGGCGTTGCGCCGGGCAGCGACATCGTGCTTGTGTCGTATGCCAGCACCGCCACCGACGTGGCCAACGGCGTGCGCTATATCATGGATTATGCCAAATCCGTGGGCAAGCCCTGCGTCATCAATATGAGCGTGGGCATACACAACGGGCCGCACGACGGCACGTCGATTACCGACAAGGTGTTTGAATCACTCTCCGGCGCGGGCAACATCATCGTCGGCGCAGTGGGCAACGAGGGCGAGACCGCCCTCCACGCCTCGAAGCAATTTGCCGAAAACGACACGGTGCTTAAAACCTTCATCACGCTCAACTCCGCCAAGGCCGCCCTCGTAGACGCTTGGGGCGACGTAGGCGCTGACTTCCGCGTGGTGGGACTCGTGGTGGACGAACTGAAAGGAAAAATCCTCGCCCACACCGATACTGTGAGCACAACGGAACTGACGACCAAGAACTTTAAGTTCACGATGGCCGAGTGCGGCATGGACGCTACCGTCACCATTTCATGCCAGCGCGGCGAAAACAACAACCGCCCCAACGCCTACATCGGCTTCTCCGTAACCGGCCTTGGCACCAACCGCCGCATGGGCTTGGCCATTATCGGCAAGAGCGGCGAGAAGGTAGACCTTTGGAACGCCTCCTACACCGAGTTCAGCGCAGCCGGCAAGGCAGGCTGGACGGACGGCGACACGCATTCCACCTGCTCCGAACTGGGCGGCACGGGACGCGGCATCATCTCCGTGGGCTGCTGGCAGACGAAAAATGAATACACCACGCTCAGCGGCATTCCCATGGAACTGAACCTCGGCACGGAGAACGGTTCGGTTAGTTCGTTCAGCAGCCAAGGCCCCACGCTCGACGGGCGCATGAAACCCGAAATCGTGGCTCCAGGCATGTGCGTCGTATCGGCCATTTCCTCTTACTATGACTATTTCGAGGCATCAGAATGTGCCGGACGCTCCAAAAAGGGCAACAACTATTATTACTATGCTGCCAACGGCGGTACTTCGATGGCCGCGCCGTTCATCACGGGCACCATCGCCCTTTGGCTCGAAGCCAATCCGCAACTCTCGCCCGAGGATATCCGAGGCATCTTCTCCCGCACGGCTCAAAACGATGAGTTCACGGCGGCCGCCAAGCCCGGCGGAGCAGGCTACGGCAAAATTGACGCCTATGCCGGTCTCGTAGACATTCTCGGCCTGACGGGAATCAACAGCCCCGTGCTCACCGACCGCACCGCCGACGGTTCTACCGCCCGTTACGCTGAAATCACAGCCGACCGCCGTAGCCGTACCGTCAGCCTGCGCTTCAACGCCACGCCCTGCGACGCACCGCTTTGCGTGAAGGCCTACACGGCCGACGGCCGCGAAATCCTGCGCCAGCCGCTCGGCATCTGCGCCACGGGCAGCCGCCGCACCCTCACCTTGCCCGCCTCCTCCGGCATCTATATCATTCAGATAGAAACTGAAACAGGAAGCAACGGCATGCAGCAAGCGAAGATCGCAATGTAAGTAGGGGCGTATGGCATACGCCCGCCCAAATACCCTAAAATATATGCAAGATAATCTCAGTTATCGTGCAGCAGACAGCCGCTACGACGCGCCCGACGGTTTCTACCGCCGCTGCGGTCGTAGCGGCGTTCTGTTGCCGTCCGTCACCCTCGGGCTTTGGAAAAATTTCGGCGGCACCGTGCCCTACGAGCACAGCCGCGAACTGCTGCTCTATGCCTTCGACCACGGCATTTGCCACTTCGACCTCGCCAACAACTACGGGCCGCCTTATGGCTCAGCCGAAACCACGTTCGGGCGCGTTATGGACGAAGCCCTGCGCCCTTACCGCGACGAACTCTTCATCGCTACGAAAGCCGGCTACGACATGTGGCCCGGACCTTACGGCAACTGGGGCTCGCGCAAATACCTCATGTCGAGCCTTGACCAGAGCCTGCGCAGAATGCGCCTCGACTACGTAGACCTCTTCTACTCCCACCGCTACGACCCCGACACGCCGCTCGAAGAGACCTTGCAGGCTTTGGTGGACATCGTGCGCAGCGGCAAGGCACTCTACGTCGGCATCTCGCGCTGGCCGCTCGAAGCCACGCGCTTCGGACTGGAATACCTGCGCCGCCGCGATGTGCCCTGCCTCTGCTATCAGGGACGCATCAACCTACTCGACCGCGCCCCGATTGAAGACGGCACGCTCGAAGAGGTGCGCCGTGCGGGCAGCGGCTTCGTGTCGTTCTCGCCGCTCGCACAGGGACTGCTTGCCGGCCGCTATGCCCACGGCATTCCCGCCGACTCGCGCATGCGCCGCGACTTCACTTTGCCCGAAGACCGCCTCACGCCCGACCTGCAACGCCGCCTCGCCGCCTTCTCGGCCATCGCCGCTCGCCGCGGCGACACGCCCGCCGCGCTCGCCCTGCGCTGGGTGCTGGCGCAGGAAGGAGTCACTTCCGTCATCGTGGGCGCAAGCAGCATTGCCCAACTCGCCGACAATCTCAACTGCACTTCCGGCACGCCGCTGTCAGAAGAAGAGATGAACGAGCTTGGAAGCATTTAGCCGGGGCTTATTTCATCATATCCCCGTAGCCCTGCTAATCATATAATGGTTTGCGCCGCATGGCTGTTCCTTAGAACTGCCATGCGGCGCACTTATTGGGCGTAGGCGACACGCCCCTACGTTGTTTGTCGCGATTATTTCTTCACGATGCCGTCCAAGCCATCAATATTGATGTTCTTGTTTACGCGGGCTTCGATAGAGTTGGCTTTCGCGATGTCGGCCATATCCACGCCCGTCACGTCTTTCATCACGTCGAACGTCTGCTTGATGACCGTCGGCACGTTTTGTGCCACGCCCGAGGGTTCGGTGCCCGAAGTGCCGTAAACCGTCATGCTGCCGATTTTCGACATCGGTTCGGCAATGTTCTTGGCCACTTCCGGGAGTACTTTTTCGTTCATACGCGTCAGCATGTCGATGATTGCCACCTGTCCGTACTTATCGTATGCCTCGGCTTTCTTCTCCATGGCTTCTGCCTCGGCAAGGCCTTTGGCGCGGATACCCTCTGCCTCTGCGTTGAGGTTAGCCTCGATGGCAGCAGCCTGTGCGCGGCCCTTCGCCTCAATGGCAGCGGCTTCCTGCATGGCTGCATATTTCTCGGCATCGGCCTTTGCTTTCAGTGCGCGCGCTTCCTGCTCGGCAAGATAAGCCTTTGCCTCTGCCTCGCGCTTCTGCTGTTCCAAAAGAGCCTGCGCATCAATCTCCACGCGGTATTTCTCGGCATCGGCCTTAGCGTTCACCTGCGCTTTAAGTTCATTCTCCGTAATCTTAATGCGTTCCTGCGAAAGGATTTGCTCGCGCATGGTCTGCTCGATTTGCGCATCTACGGTCTTCGTGTTGATGGTCTTTTGCTGCTCTTGGCGCTGAATTTCGTAGGCAGCATCGGCATCGGCCTTCTTCGTGTCGGACAGCATTTTGAGTTCCGACTGCTTGATGCTCAATTCGTTGTTACGCTCCGAGATTTCCGTTTCCGTTTTTACGCGGATATCGTTGGCCTCTTTCTTTGCATTCTGCTCTGCGATAGAGATTTCCTTCTCGGCGTTCGCCTTCGTGATGGCCGCGTTTTTCTTGATGGCATACGTGTTGTCGGCACCGAGGTCGCGGATAAGGTTGTTGTCGTCCGTAACGTTTTGAATGTTGCAGCTGATGATTTCCAGCCCGAGCTTTTCCATGTCGGGCGATGCCTTTGACTGGATTTGGTCGGAGAAGGCATCGCGGTTCGTGTTGATTTCTTCGAGTGTGAGTGCGCCGATTACCTCGCGCATGTTACCTTCGAGCGAGTCCTGCACCTGTGCGGCGATGCCCGTAGTGTCCATGTTGAGGAAGTTTTTTGCGGCGAGGCGCGTGCCTTCGTCGGAGGGCTGCACGCGCACCTTGCACACGGCATCTACGTTCACGTTGATAAAGTCGTGCGTCGGCACGGACTTATTTGTCTTCACGTCCACCGTGACCTGTCCGAGGTACACGCGGTCGAGGCGTTCAAACACAGGGATTTTGAAACCGCCGGTGCCAATCATCACGCGCGGCACGCGCTTGATGCCCGAAAGGATATAGGCGTAGCTGGGCGGTGCTTTCACATACATCGTGCCCATCACCACCAGCAGCACCACTACGGCGGCGGCAATCAAAAGAATTAAAACAGGTGTTTCCATAACATTGAGATTTTTGGTAAAAGAAAAAAAAGAAAAGAATCAAAAAAAGGACAAAAAGTCAAAGAGTTGAAGAGGTCAGAAGATACTGATAATTCGTTTTACAGCCTCAACCTTTCGTCTATTTGACTTACACACTCTTTGACTTTTTGTTATAAATCCTACTCCCTACCGGCACGCTTGCGGGCGGTGTGGTCGAGAATAGTTTTGCGCATGCGCATCGACTTGGGCGTCACCTCCACATACTCGTCCTCCTTGATGTATTCGAGAGCCTCTTCGAGCGAGAAGATAATGGGCGGCACGATACGCGCCTTGTCGTCTGCGCCCGATGCACGCATGTTGGTGAGCTGCTTGGCCTTGGTGACGTTGATAACGAGGTCCTTTTCGTGCACATGCTCACCTACCACCTGCCCGGCGTACACCTCGTCCTGCGGAGAGATGAAGAAGCGGCCGCGGTCTTGCAGGTGGTCGATGGCGTAGGCATAGGCCGTACCGCCTTCAAGCGCGATGAGCGAGCCGTTGGAGCGGCGCTGTATGTCGCCCTTATAGGGCTGATATTCCTTATAGCGATGCGCCATGATGGCCTCGCCCTGGCTGGCTGTAAGCACGTTGGTGCGCAAGCCGATGATGCCGCGCGAGGGAATGTTGAACTCGATGTCCACGCGGTCGCCGAGGGTTATCATCGAGGTCATCTCGCCCTTGCGGCGCGTCACCATGTCGATCATCTTAGAGGCAAACTCTTCGGGCACGTTGATGGTAAGTTCTTCAATCGGCTCGCAGCGCTCGCCGTCGATTTCCTTATAGATCACCTGCGGCTGCCCTACCTGCAATTCGTAGCCCTCGCGGCGCATCGTCTCGATGAGGATAGAGAGGTGCAGCACGCCTCGCCCGGATACAATCCAGCGGTCTGCGCCCTCGGTTTTCTCTACGCGCAGGGCGAGGTCTTTTTCAAGTTCCTTTTCGAGGCGGTCGTTGATGTGGCGCGAGGTGCAATATTTGCCCTCCTTGCCGAAGAAGGGAGAGTCGTTGATGGTGAAGAGCATCGACATGGTAGGCTCGTCGATGGCAATTGTGGGCAGCGGTTCGGGATTTTCAAAATCGCAAATCGTATCGCCGATTTCAAAATTCTCGAGTCCCACCACGGCGCAAATGTCGCCCGACTCCACGCCGTCGGTCTTCTGCCGCGCCATACCCTCGAAGGTATGCACCTCCTTGATTTTCGTTTTCTCAAACGTGCCGTCGCGGTGGGCGATGGTGCAATTCATGCCTTCGGCGATGCGTCCGCGATGCACGCGTCCCACGGCGATGCGCCCGGTGTAGTTGGAATAGTCCAGCGAGGTGATGAGCATCTGAGGCGTACCTTCGAGCTGCGTGGGTGCGGGAATAACCTCGACGATTTTATCGAGGAGATAATCAATATTATCGGCAGGCTTATTAAAATCGCCGCTCATCCAGCCGTTCTTGGCAGAGCCGTACACAACGGGGAAGTCCAGCTGCTCTTCCGTTGCATCGAGGTCGCACATGAGGTCGAACACCATCTCGTAAACCTCCTCGGGGCGGCAGTTGGGCTTGTCCACCTTGTTCACCACCACAATGGGCTTCAACCCAATTTGCAGGGCCTTTTGCAGCACGAAGCGCGTTTGCGGCATCGGGCCTTCGAAAGCATCGACGAGTAGCAGGCAGCCGTCGGCCATATTGAGCACGCGCTCCACCTCGCCGCCGAAGTCGGAGTGTCCCGGAGTGTCTATGATGTTGATTTTAGTGCCTTTATAGTCAATCGAAACGTTTTTGGAGAGAATCGTGATGCCTCGTTCGCGCTCGAGGTCGTTGTTATCCAAAATAAGTTCTCCCGCGTTTTGATTTTTCCTGAACAGATTGCCCGCGAGAAGCATCTTGTCCACCAGCGTGGTCTTGCCGTGGTCCACGTGGGCGATGATAGCAATGTTGCGAATGTCTTGCATATATGATAATACCTATTTAATTGAGTGCAAAGTTACTGCAACAAGCGCGAAAAGCAAAGAGAAAAGGCAGAAAATGAATGTTAGAACGTTCGACTGCCTGCCTAACCGCTCCGCATTTTAAGGCAGATATTTTTTGCTATCCGCAAGAAAATTTTTCCTAAGCCCGTGATAGTTTTCACTATCTGCGCAGAGAAAGTTTGTTACAAAGTTTGTAACGCTTATTCCAAAGTTTAGAATATATGTTCAAAAGCACTGAACACATATTCTAAAATTTGGAACAAAAACTATCTTATATGAGCGGGAAAATTATCTTGCTGATAATGAAAATTATCTTGCGGATAATGAAAACTATCTTGCGGATAGTGGTGCTTGAAACGGGCTTCTCGGGGAGGCGTAGGAAAAGATGTTTGTAGGAAAGTCGTTCAACTAGGCCGGTAAATGGTCTGTTGAAAACGATAGTTTGTGCAAAACGCCTGGTAAATGGTTGGGGCGGGCTGTAAGCCCAAATGTTGCCCATAGCCCAGGGCAGCGCCCTGGGGGAACGTAGACCGCGATTGATACATTCGGCATTTTTGCGCCGGCGCAAAAATGCCACGCGCCGAAAGCGCGTAACCCAT
>JALFUO010000020.1 GCA_022784065.1 Bacteroidales bacterium | reverse complement strand
AAAACCCCCCTACTCTCTCCACACAGGACAAGCGGTTTTTATTGTTTTTGTTTCAAATTAGACCAATAGGTCGTTGATATAAAATAATCGTGTGGATTTTATACTTGTTCAGCGAACTCGTGTTTGTTTCTGTAATTTTCGCGGAGCTTTATGGGTTTACCACCACGCCGTCGACGAGGTGGATGGTGCGGTCGGTGAGCGTGGCGAGCTGCTCGTCGTGGGTGACGATGACGAACGTCTGTCCCAGTTCGTCGCGCAGGCGGAAAAAGAGGTTGTGCAGTTCGGTCTTGTGCTGCGTGTCGAGGCTGCCGGAGGGCTCGTCGGCGAGGATGACGTCGGGCTCGTTCATCAGTGCGCGCGCCACGGCCACGCGCTGCCTTTCGCCGCCCGAGAGCTGTGCGGGGCGGTGCTTGGCGCGTTCGCTAAGGCCGAGGTAGTCGAGCAGTTGCAGGGCGCGTTCCTTCATGCTGCTGCGGCTGAGCCGTCCGGCAATCATGGCGGGTATCATCACGTTTTCGAGTGCGGTGAACTCCGGCATGAGTTGGTGGAACTGGAACACGAAGCCGAGGTGCTCGCAGCGGAAGCGTGCCAGAGCCGAACCGCGCAGCGCGAGCACGTCGTTGCCGGCGATGCGGAGCGTGCCGCTGTCGGGGCGCGCCAGGGTGCCGGCTATTTGCAGCAGGGTGGTCTTGCCTGCGCCGCTGGGCCCTACGATGCTCACCACCTCGCCTTTGGAGATGTGCAGGTCGATGCCTTTCAGCACCTCGAGTTGTCCGAAGGATTTTCTTAGATTTTGTATTTCAATCATTTCAATATTTGTTGTCAAGAAAATGGCGAATGTTTGTCAGGGCAGCAATTGTGCAACAGCCCGCCCTGATGAATATCGCAAAACAAGTTTGTCCTCAACTGCTGCAAAGTTAAGCAAATCTTGCCTGTTTGCCCCTTTGCTTATAGGATAAATAGCATTTTCCAATAAGAATAATTGGCAGTTTGCGCGGTTTTGGGTAATTTTGCAGACAATATATATTATTCTTTCTTGTTGGTTTTTACGTATAAGGAAGAACTGCCTGGAAGGCAGTACAGAGCGTAGCGATAGTAACCGGGGACGCAGTCCTCGGATAGGCAGACAATAATAATATCTGCCTGGAAGGCAGTACGCCTGTGGATTTGCCTTTTCCTATGGCGTAGTGCCTTCCAGGCACATCGTTAGCAATGATTTCTGCCGAGGACTTCGTCCCCGGTTACCAAAAAGCTTCGCTTTTGTAGTGCCTTCCAGGCACTTAACACATAAACATCTGTTTGTTGGCAGGCAGTATTTTCTTACATCCTCACACAATATACATTTATATAACGCCAAAATAACGAAACAAAATGAAGAAAATTCTTAGCACAATGCTTCTTTTTGCGGCTTTTTGCTTGACAGCCGCCGCGCAAGTGGTTTCCACAAGCCGTGCGCAGTTGCCCTCTGTGGAACTGAAAGACATAAACGGCAAGGCCGTGAACACCGCAGATCTTCACAACGACGGGAAACCCTTTATCATCAGCTTCTTTGCCACGTGGTGCAAACCTTGCAACCGCGAGCTCAAAGCTATTCACGAGCAATATGCCGACTGGCAGGAAGAGACGGGCGTAAAGGTCATCGCCATTTCTATCGACGAGGCGCAGAATGTCGAGAAAGTGAAGCCTATGGTCGATGCCGCCGGCTGGGAATACGAGGTGCTGCTCGACCCCAACAGCGAGTTCCGCCGCGCAATGGGCGTGAATATGATCCCCCACGTGTTCGTCATCGACGGCAATGGCAAGATAGCCGAGAGCCGCAGCGGCTACACCGACGGCGGCGAGGAGCACCTGATTGAGAAAGTGCGCGAGCTCATCGCGGCGCAAGGCAAATAATACTTTTCCCTAAAAAGAATGAGTTTTAATAAAATCATAATCGCCTGTCTCGCCACACTCGCCCCACTCTGCGCAGATGCGCAAGATGGCGACGGCAAGAAGTTCAAGTTGCACGGCAGCATACAGAGCGATGTGCTCTTTCCCGAAAAAGACGGAAAGATTGGCGCGACCAAAGACAACTGGGCGCTCACGAATACCTACGTGGAACTTAATCTGCTCAACAAATACTTTACCGCCGGCGTGCGCTACGAAGGTTTGGAGCACCCGCTGCCCGGTTTCGACGAAGGCTTCAAGGGGCGCGGCATTCCTTATTTCTATGTGGCGGGCCATTACAAAGGCTTCGACCTCACGCTCGGCGACTTCTACGAGCAGTTCGGCTCGGGCCTTATCCTGCGCACCTACGAAGAGCGTGCGCTCGGCATAGACAATTCCTTGCGCGGCGGAAAGCTCACGATGCGGCCGTTTAAGGGCGTAAACATCAAACTCCTCGGCGGACAGCAACGCTTCTACTGGGAGCACCGCAACCTCGATGATTGCAACGCCTGGATTTACGGCGGCGACGTGGAACTGAGCCTCGACCGCTGGTTTAAGAAAATGGACGAGACGGGCACGCGCCTCACGCTCGGTTTCTCCGGCGTGAGCAAGCACGAAAAGGTGACCGATGACATCACCGTGTTCCGCGCCGACGCAGCCACGGGCCAGCAGGGCGCATATCGCCTCAACCTGCCCGAAAACACGGCCGCCTTCGACGCCCGAGCCAATCTGAAAAAAGGCAACTACAGTTTCTTGGCAGAATATGCGTGGAAAGGGCAAGACCCCTCCTCGCGCAACGACTATATCTATCGCCACGGCCAAACGCTCTTGCTTTCCGGCTCTTACTCCAAGCGCGGCATGAGCTTGCTTTTGCAGGCCAAGCGCACCGAGGACATGGACTTTATGTCGCGCCGCTCGCTCGATAAGGGCGTTACCACGGCGTGCCACATCAACCACCTGCCCGCCTTCTCCATGCAGCAGACTTATGCCCTTGCCTCCATCTATCCCTACGCCACGCAGAACGCGCTCGGCGAATGGGCCTTCCAAGGAGAGTTTGCCTACACCTTCAAGCGCAAAACGCCCCTCGGCGGCAAGTACGGCACGACCGTGAAACTCAATGCCTCGCACATTCGCGCCATCGACCGCAACGACCTCTCTTCCAACCCGCAGGACTTGGCTGGAACGGAGGGCTATACCTCAAAGTTCTTCAAAGTGGGCAGCCAAATCTATTATCAGGACATAAACGTGCAGCTCGAGAAGAAACTCACTAAGAAGTTCAAGCTCAACCTTATGTATGCCAACCAGCGCTACAACAAAACGGTAGTTGAGGGCGAGGGCGGCACCGTGAAATGCCACGTGGCGGTTGTGGAAGGCAAATACCAGTTCAACAAAAAGTTCACCCTGCGCGGCGAGGCGCAATACCTCCACACCCGCGAGGACCAAAAGGACTGGTGGTACGGCCTGCTGGAACTTTCAATCCTGCCCAACCTCATGCTCACCGTCAGCGACCAGTTCAACGCCAACGTGCCCGATTTCAGCGAGGGCGCAGAGGAAGGCAAAACCAACCGCGTGCACTACCTTATGGGCAGCCTCACGTTTACAAAGAAAGCCCACCGCATCCAGGTGGGCTACGGCATGACCCGCGCCGGCTACAACTGCTCGGGCGGCGTGTGCCGATTCGTGCCGGCGCAGAAGGGTTTGCAGGCTTCCTATTCGTTTAACTTCTGATTGCTCTGAAATATGACTTTTTCGAAATACATCAAATATGCCCTGCTGGCGATTTTTCTGCTGACGCTTTGCGCGTGCGATGAAATAGATGAGCAAGACCGCTTCCAAAAAGTTGAAATCGGGTTCGGCGCGAAAAACGTGCTGATTGAAGACTTCACCGGCCAGCGTTGCATCAACTGCCCCTTGGCCACCAATACCATTTCAACGCTTCAGGCCACCTTTGGCCACGACCGCGTGATCCCCGTGGCTATCCACGGAGGCGACCTCACGCTGGCCGCACCCACGGGTTTGGCAAATGCGATAGGCAACACCTATACCGCCGAACGCGGCGTTTCTTCCAAGCCCAAGGGCGAGGTGGACCGTACGGGGCAGTTGCTCGACCAAGAAAAGTGGGGCACGGCCGTGTTGGAGCGCATCGCCATCACGGCGCACGTGAAACTGGGCGTGGAAAACATCGCGTTTGATGTCGACAAGCGCGAACTTACATTCAACGTGAACGCCGCAGCCGATTTGACGGGCGCACAGGGCTTGATGCAGGTGTGGCTCACTGAAAGCCACATACATAAATATCAGGCAACGCCCGATCACAACCGCTATCCGCAATATCCAGCCTCGGGCTACGACCTCAACTATGAGCACAACCACGTGCTCCGCGCCTGCGTCAGCGCAAAGGACGGCGATGCCCTCGCGCTCGCCGCTGGCGGCAGCGACACGCGCACATATAAATATATATTGGATGCCGACTGGGTGGCCGATAACATGTCGGTAGTCGTGATTGCCTACAATGCCGCGCAGGGCGTGCTGCAAGTCATTGAGCAGCCGGTTAAGCAGCCTTAATTTTTTCACAGATAAAAAATCACCTAAATAACACACTATTATGAAGAAAATCTTTACTCTCTCTTTGCTTTGCCTTTTGTCGGTTGCCGCAGCCAAGGCACAGTTGAAAATAACCAACGGCACGCAGGAAATTTCCAACGGCGACATTGTCACGTTTAACGCTACTGAAATCGCTGAGATAGGCCTCGTGGAATGTTCTCCCAAGGACCCCACCATTACAAACGTCTCTAGCGAAAGAGGCACGCTCAAAGTTGTGGTTAAGAAGAACTCGCTTTTCGACAGCTTCGACTGGTGCGGCATTACGCAAGATTGTAAACCAATGGATGGCGGCACGGAAACCCGCACGGCGGAACTTGCTGACGGCGACTACCGGACGTTGGATTTGCACCCCAACTTCACATTCGGCACCTATGCCACCTATTCTGCCACCGTTACCGTTTCATTCAACGGCACGCCTTTCTGCACCTTCATGGCGCAATATGTTTACGCCGACCCCGCAGGCATCGAGGCTGTGAGCGCAGACGGTGCTTCCTCCGTGCGTCCTGCCGGCAGCGATCTCCGCTACTCGTTTGCGGGCAACGCCCTGCGCACCCTCGACGTTTATGCAGCCGACGGCCGCCTCGTGCGCACCGCCACGGTGCAAGGCAAAGGCAGCCTCTCGCTCGCCGGTATGCCCAAGGGAACATATATATATTGTGTACGCGAAGCAGGCAAGAAGGTGCTCGACGGCAAATGCCTTGTAAAGTAACCATTGATGAAAATAGTAGATATTATCTCGGGCTCGCAAGGCACGGCCTTCTCGTTTGAAATCCTGCCGCCGCTCAAAGGTACGGGTATGGGCAGTCTGCTCAACACCGTGCGCCGCTTGCGCGAGTACGACCCGAAATACATCAACATAACAACCCATCGCTCCGAGTACGTCTATACCGAAACCGACAACGGACGCTTCGTGCAGCGCACTCGCATACGCCGCCGCCCCGGTACTATTGCCGTGGCGGCTGCCGTGCAGAACGAAACAAATATCCCCGTTGTGCCGCACGTGCTATGCTCAGGGTTTACGCGCGAGGATATAGAATATATGCTCCTCGACCTGCAGTTCCTCGGCATTGAAAACATCTTGCTGCTGCGCGGCGACAAGGCAAAAGAAGATGCCCGCTTTATCCCCACGCCCGACGGCTACGCCCACACCACGGAGTTGCAGGAACAGGTGAACCGCTTCAACGAAGGCTTCTTTGTCGACGGCACGCCGATTAAAGTGCCCGGCCAACCGTTCAGTTACGGCGTGGCGTGCTATCCCGAAAAGCACGAAGAGGCGCTCAACCCCGAGACCGACTTCGAGTGGTTTAAGAAAAAAGTGGCGCTCGGCGCAGAATATGCCGTGACCCAGCTTTTCTACGACAACGACGCCTATTTCCGCTTTTTGGAAAAGGCGCGGAAGGCGGGTATCACCGTGCCCATTATTCCCGGCATAAAGCCGCTGGCGAAACTCTCGCAGCTCACGGTCGTGCCAAAGACTTTCCATTGCGATATCCCCGAGGCGCTGGCAAGCGAAGCCCTCAAATGCCGCACGGACGAGGAACTCAAGCAAGTAGGCATAGAGTGGGGCGAGCAGCAATGCCGCGAACTCATCGCCAAAGGCGTGCCAGGCATACATTTCTACACCGTTTCGGCGGTCGACAGCATTTGCGAAATCGCCAAGCGCGTGTTTTAACCTCATTTCCACGATGCACTTTTCTTCCGTAATCGGTCAGGACATCATCAAACAGCAGCTCAAAAGCCTGCTGCAAAGCGGCAAGATGCCGCATGCCCTGCTCTTTGCCGGACCCGAGGGTTGCGGCAAACTGCCTATGGCTTTGGCGTTTGCCTCCGCCCTGCTTTGCGAGGAGCGCACCGCCGACGGAGAGCCTTGCGGGCATTGCAAGGCGTGCAAGATGCTGGCTAATTGGGCGCACCCAGATTTGCATTTCGCCTTTCCCGTGTTTAAGCCCACGGGGCAGAAGCAACCGCCCGTCAGCGACCAGTTCCTGCCCGAATGGAGAGAGCAGCTGCAGGCCGACGCCTACTTTACCCTGCGCGATTGGCAGAAGCGCATGGGCGTGGAAAACCAGCAAACCATCATCACCGCCGCCGAAGCCGACAACATCGTGCGCAAACTCAGCATCGTGACCAGTCAGGGCGGCTATCGGGTAGTAATCATTTGGTTGCCCGAACTGATGAATCTCGACTCTGCCAATAAGACGCTCAAAATCCTTGAAGAGCCGCCCGCAAAGACCGTGTTCCTCTTGGTGAGCAACAGCCCCGAGAAACTCATATCAACGATTGTGAGCCGTACGCAGCGCATCACCTTCGGCGCACTCGCCGAGGACGAAGTGGCAGAAGCCTTGATGTCGACGCGCGGCTTGCAGGAAGAAGACGCGAAAGCCATTGCCCACAGTTGCGCAGGCAACTATATGAGTGCCCTCGCGCAGGTGACCAACAGCGTGGACGAGGCGCTTTATTTCGATATGTTTGTCATGCTCATGCGCCAGAGCTATGCGCGTAACATCAAGGAACTCGGCGCGTGGTCCGAGCAGGTGGCGAAATGGGGGCGAGAGCAGCAAAAGAGTTTCCTTGCCTACTGCCAGCGGCTGGTGCGGGAAAATTTCGTTTACAACTTTGGTTTGCCCGAGTTGAACTATATGAACGCCGACGAAGCCGAGTTTGCCGTGCGCTTCGCCCGTTTCATCAACGAGCGCAACGTGATTGGCATCACCGAAGAACTGGCTAAGGCGCAGCGCGACATCGAGCAGAATGTCAATCCCAAAATGGTGTTCTACGAATTTGCTTTGAAAAACATCGTGTTGCTTGTGAAGTAGTAAACAAGTGTACGAGAAAACAAGTAAACAAGATAAGTAACCGATACGAACCATTGGCGCGACTATTATGTCTCGTCTACTCGTTTTCTTGTCTACTCGTCTACTAAATATATTAATATATATGTCAGAAAATCCTATCGAAAATACACAGGAACAGCAGCCTGCGGAAAACCTTGCCACGCTGCGCCCCGACAATACCCTTTGGGGCGGACGCAGCCTGCAAGGCATTTGCGCCAAAGGCTGCGGGCGTTCCAACTGTCAGCTCAACACGTTCGACTATCTTGCCGATGTGCCTGGCAACGCTGAGACTACCGACCTCGTGGAGGTGCAGTTTAAGAACACGCGCAAGGGCTATTATCGCAACGACAACCATCTGCCGCTCGTTAAAGGCGACATCGTTGCCGTTGAGGCATCTCCCGGCCACGACATCGGCACTGTAACGCTCACGGGGCAGCTCGTGCCGCTGCAAATGAAGAAAATCTACATGAAGCCAGGCACTGAAATCAAGCGTATCTATCGCAAGGCGCGGCCTGTGGATATGGAGAAATACCATGAAGCAAAGGCCCTCGAGCACGACACGATGATTCGCTCCCGCCAAATTGCCAACGAGCTGAAACTCGAAATGAAAATCGGCGATGTGGAGTATCAGGGCGACGGCAATAAGGCGATTTTCTATTACATCGCCGACGGGCGCGTGGATTTCCGCCAGCTCATCAAGGTGCTTGCCGATACCTTCCACGTGCGCATTGAGATGAAGCAGATTGGGGCGCGTCAGGAGGCAGGACGCATAGGAGGCACGGGGCCTTGCGGCAGAGAACTTTGCTGCGCCACCTGGATGAAAAACTTTAAGTCGGTCTCCACAGCCGCCGCGCGTTTCCAAGACATCACGCCCAACCCGCAGAAGCTCGCGGGGCAGTGCGCCAAACTCAAATGCTGCCTTAACTATGAGGTGGACACCTACGTAGAGGCCTCGCGCAAGTTGCCCGAGCGCAACGTCCCCCTCGAAACGGCCGACGGCACGTATTATTTCTTCAAGGCCGATATCTTGGCAGGGCTTGTGACGTATAGCACCGACAAGCGCCTTGCTGCCAATCTCGAAACGATCAGTGCTGCCCGCGCCCACGAAGTGATTAGCATGAATCGCAAAGGCGAAAAGCCCCTCACGCTTTCGGAAGAGGGCAACAAGGAAGTACGCACCTCTATCGACCTTGCAGAGCAGGACGACCTCACCCGTTTCGACACCGCCAAGAGCAAGCGCTCCGGCCGCAAGCAACGCAAAGGCAATAACAATAACAACGATAACCGCCAGCGAAACCGCCAAAGAAGAAACGGCGACAACCGCCCTTCATAATTTCCGGCATCGCCAAGTAAGGACGTAGGGCATACGCCCGAAATAACATATCGCCGCTGCAAGCACCCACGGGGACGGGCTTGCAGCGGCGATTTTATTTTTGAAAATAATAAGCCTACCACTTAATCTTCGCGCCGGCCATTGCCATGAAGCCCGGCTGCGGCACGTTGCCAAGGTCGAAATATCTGTGGTTCGTGATATTCGTCAAGTCGGCAAAGAGTTCGTAGCGCGGCTTCTGCCAAGTCACTTTACAGTCGAGCAAGGCGTGCGTGCCGTAAGGTTGCAGGCGGTCGGTGGCTTTCAGATTTTCGTAAATCTGATAAGCCCCCTCGCGGTGCCATACGCGCAGCGACCACTGTGCGCTTAGCGAGGCGAATAGTTTGTGCGAGAGCGAGGCCGTGAACTTATCGCGCAGGTATTCCATTGCATAGTTCGACTTAAAATAAGGTTCGGCATCGCGCCTATTCTGCCAAAGCCGCGCATACGACAGCGTGAGCCGGCGGAGCGGCTGCCGCGAGCCGAGCAGGGCGGTAAAGTTGATCGTTGCGTCGATGCCCGCTCCGTAATTGTCGAGCGAGAAGTTGCGCGAGCGGTACACGTCGGTAGGCGTGAGCATCACCCAGTCTATCATGTCTGTGCCCCGAGCGTATTGCCCTTTCACCTTGACGCTCAGCCAACTGTTGCCGAAGTCTGCGCCGATGCGATAAGCCGAGCATTCCTCTGGGCGTAGCCCGACGTTGCCCTCCTGCGTGGGACTTTTATACCACAGGTCGGTGAACGAAGGCAGGCGCAGCGAGCGGTTGAACGATGCGTAGAGCCGCCAGCCTTTCGCGGGGCGATAGCTCACGTCCACGCCCGGATAGAAGCGGAAGCCCGTGGAGAGCGCAGAGTTGCGCTGTGCCATTACGCCCGCCGACACGGTGAGGCCGCGCCACACTACGTTGTGCTCGAGATAGTAACTCACGTTGGTGCGTCCGTCGCGCTTCGTGTAGCGGCCGTCGGGCGTGCCCGCGATGTGCGGCTGCTGGCTTTCGTCGAGCGCACGGCCGAGGTTGGTGCTAAAAATGTCCTCCTCGCGCACTTCCGCGCCGAGGGCGGTGCGTCCCAGTTTCCATTTCGTCCAGGCATTGACCGAGGCAGTATAGACATCGCTGAGGTGGAAATTTTCCCCCTTCGGCGTGTCGCGCACCAGCTGATAATGGTCAGCATTGCGCAGCCACGACACCTGCCCGCTCAGTCTCACGCGCCCGGCCTTGCTCTCGGCGCGCGCCGAAAGGAAGTGGCGGCGCGTTTGTTCCCACTGGTCGGGATAGGCGGCGGAGTAGAACGTATTAGCGCCGTAGCCGATGAGCGTGAAGCCCGTCTGCACGTCGAGGCGCAGCTTCGCGTCGTCGTAGATACCCTGCCAGTACGCCTTATATCCGTCGAAGTCGCCATTGTCCACCGCTCCGTCGCTGCGCCGATAGCCGGCAGAGAGCGAGGACACGAAGCGTCCGCCGCGACCGCCCGTCAGTGCGAAGCGGCTGGCGGCTTCGGCCATGGCCGTGCCGTAGCTGCCGCCCTGCGCCTCCGCTTCGCCTTGCCTCAGAGTGGATTTCTCTGCCGCGTCCAAAGCGGGCGAGAGCAGCGAGGCCGTGCGCGTCACGATGTTGATGGCACCCGAAAACGCTTGGCTGCCGAACACGCGCGAGGCTGCGCCTTCGAGAATTTCGATGCGCTCGATGTCAGAAATGTTGATGGGGAAATCCGAGGCGTTGTGCCCCGTCTGGGGATTGTTGAGCGGAACGCCGTTGAGAAGAATAGCGATTTGGTCGAACGTTCCGCCGTTGATACTAAGGTCTGTTTGCATGCCGAAGGCACCGCGCTGCCTGACGTCCACGCCCGTAGCGAGCTTGAGGATGTCGCCAATGCAGGTGATGCCCGCCGCCGCAGCAAAGTCTTCGCGCGAAAGCGTCACCACCTGCCGTGCCGCCACATCGGCGGCCAAGGGAGCGCGTGTGCCCGACACTACCGCCTCTGCCAGTTCGAGGCCGTCCTGCCCTGCGGCAGCGCGCAGCGAGTCGCTGGGCGCGTCGTTGCCCACCGTCGTTGCTCCGATGCAGGGAGCAGCCGTGGCGAGCGTGGCGGCGCTAAGCACACCGATGCGGACTTCTCGGCCCAAACAGGCAAAAAGCGACCAGCCCTTGCGCGAAAACTGCGTAAAGGTGAGGCTGTTGCGCTCTTTTCTGATGGTTTTGAAATACATAAAGATAAAATAAAATAGATTAGTATTGCCCTTTCCAATCCCCGTGTTGCGGCCGTGGCACATAGTTACCCGCAGCCCTGCAAAGGAAAGGACGCGCAAAGTTACCGCATTTTCCCGAACTTTCACCACACTCTTGCTACTATCTGCGCAGAGAGGAAGGTTTGTCATATATGGCAGCGTTGGCGGCCATATTAGAAAGTGGGCACGATGGGTCATGAAATCTCACGTTCCCTGCCAAATTGTGCTTCTTCTTACTTGTAAATAGGGCGAAAGCGTGCGGGTGTTGTCAAAATATTGTAACTTAGCGGCACGATTGCGGGCATCGGCCTTTACGGCATGCCTATACAATAATTATAATTATGCCAGAAACAATCAATGCAAGCAAGGCCCGCCCCGTCGCGCCCCTCACTTTGGAACAGATAAAGGGGGCGATGGGGAAGGAGGTGCTGGCGCGGCCAAAACTAAGCATTGGCGACGTTGCCGCCATGCTCGGCGTGGGCCCGCGCACGCTTTCGGCGGTGCTGAAAAGGGAGTGGAACGGCAATTTCTGCTCATTCGTTTCCGACTTGCGCCTTGCCGAGGCCGCCCGGCTGCTGAGGCTGCACCGCTATGCGCGTTTTTCGGCCGAGCAGATAGGGCTTATGGCGGGCTTTGCCTCGCGTCAGTCGTTTTATCCGCATTTCAAAGAAAAATATGGCTGTACGCCGATAGAATATCGTAGTCGTAATATTAATGAAAACAAACGACCAGAAGATGCTGACTATTGAAGAGAAACAACAAATCACGGCACTGGTGCGCCGGCAGGTGGTGCCTGCCGTGGGCTGCACCGAACCGGGATGCGTGGCGCTTGCCGTGAGCCGCGCCACGGAGTTGCTGGGCTGCACGCCCGAGAAGATTGAGGCGCGGCTGAGCGCGAATATCCTCAAAAACGCGATGGGCGTGGGTATCCCCGGCACCGGCATGACGGGGCTGCCCGTTGCCATTGCCCTCGGCGCGCTCATTGGGCGCTCGGAGTATGCGTTGCAAGTCTTGAAAGACTGCACGCCCGAGGCGGTGTCGCAGGCGCGGCAATATATCGACGAAGGGCGCGTGTGCGTTTCCTTGAAGGACAATGCGCCCGATAAACTGTATGTAGAAGTTACCTGCACAGCCGGCGGGCACACGGCTACGGCGGTAATAGCCTGCGAGCACACGCGCTTCGTACGGCTCGAAAAGGACGGCGAGCCGCTTGAGGCGGCAGCTGCTTCGGAGGGCGGCGGCACTTCCGCGCTCGGCACAGACGCGCCGGAGCTGACGCTGCACAAGGTGTGGGAATATGCCACGACGATGCCCATCGAAGAAATCAATTTCATCAACGAGGCGCGGCGGCTCAACGAGCAGGCGGCTTCGGCTTCCTTGAAAGGCAATTACGGACACTGCCTCGGCAAGGCTCTTTCGCGTCCGCTGGGGCGCGGCATTATGGGCGACAGCATTTTCTCGCACATCCTTTCGAGCACCTCCGCCGCCTGCGATGCGCGAATGGCGGGCGCAAATATTCCTGTGATGGGAAATTCGGGTTCGGGCAACCAAGGCATCTGCGCCACCAATCCCGTGGTGGTCTTTGCCGAGGAAAACCATAACACGGAGGAGGAACTCACGCGTGCCTTGATACTTTCCCATCTTACCGCCATTTATATCAAGATGCACCTCGGTTCGCTCTCCGCGCTGTGCGGCTGCGTGGTTGCCTCGACGGGAGCGGGCTGCGGCATCACCTACCTCATGGGCGGCAATTACGAGCAGGTGACTTTTACGGTGAAGAATATGATTGCCAACCTTACGGGCATGATTTGCGACGGCGCGAAACCGAGTTGTGCCTTGAAGCTCACCTCAGGCGTGAGCACGGCAGTGCTTTCGGCAATGCTGGCCATGCAGGGCAACTGCGTGGAAAGCGTGGAGGGCATTATCGACGACAGCGTGGACCAGAGCATTCGCAACCTTTGCGACATCGGTGCGGAGGCGATGAACGAGACCGACCGCCACGTGCTGCACATCATGACGCACAAGCATTGTTAAGGGGATAGGCAATATGCATATTATATTGGCGTTGCTCAAATTATTCTGTTGGTTTTAGATAAAAACCATGAAAAACCCGTTAGACCTTGATGTTACCTTAGAAGCAACTGATAGGTAAATCCATGGAAAACGTTTTTTTTCGGTTTTTTCCTTGTTCTGTGTGGGGCGGGCGGGCACTGACCGCTGCCAGTAGGGGCGTTTTGCAAAACGCCCGGAACGTGGGACTTTTCTGTAACTTATTCATCATTCTTTGAGAGAATTTTGCAGTCTACTGGAAAGTATGTCTATCAGTGGGTCATAAGTTTATTTTAGTCATATATGTCATACACTCCCAACAGCGTAAACGAAGCTTACTGGCGCAAATATACCGAAGAAGCATCTGAGTTTTATAAAACCAAAATGCTTAGACTTGGTACCATGGATGAACTTAGAGGTTCCTTCCATGGTATTGATGCACCTAATCATCTGATGTATAAGATAGATACCTTATATAGCCAAGATGGACATAGGGCATACGAGTTCTTGATAGAGTATGACGTTTACGAACCATCTGTAGGTATATACTATGGATGTAAAGGATTGACTCTTGAAGGTTATAATCATGAAAAGGAAATTGAAAGGTTCAACACAGAGTGGGTACAAATCAAAGGATTGGTATGTACCATTTTGAACAACACCTTTCCTGGCAAGAACTTTAGTAGGCGTATTAAATGCACGGATAATGCAAACGACAATACATATTGGCCTTTTTGGATAACATTAAATGAAGAAGAGGATATCAAAGAGGTGGGAATCCGTGCTCTAACCATTATACGTAATGTTTACAAATGTTTCCTTGATGGAAAAGAAATTACAAAGAAAGAATTGCCTTCTGTTAAGTACAATCCGGATTTAACGTCATTTACAAAAGAAGCTTACAAAAGGTTACTTCAAAAATTCTTTATTTATAAGAGAGCAAGTAAAGGCAAAGTCATTAACGAAGAACTTACCACAAAAAATGTTCATCTGTTTGAAACTTTCATGCGGAATGCAGAGTTAAGACGAATATTTTATAAAGATCCAAATTATGAATTTGCATGGCAAACTCAGGAACTCAGTAATTCTGATTTCATAAGACTAATTACTGCGTTCTATCAGTATATGGTTGACAATGAAATGTTGAAGAGTAAAGGAGGTACTGGTGTCGCAAATGTTCCATGGAAAGAATTGTCTGGTGTGATATTATCTTCTGATGGTATTCCTTTTGCTGAAAGTCTTAGAACCCAAAAGGACGACGCATTAAATATGCCTCCAAATGAAGAGAGGCATTGGAAGACTCTGGTATATGAACTAATACAATAATATAAGACATATGTTTAAGGAAATAGTAAGAAACTATACATTGCAACAGTTAGACACATCGTTCGTTGTCTTACAAAATGTGATCATGTCTGTAGGAGATAAACCAGAAGAGATTATTGCTTATGTAAATAGGACTCGGTCATTCTTAGAGAATCGTGAGTATTCAAAAATTAGTATTGACTATAACAATATTTGGTTGAATCCTTTTAGTGCAACAGAATCGATTATACCTGCAATTTATTATTTAAAAGAACAATATGGTGAAGTAATATCCGCTTGCAAGAATGAAAAAATGCAAAAGGAGGTATCTGATTTCTTCATTTCAATTGTTGAATTTGAAAAAGAAAACTCTTCTAATGCCTTTGCCAAACTTATAGAACTTTCATCATATAAGTCGAAATTGCCAACCATACTGAAAAATCCATTAGCAGGAATAATAAACGAAATATATTCTAATAAAAACAAAGATTTCTTTGCCAAAGATTATAGAGTTAGGAAGATGTTTATTCCTATTGAAAAGATAGCCGACATAAGTGGAGGAAAGGTACCCGAAGTTTTGATTTCAGAATTACCAAATCTAGTATTGCCTGTAGGTCATCCTATTCCATACGAGGTTTATGTAGGTCACCCTCTTGACAAGAATGTATATTTTCCTATTTCATCGTATCAAGTTGAGCTTCTTAAAGACAAGATACATGAATTTTGCTATCTTGTACAATGTTTAGGTGCTACAGAACTGACCATTGAGGCATATAATGCGGCATATAGCAGTAAAGAAACAAACAATCGTACCGATGCGAATGCAGAATTAGGATCATTTGCAAAAGCTAATTACCACAATGAACGTAAGAGCAAATTGTATGAGGAAATAAGTAATTCAATGAGTGTTCATCAACAGTTCACTCATAACAAAGAACCTTTTGTACCAGAAGGCTTAATGTGGTTTCAACATGAAGTGTCATGGCAGAGAATGGCTTCACAAAGATTGGTTGGAGGTCTTACTTTCCATGAAGAAAGGATGGAGACTAAAAAGGTTCAAATGCTTGAAAGCAGAGAACTTACACAAGTAAAAGCACAGGTAAAAGCACTTTTCGTTAAAGCTGATTTTACTTACGATTCAGAAGAAGATAGTAAGTTTGAACAACACGAGAATGATACCCTTTCGATTAAGGTGAAATTTTAGTATTTTCTATACGTATAGATACACACTCCTTCACATGCCGTAACTTTGCACTCGAAATCAAGGTTACGGCATTTTTATATGTCCCTTGATCACAAATTGAATATTAACATTAAAACATTAAGATTATGCTTACATCATTTTTCATGGGACTTCTCAGAGTTCTGACAGTAACAGCAGCAACTTACACAGGAAAACAATTGCTTGAACTTGTAAATGAATCAGACAACAATGCAGAAAAGAATAAACAGTGATGTGATATGAATGAGAGGTATCTAAAACGTGAATTCACAAACAATTAAATCAGCCAATAAAATGAAGAATAGATTCTTTAAGCCCTTTGTCGGCAGCAACTACAATGTTGGAATAAGAGGGAAGAAAATCCTAATTCTTGGAGCAAGTTTCTATTGTCCCAAAACGGAATGCAAATTCTATGAACAATGCACTGATGTCCAGAAAAAGGATTCAAGTTCGTACGATGCCACTTGTCCTTTGTATAATCCAGTTGGAAAGGTGTTGCATAACGAGCCATCTTACTGCATAGATGATGCACCTAAGACATATCAGACGTTCGCTTCCTACATCTCAAAATACCTAGATTATGGAAACTATGAAAATGTGTGGTCGTACCTTGCATTCACCAACTATGTACAGTTTTTCCTTCCTGCCACGGATAATGGATTCAGAGAAACAAGATGGAGTGACTTGTCAGAACGCGACTTTGAAGCCTTTATAGAGACCGTCAAGGAGGTTGAACCTGATATAGTCATTATATGGGGATGCGTAATAAACTCACGTCTAAAGGAGGAGAATGTGTATGTTACAGACCAACCAAATATTGGAAATACAGGAGGTTATATGTGCCACATGAAGATCCCTGAAATGAGAAAGGAAATAACATTGTTAAATCCATATCATCCATCATCAAGTGCATGGCATTCAGCACTTTCAATATTCGAGAAATATCTTAAACAAGCACTCAACGAAAAGTAATTATGCAAACAAAAGTAATCAGAATAGTAACACTATTCATTTTCCTAAGTATTAGTAGTATCAATGCGTTTTCAAAATTGTTTATCAAAAACGGCATATACTATGCTGGCAACGAGGATACTAAAGAAGCAAGTGTTGTTCAGGCAAATAACAAGGAGGTCATAAGCATTCCTGACGATGTAGAATACGACGATATCACATACAAAGTAACATCCATTGCTATTAATGGTCTTGCGTTCTGCACAATGAAGCAACTTATTATCGGCAAAAATGTTAGATCCATTGGGCAGGGAGCATGTGCAGGGTGCATGGATTTAGTATCAGTAACCATGGGTGAATCTGTATCTTTCATTGACGAAGGAGCATTCTCTAGTTGCTATTCATTGAAGGATATATCATGGCCTTCAGCTGTCACAGAAATCAAAAAGGGGATGTTCTTGGGATGCCCATTGGAAGATTTTTCCATTCCGGCAACTGTAATATCTATTGGTGAACTAGCCTTCTCGATGGCAAAGATAACCAACCTTTATTGTCAATCATCGAATCCTCCTTCAGTGTTCTCAGATACTTTTTTTCTTGTATCTGGCATGACAGTACATGTTCCTGAAGGCAGTTTAGAGTCTTATCAAAATGCTTCTGTTTGGAAAGACTTTACAATTACCGATGATATACCTTCGGCAATCCTGTATGTGTCACGTGACGAAGAGAGTTTGATTCTAAAAAACTCCTTCAATTTAAATGGTCAAAAGAATACAAGATTAAAAGGAATCGTTATTCAGCAATATAGCGATGGAACAATTAAGAAGGTCTTGAAAAAATAAATATTGCAAAAAGGCGCATCACCCATTACGGATGGTGCGCCAATTTTAATCACTCGATTTGTTCTTCTTCTACCTCGGAAATGGTTGACGACATTAGTCGAGCCCTGCGGCGCACACGGCGGGCGTTTTGCAAAACGCCCCTACTCTCTCCACACAGAACAAGCTGTTTTTGCTGGTTTTTATCAAATTCAATGCACACATATAATATATATACGCGCGAGGCAGATTGCAATAGCAACCCGCCTCGCGCGTTTTCTTGGGGCGATAAGCAATGCGCCCCGACTTTTAGTTCAAAATCTGTTTCTTGCCGTTCACGATGTAAACGCCTTTGCCGGGATTAGCCACGCGGCGGCCGGCAATGTCATAGACAGTCGTTTGTTTCGGTTGCCCAAACGCCGTGCTTGCTATACCCGAGGGAACTTGTTCTTCCTTTTCCGCCAAAGCAAACAGGTATTGGCAACCCGTATCTGAGGTGTTCGTGCCGCCGCCCCAGTTGTAGACGTTCCAGTTCAAGGTGGCATTGTTCGTCTGGTTGAATTGTGCCGTTCCCGAAGTTATGATATAATAACCCAGCGTTGCGGCCGGCGAGATGCTCCAACCGGCAGAGGGCTCGTCGGCTACGGTGCGGAGGGCCGTGTTCTTATCAGAGTTGGGAGAAACAAAGGTGCCGTCGGCGCGGCAAATAATATTATAAGAGCCGTCTGTGCGGGCCGTGAGTTTCCACTGCGAAGCAAGCGTGGCCTCCGTTTCGCCTACCAATGCCTCGCCTGCGCCCTTGCCCGTGGCATAGCGGCTGAAGCGCAACGGTGTGCACATGGTGTACCAATAATAAGTTTGGTCGTTACTGACTTGCGGCATCTCCACTTCCTCAATGCGGTATTTGCAGCCCGTGTCGGTAGTGTTCGTGCCGTCGCCCCAGTTGAAGATTTTGTAACCGTTGGGGCTGGTCGTTTGGTTGAACTCTGCCGTGCCCGAGGTGATGATGACATAGCCCACCTCGTCCGCCGGTTTGATGCTCCAGCCGCTTGCGGGCTCGGCCGAAACGGTTTTGAGCGCGGTATTCTTGGTCACGTCGGGCGTGATGAACAGGCCGCCTTCTGCCGATACAATATTAAATGTGCCGTCCGTGCGTGCCTCGAACTTCCAGAGGGCGGCAGTGCTTGTGGCAGTCTGTCCGATGAGTTGCTGGTCGCTGCCTTGCGAGGTCACATAGCGGCTTTCGCGCAACGGTGTGCAAAAGGTGTAGAGATGCGTGTCGGAGGCTGTGGTTGCTTTCGGCTGGTTGATAGATGCCGTCTGCACCTTGCTTTTCAGAGCCTCGAAGGCCGTGTTGAGGCTTGCGGCTTGCGCGGCGCGCTCGCTTTCAGAAAGGCTTTGCCCGAGCGTGGCGCGCACCTCGTCTGCCAAGGCAGTGAGTTCTTGGCAGAGGGAAAGGGGATAGTAACCTACTTTGTCCGAAAAGTTTGCGCCGATGTAGGCGGCAATGTCTCCGAGGAGCAGGTCGATTTGCTCGGTGCTGCTGTCCATGGCCTTTGAGGGAGAGTACACGATGCCGTCGAGCGCGTTCTTGCCTTCGGTGTCGGTGAGCACGAAGGTGAACTGCCACTTGTCGCGACCCGTGCCAGAGGCTGCGGCGTGCGGCAGGCGCATCAGCACCTTGTTCCAGCCTTGCTTAAGCTGTATTTGCACGACGGGGCGCGCCGTGAGGTTTTCATTTGTCAGCCCACTTGTGCCGTGGTCCTGCGGAATAGAGGCGTTGGGCTGCTCCCAAGAGGGTGCGGCAATCTCTGTGCCGTTTACCCAAAGCTTAGAGCCTCGGCGGTCCCATTCGCCTGCTGGCGGCGCGGTTTCATTTCCCGAACGGCTGTAAGTATAAAATTCCACTTGCGCCCCGGCTGTCTGCGCCACGGGCGAATATACGTAAGTCCAGGCGTAAGCCGTCTGCCCGTAGGCGGGGTTGGAGAAGAAAGAGGGCACGGTGGAGTGCCAGATATGGCGCAGATAGATGCCCGCGCCCGTGGCCACCTTCGACCCGTAAGTAGTGCCGTTGTAAGTGAAAGAGGTGGGCAACACGCCGTCCTCACCCTCGTTGGTCGTTTCGGGCGGGAACTGCATCGTCTTGTCGCCGTTGTTGGGGAAGGGGTCGGTGATGCGCCAGCGCACGTTGGTTTGCTTCACGTAGGGAATAGGCTCGTTTTTGAGCACGTGCGCTTTGTGGAAGAGGAAGCGGCGTTCAAAGTCGGCAAACTCTTCAAATTCCTCGCCCGAGTTAGGTAGCGTGGTGCCGCCAGTCTCGATGTACTGCTTACCGCCGCCGTACCAAGCCCTTTCGGCCGAGGCGATGATATTGGCGTAAATGTTGTTCTGCTTCACGATGTCGGTCCACGTCTTTGTCTTCGTGTCGTTCCACGCCGCGCTGATAGTGCCAGCCACGTCGCTCGTGCCTTGCTGCGCGTAGTAGATGTTGCTCTTGTAAATGCCCACGAGGTCGGCGTACACGTCGAAGTGGTTCGTGTAGTTGTAGCGGCAGTCAATGTTGGGCAGTCCGCTTACCACGCGTCCCGCGGTCGCCCACATTTGCGTCATGTCGCAGAGAGCGCTTGTGGGAGGCCCGGCTACGAGCCTGTTCCACATAACAACTTTCTTGCCCTTGCCGCGCACGTAGTCCGCCATCGTTTTCAAGAAGTTGGGATAAGTAATCGTCACCTCGTCGCCGCCGATGTGGATATAGGGGGCAAGGGGGAATGCTTCCACCACTTCGTCGAGGATATTCTTCAAAGCAGCCACGCCCTCGTCGCTCTGCATCGAAAAGCCCATAGCCTTGGTGAAGGCATCGCTGTGGCCGGGCATGTCAATTTCGGGAATAACGGTCACGCCGCGCTCTGCCGCATAGGCTTCGAGATTCTTGCATTGTTGTTGCGTGTAGTAGCTGCCGGCGTTGCGCGTCATATTGTCAGCAGCGGTGAGTTGCGGATAAGCCTTTACCTCAAATCGCCAGGCGAGTTTCTCCGTCAGATGCCAGTGGAACACGTTTACCTTGAAGCGCGAAAGCATATCGATTTCGTGTTTCAGTTCTTCGAAGGGAATGAACGAGCGTCCCACGTCGTGCATGAAACCGCGCACTTTGAAGGCTGGCCAGTCCGTGATTGTCAGGGCTTGCAGCGATGCCGTGCCGCCGTTGTCGCTGGTGCCCGAGGCGAGTTGCAGCATGGTCTGCGCGGCGCGTATTACGCCCGTCTGCGTCACGGCCTCAATGGTGATTTTGTCGGAGGTAATGGTGAGCGTATAGGTCTCGTTGGGCATATACGCCACGCTGTGGTTGAATGTCCCGGGGATGACGGCCACGCGCTTCACCTCCACCGTTGCTGCCGCGTCTTCCGTAATGGTGCAGCCCATTTCTTCGAGGGCGGCGCGCAGGAAAGGAGTGCCGAAAGCGTCGGTAACGCTTACGGCTCTGCCGAGCGCGAAGCTTTGCCCTGCCGTAATCTCCATGGAGTGGGGCTTAGGCAAGAGGTCGTACGGACCTGCGCTTGCCGTCAGGGGCAGCAGCGCGGCGGCCAGCAGCACGCCTTTCAAAAAATGTTGTTTCATGATACAGATGTTTTATTAGATTGTTTGAAAAAGAGTGAATTGGCGAGGAAGTTGACAAAAACAGTAAAAACCGCTTGCTTCGTTTGAAGCCTTGTGGGCAACGCCGACCGTTCGCCAGTCTGTGGTTGTAAGCCTTTCGGCTTCCGCCACCGCCTTGCGAACGTTCGGCTGCGGTCGGTGCCCGCCCGCTTCAAACGCCGCAAGCAAAAAACAGGAAAAAGTGGCCGATTGCTTTATTGGCATGGGAAAAAGTTATTTCGCACGAACCTTATTCATGCTTCATTGTGGCTTAAAACATAAATATCGCTTGCTGTTCAGGATCATAATAGTACTTTTCGCATTCGTCGTTAATCGGAGCGAAATTATAAAGAATGCCTACGCGTATTCCTGATAGCCGCATGTAGTTCCAAAGCTGTTGCCGTTGCTCTGATCCGAGATGGCTTATCGCCTTGCATTCTATCAGTACCTTTTCATTGACTAAAAAGTCTACTTTATGCGGATGGCTGATGCGGCGATTATGGAAATGTGTAGTGAAATAGTATTCCTTTATACAATTCTTTCCAATGAAACCGGCTTCTTCAAAACAAATGCTTAGTGCTTCCTGATACATGTATTCATTAAGATATGGACCCATATCTTGATGTACAGTTTGGCAACAACCTACAATGGGAAAAACATATTGTCGTAATTGTTCGGCTAATGCAGGATTAGCATCACGCAACTTTTGTATGTTTGTGATCATAGTATAGAAATTGCCGGGATTCATGGCTACATTCAAATTTTTATCTTCGCAACAAACCGGGAAAAGTTTGCGCTTCCATGTCCACGTAAACAATGGAGAGGAAAAATGCTTTACTTTTTCTTGTTTTTTGCTTGTTCTGTGTGAAGTGGCTGCCTCGCAGCCGCAGCCTTATCTGAAAAACACGAGGTGGAAGCCGTTAGGCTAACAAACTCGTTTTTTTAGATAAGGCGAGCCTTTGGCTTCACACAGAACAAGCGGTTTTAATTGTTTTTGTTATTCTTTCAAAGCGAGGGTGTTTACTTCTTCCCCTTCATCACAAACACGAGCGTGCCGCCGCGTACGATGTCAGAGTGATTGATGTAGTTGGTCTTGACACGCTTGCCGTTGAGGAAGATTTTGTCGACGTAGAGATTTTCCTTGCTCAAGCCATCGGCTTTCACCGTGAACGTCTTGCCGTTCGGCAGATGCAGGGTTACCTGCGGCAGCTGCGGCGCACCGAAGACGTAGCGGGCAGACACGGGATCGACAGGGTAAAATCCCATCGACGAAAGCATATACCAGGCAGACATCTGACCGCAGTCGTCGTTGCCGCAAAGGCCTTCGGGCTTAGGCAGATATTGAGTTTCGATGATTTCGCGCACCAGTTCCTGCGTGCGCTCCGGCTTGCCGGCAAGGGCATAGAGGTAAGCCACGTGGTGGCTCGGCTCATTGCCGTGGGCATACTGGCCAATCAGGCCCGTCACGTCGCAAAGCGTGCTGTTGAGCTTGGTGGTGAAAAACGAGTCGAGCTTCGCGATGAAGGGCTTGCTGCCGCCGAAGAGTTGGATAAGGCCCGGCACATCGTGCTGCACGTGCCACGTGTATTGCCATGCGTTGCCCTCCGTGTAGTCGCCGCCGTCGCTTTCGGCATGGGCGAGAGCGGAGGGGTTGAACGGCGATTTCCATTCGCCCGTGCTGAGGCGCGGACGCATGAAGTTAGTGCTCTTGTCGAAGAGGTTCTTGTAGAAATCGGCGCGGCGGGCGAAATATTTATAGTCGTCCTTTTTGCCCATCAGCAGCGCCATGTCGGCGGCGGCGTAGTCGTCGTAAACATTTTCAAGCGTGCCCGAAACCGATTCCATCTTGATGATGTCGCAAGGGAAATAGCCGTATTTCATATAAGTCTCCCAGTCCGACTTCATCTTGTGCGACTTCGTCTGCGTCATCTTAATGGCCTGGAACGCGCGCTCCGCGTCGAAGTCGCGGAAACCCTTGTGATAAGCCTCGGCAATGATGGGCACGCTGTGGTTGGCAATCATGCAATAGTTTTCCTTGCCCCAAAGCGCCCATATCGGCAAGTGTCCCTGCGTTTCGGCCTGGCTGATCATCGAGCGCACGAAGGGACTCACCATTTCAGGCACGGCCAGCGTGTAGAACGGGTGCGCGGCGCGGTAGGTGTCCCATGTGGAGAACGTGGAGTAGAACGTGCCGTCTTCGGCTTTCGCCAGATTGCCGTTTGCATCGCGGTACGCGCCGTCTACGTCGGCAATGTTGTTAGGTTGGATAAGGGCGTGGTAGAAGCAGGTGTAGAAATTTGTCTTTTCCACGTCAGAGCCTTCCACCTCGATGCGGTCGAGATAGCTGCTCCACACGTCCTCGGCTTTCTGCCTCGTGGCCTCGAAATCCCAGCCCGGCAGTTCCGCCTGCATGTTGCGGCACGCGCCGTCGATGGTGGCGGAGGAGAGGGCGATTTTCACCTCCAGCTGCTCGCCTTTCTTGAGGTCGAACGCCACGAGCATCCTTTGTCCCTTCTCTGTCGCGGCGAGCGGCAGGGCGGTGATGCGCGTCATGGGGCGGCTGAACTGCATCTGGAAATATACGTCCTGTTCCACCCACACGTTGCTGCGCACGTGTCCCGTGAGGCACGTGGGACTTTCCCAGTTTACCTCGCAGGCTTTCACGTGCGAGTGATATTGTTCCTCGCTCCACGTAGGTCCGTGCTGCAGGTCGATGAGCAGGGCGGCGGAGTCTGCTTTGTGGAACGTGTAGCGGTGGTATGCCACGTGCGGCGTGGCGGTGAGTTCGGCCGTTACATAGTTCTCCGTGAGTTCCACAGAGTAATAGCCGGGGCGTGCCCGCTCGCTGCTCTTGCTGAACGTGCTGCGGTAGTCCTTTCGGTCGGGGCGTGCCGTGACGGGCATCACGAGCACGTCGCCGAGGTCGGTGCAGCCCGTGCCGTTGAGGTGCGTCTGGCTAAATCCCCATATCCTCGTGTCGGCGTAGATATATTCCGAGCAATATTGCCAGCCCACAGAGCCCGTCACAGGGCTTGCCTGAATCAGTCCGAAGGGAAGGCAGGCGCCGGGAAACGTGTGTCCGGTTGCGGCAGTGCCGATAAAGGGATTGACGTAGTCGATGGGTTTGAGCGCAGGCTTTTGCGCGAAGAGCGCTGTTGCCGCAAAAGAGAGCAGCAGCGCGGAGAAAAGCTTTTTCATGGTATGAGGTTTGGAATAATGTAGTATTAGATATGCAAATCTACATTATTTTTTTGTAATCAAACCATTAAACGTGCGTGTTTCTTTTAAGATTAGGCACGCGTCACGGCATTTTACGTTACCATCCCTGCCCGTCACACCCCCGAAGCCGCATGCAAAAAAGCACTTCCTATACGCATTTTTTATCCCCGAAAAACCCGTCAACCCAGCACTAATTCGCTTAAATCTCTGATATTCAGTTTTTAATTTGTGTATAGTTGGTCGCACCAACTATACACAACCATACAATCTCCGCCACATTAGAATGCCCGGCTCCCTGCCTACCTGGTCCACAGTTTAAGGCAGATGTTTTTTGCTAAGCCCTTGAAAGTTTTTACTAATCCCGTGATAGTTTTCACTATCAGCGCAGAGAAAGTTTGTTACAAAGTTTCTAATACATGTTACAAACTTTGTAACGCATATTAGCAAGTTTGTAATACATGTTACAAAGTTTGTAACAAAAACTATCTTATATGAGCCGAAAAATTATCTTGCGGATAGTAAAAATTATCTTGCGGATAGTAAAAATTATCTTGCTGATAGTAAAAATTATCTTGCTGATAGTGGGGCTCGAAACGGGCTATGCCGAGCGCAGCCGAAAATCTCAAAGAAAATGTCAAGAAAAGGTGCATTTAATTGAACCAATTTGCACAAACGCCCAGTAAATGGTTGGGGCGGGCTGTAAGCCCAAATGTTGCCCATAGCCCAGGGCAGCGCCCTGGGGGAACGTAGACCGCGATTGATACATTCGGCATTTTTGCGCCGGCGCAAAAATGCCACGCGCCGAAAGCGCGTAACCCAT
>JALFUO010000088.1 GCA_022784065.1 Bacteroidales bacterium | reverse complement strand
AACGCCACACGGGGCGTTGCCCCTCATAAAGCAGGTTGCTCTTTTCATAATGTCGGCCGCACTCGGCAATCCAAGCAAGCTTGATTGCCCTCGTTTGCACGACATTTCAGAGCGCGACACTTTAATCAATGCAACATCGTTCACCCAGGGCGCTGCCCTGGGCTGAGTGCAGCAATTGGGCTTACAGCCCGCCACACTTGTGCAGCCAACGCAGTGAAATCATGCATGTATATGAACGTTTATTTGTTCTTCCACTTCTTGATTTTGTCATTCAATGCCTTAATGAGTTCCTCCACATTGGAGCAATCGGCTACGTCGCGGAAGTAATCGAGGGTTTCGTCGGGGTGAGTATGTAGGGCAAGGTAGAAGTAGTAAGAAAAAATCTCTTTGTCTTTCACAAATTCATAAACGGCGCGGGCAATGCCGGGCGTGGCAGTAATGGTGATATACTCAGGCTGCGTGATGCATCTGTGCCACAACAGGAAGGCTTCTTCGTAGATTTTATTTTCTGCAAGAAACGAAACCGTCAGGTTGAAGAGCTCGGAGTTGGCCGGCATGAGGTCGTGCACACGGTCGAGCAGTTCCACTCCGTAGCCAGGCTTTTGGAAATTGTTTATATGTTCGAGCGTATGCTTGAGTTGTTGCAAGTTGCTGGCATCGAACGAGGAAATGGCAAGTGCGCACTGCTTGGCATTGTCGTCGTCGCCTATTAGGCAGAACGTCCAGCCGAGCATCAGGAGCAGAACCGTGCGGTCGGGACTGTCGAAGGGCGTAAGTTTGAGCGCGTTTTTCAAAATGGGCAGGGCATCTCCGGGCTGTTCGAGGTCGAGCAGCGACTGCGCCAAGGGCATCGCAACGTAAAGGTCCTCGCGGTGCTGCTTGTTGTATTTTTTTGCCTCGCTGAATATTTCATCGTTCAAGTCCTCGCCGCACAGCAGGCCGATGATGCGCTGGCGCATGGCTAAATCAGATTTCGGATTGATGGCTAAGGCATAGTCGGCACACTCGCGCATCTCCTGAAAATTGCCCTGCATCTGCCTTATGTTTGCCATTTGCTCCCACGAACGCTGGTTATAGGGGTCAAGGTCAATGAGTTTGTTGGACACCTCTACTGCTTTGTCGTAATCGTGGTTTTGGAAATGGCACTCTGCCATAAGTTCCAGCGCGTGCGGTTTTTCGGGATGTCCGTCTGGAATGTCTTTAAGGAAATAGTTGGCTTCGGTGTATAGGCCGTAATCGATAAGGATTTCTGCAATATCCACAATCATTTCGATACGATTGGGCAGGGACTCGTCATTCATTATCCTCTCCACCAAGAAGAAAGCACGGTCCCAACTGCCGTCGGCAATGTACTCCTCGATGCGAAACAGCCTGGCATCGGCGCACTCTTGGTCGGAAAGATTGTCGATTATGGCGCGCGCCTCGTTCCAACGTCCCTCGCTTTTGAGGCGGTAGGCCTTGGTAATCCAAACTTCCTCGTTGTCGGGATATTGCGCCAGCGCGAAGCCGAGGCATTGGTCGGCATCGGTGTAACGCTCGTTCTTTATGTAATAGTCGATGATGTCGAGCAGGTCGTTCGCCTCGAAATATTCGTCCAGCGAAATCTTGTGCAGGCTTTGCTCATAGCGCGAGAGCGTTTCGTTGAAATTTTGTTCCATAAGAATAGGGTGGGGCGCGATGCCGTGCCCGTGAAAATCAAAAGCCCACTTCACGGCAGGAAATCATGGGTTTGCCGGAAATGGGCTTTTATGTATGTGAAGGATTATCGCTTGTTATTTCTTAGCCCAACTGTCTTTCAGTCCGACGGTGCGGTTGAAGATGAGTTTTTCAGGCGTAGAATGCTTGTCGTAAGTGAAATAGCCGATGCGCTGGAATTGCAGGTAGCGCGTGGCTGTCTGCTCTGCGGCGTACTTCTCGACGTAGCAGTTGGGCAATACCGTGAGCGAGTCGGGGTTGAGCAATTCGCGGAAGTCGCGCTCGTCGGCCGAGGGGTTTTCCACGTTGAAGAGGCGGTCGTAGAGCCTTACTTCTGCGGGCAGGCAGTGGGCGGCGCTTACCCAGTGGAGCGTGCCTTTCACCTTGCGGTTGGCTCCTTCGAGGCCGCTGCGGCTCTCGGGGTCGTATTCGCAATAGATTTCTTCGATGGTGCCGTCGGCGGCTTTCTTGCAACCCGTGCATTTCACGATGTAGGCGTTTTTGAGGCGCACCTCCTTGCCCGGCACCATGCGGAAGAACTTCTTGGGCGCGTCTTCCATAAAGTCTTCGCGCTCTATCCACAGTTCGCGGCTGAAAGTAATGGTGTGCGTGCCGTCGGCTTCGTTTTCGGGGTTGTTCACCGCCTCCATTTCCTCGGTCTGTCCTTCGGGATAGTTGGTCACGATGAGTTTCACGGGGTTGAGCACGGCGGAAACGCGGAGCGAGCGGGCGTTGAGGTCCTCGCGGGCGGCGGCTTCGAGCATGGCGTAGTCGTTGAGCGCGTCGAACTTAGTGTAGCCTATCATATCTACAAACTTGCGCACGGCCTCGGGCGAGTAACCGCGGCGGCGCAGGCCGCAGACTGTCGGCATGCGGGGGTCGTCCCAGCCGTCTACCAGACCTTCCTTCACCAAAGCGAGCAGCTTGCGCTTGCTCATCACCGTGTAGGTGAGGTTCAGGCGGTTGAACTCGTACTGGCGCGGGCGGTGGTCTTCGAGGTCGTTGCCTTCTTTAAGCTCGTCGATAAAGTAATCGTAGAGCGGGCGGTGGGGCACAAACTCGAGGGTGCAGATAGAGTGGGTCACTCCTTCGAAGTAGTCGCTCTGACCATGTGCGAAGTCGTACATGGGATAGGCTTTCCACTTCGTGCCAGTGCGGTGGTGCTCCTTATTGATGATGCGGTAGATGATGGGGTCGCGGAAGTGCATGTTGGGGTTCGCCATGTCGATTTTGGCGCGGAGCACCATAGAGCCTTCGGGCAGTTCGCCGCTGTTCATCTTCTCAAATAGGGCGAGGCTTTCCTCGATGGGGCGGTTGCGGAAGGGGCTTTCGGTGCCGGCCTGCGTGGGCGTGCCTTTCTGCTGCGCTATTTCCTCGCTCGTCTGCTCGTCTACGTAAGCCTTGCCCTCTTTGATGAGCCGCACGGCAAAGTCCCAGAGTTGCTGGAAATAGTCGGAGGCATAATATATATTGCCCCACTTGAAGCCGAGCCATTCGATGTCTTCCTTAATCGAGTCGACGTATTCTGTGTCTTCTTTCTGGGGGTTGGTGTCGTCGAAGCGCAGGTTGCACACGCCGCCGAACTTTTGCGCCACGCCGAAGTCCATGCAAATGGCCTTGGCATGACCGATGTGGAGATAGCCGTTCGGTTCGGGCGGGAAACGTGTCTGGAGACGGCCGTCATTCTTACCGTCGGCCAAGTCGCGCGCAACGATTTGCTCTATAAAGTTTAAGTAAGCCTTTTCTTTTGGTGCAACGTTTTCAGTCATAAAAAGTTAGATGTTATTATCCTGTAATTATTTTGACACGTGGTTTCGGACATTCTAGAAACGGGCCACTAATTATCTGCCGTTAAAGTCGAAGAGTCAAAGAGCGCGAGGGGCGTTTAGTTTGCCATTTCGGAGATGAACTTGATGCGCACGAGGCGGATTTCTTCTTCCGAATATTCATCGCCTAGTTCATCGATTGCGTCTTCAAGGTCGTCGGTTTCCGACTCTTTGAAGTATTGGTAAATATCTTCGACGTGGTCTTCGTCCATCACGTCCTCAATGAAATAATCTATGTTGATTTTCGTGCCGGAATAGACAATGGCTTCGATTTTGTCGAGCAATTCGTCAAACTCCAAACCCTTGGCAACGGCGATGTCGTCGAGCGCAACCTGACGGTCGATGCTGTTGATAATCGCCACCTTGTCTTTAGCCTTGTTGGCGACGGTGCGGATGCGGAGGTCTTCGGGGCGTTCGATTTCAAAGTCCTTGCAATGCTGCTTGATGAGTTTGCAGAACTCCGTGCCGTAGCGCTTGGCCTTGCCTGCGCCCACTCCGGGAATATTTTGCAGTTCCTCAATCGTCTGCGGATAAATGGTGGCCATCGCTTCGAGCGAGGGATCTTGGAAAATCACGTAGGGCGGCACGTCCAGTTCCTTAGAAAGACGTTTGCGGAGGTCTTTCAGCATTTGGAAGAGCGTGGGGTCGACGGCGAACGAAGCTGCGTCCTGCGGGATATTAGCTTCTTCTTCGTCGAAATCGCGCTCCTCGACGATGGGGAAAGAAACGGGATTTTTCATAAAATCGCGGCCCTCGTCGGTAACGCTAAGCACGCCGAAGTCTTCAACGTCCTTGGCGATATAGCCGGCTATGACGGCCTGGCGGATAACAGCGTTCCAGGTGCGTTCGCTTTCATCATCTCCAATGCCAAACACTTCAAGTTCGTCATGATGATGGGCGCAAACCTCATCGGTGGGCTTGCCCATCAGAATATCCTTTACATAGTCTTCGCGGAAGTGCTCCTTAATGGCGATAATCACTTCCAAAACCTTATTTAATTGTGTTTTTGCTTCCACTTGTTTTTTGGGATTTATGCAGTTATCACAGTTTTCGCAATTATCCTGGAGATATTCCTCTCCGAAATAATGCAGCAACAGCTTGCGGCGGCAAACGGAACTTTCGGCATAGGCTGCGGTTTCTTTAAGCAGTTGCTTGCCAATCTCCTGTTCTGCGAGCGGCTTGCCTTCCATGAACTTCTCGAGTTTCTGAAGGTCTTTGTAAGAATAGAAAGCGATGCATTGCCCTTCGCCCCCGTCGCGCCCGGCGCGACCCGTCTCCTGGTAATAGCCTTCAAGGCTCTTGGGTATGTCGTAGTGGATAACGAAGCGAACGTCGGGCTTGTCGATGCCCATGCCGAAGGCAATGGTGGCGACGATCACGTCGATGCGCTCCATGATGAAGTCGTCCTGCGTTTGCGAGCGCATGGCGGGCTCCATGCCGGCATGATAGGCTTCCGCCTTGATGTCGTTGGTGCGCAGAACTTCTGCAAGTTCTTCCACTTTCTTCCTGCTTAGGCAATAAATGATGCCGCTTTTGCCAGAGTGTTGCTTAATGAATTTAATTATGTCTCTGTTTATATTTTCTGTCTTAGGCCTCACCTCATAATATAGGTTGGGGCGGTTGAAAGAACTCTTGTACTCCACTGCGTCGGGAATGCCAAGGTTTTTCTTAATATCGGTCTTAACCTTTTCGGTGGCCGTTGCAGTGAGCGCAATGACAGGCGCGTTGCCAATTTCGTTGATGATGGGGCGAATCTTGCGGTACTCAGGCCGAAAGTCATGCCCCCACTCAGAAATGCAGTGCGCCTCATCGACGGCGTAAAAGGAGATTTTTATAGATTTGAGAAACGCCACGTTGTCTTCCTTCGTCAGCGATTCGGGGGCAACGTACAGCAGTTTCGTAAGTCCCGAGCGAATATCTTTTTTCACCTTATCAACCTGCGCTTTCGTGAGCGAGGAGTTGATGAAGTGCGCCACGCCGTCCTCTTGGCTCATGTGCCGCATCGCGTCCACCTGATTTTTCATCAGGGCAATGAGCGGAGAAATCACAATCGCCGTTCCGTCCATCAGAAGCGAGGGCAATTGGTAACACATCGACTTGCCGCCGCCCGTGGGCATAAGCACAAAAACATCTTTGCCGTCCAGCAGGCTGCTGATAACGGCTTCCTGATTGTTTTTGAAAGAGTCAAAGCCAAAATGGCTTTTGAGCGCTTTGTGTAAATCCAATATTGCCTTCATGGAGGTAGAAGAGTGAGGTATTCTTATAGGCTTCAGTTGCGGTGGCTACCGTTTGAGGCAAACGGTCTGCGACGTTTCCTCTTGCGTCTTCTGGATATAGGAACCGGACGTGGGCAGCTGCGAGAGCTGCAAGCGCAGTTCAGCCAGCTTTGACGCCATGCGTTCTGCTTCGGCTGGGCGGGAGGAATAGACATTGGTGGTTTCGCCCGGGTCGGCATCAAGGTCGTAGAGCTGCGGCGTAGCCAAATAGCCGGTCTCAATGTTGACGGTTGTGATTTTCGCCGCGCCGTTCGACGGCTCGATGTATTTCCACTGCCCGCTTTGCAGGGAGAGCGTGCGGTTAGCAGCCATTGTGGCAGCAAAGTCGCGGTCGTCTGTGTTGCGGCCGAGCCATGTGTCGAGGCTGTTGCGGCTATCAATGCCTGCCCCAAGGGGGACGGTGGCATTGATGAGGGCAGCAGCATCGGCAAGCAGGTCAATGTGCGAAACCAAAGCGTTGGAAGTATCGCCGCTGCGCACGGTGCCCGGCCAGCAAACGATGAAAGGCACGCGCGTACCTGCCTCGAAAGCACTGTATTTGCCGCCGCGCCAATTGCCCCAAGGCGTGTGGTCGCCGTTCAGTGTGGCAGCCTCGTCCTGATAGCCGTCATCGAGCACGGGACCGTTGTCGCTGGTCAGTATGACGAGCGTATTGCCCGTCAGCCCGTTCGCTTCAAGCGCCTCAATCACTTTGCCCACCGTTTCATCGAATTGCAGAATGGCTTCGCCGCGCAGTCCGAGCGGGCTTTTGCCGCGAAAACGCTCGTTCGGCATACGCGGCACGTGCACATCGTTGGTGCAGAGATACATAAAGAAAGGTTGCTCTTTATTTTTCTCTATGAAGCGGATAGCGGCTGCCGAGATAGAATCTGCAATATCCTCATCGCGCCAAAGGGCGCGGCCTCCGCCTTTCATATACCCTATGCGCCCGATGCCGTTCACGATGCTCTGGTTGTGCCCGTGGCTCGATTTGAGTTTGGTGAGCAGTTCGGGGTTTGCGGCACCCGTAGGCTCGCCGGCGAAGTTCGAAGTGTAACTCACTGAGATGGGCGCGGCTGGGTCGTAGTTCACGACGCTCCCGTCTTCGATAAAGACGCAGGGCACGCGGTCGGCGGTGGCGGCCATTAGATAGTGGTAATCAAAACCTATATCTGCGGGCGACATGTCGAGCCTGCCGTTCCAGTCTTGCGTTCCTTGCTTATCGCCCAATCCCAAATGCCATTTGCCAATCGCAGCTGTGGCGTAGCCCTTTTGCTTAAAGATATCGGCTACTGTGATTTGGTTGGGACGGATAATCATGCCCGCATCTCCCGTGGCAATGTTCGTGTCGTGACGCCGGAAGCAGTATTCGCCTGTAAGCAGGCTGTATCGCGAAGGCGTGCTGGTGGAGGCGCAGGCATGGGCATTGGTAAAGCGCAGCCCCGCCGATGCCAATTTGTCCACGTTAGGCGTGCTGACGCGGGTGGCGCCATAGCATGAAAGGTCGCCGTAGCCCAAGTCGTCGGCGACAATCACTACCACATTGGGCGTTTGCTGTGCACTTAGCGGTGCAGCAATAGAGGCAAGCATGCCGGCGACAAACGAATGATTCATGCGGAATGGCAAGATTTTTAGGTTTCTGTGAGACGAATGTACTGTTTTGCCTAACAAAGTTAGAAACTAATTTGAAATTTGCACGTTTCTTAGCAGATAATTTGCTTTTAGCCTCAAAAAAATCCGCTTACGCCTGCTGTTGGAACACAAGGTGCTTTTCCAATTGCTCGGCAGCGTAGTCTTTCGTCACCTCAAATTCTTTCTTTTTAGAAGAAGGCAATTCAAACATCGCGTCGCGCATAATAGACTCGACGATAGAGCGCAGGCCGCGCGCGCCGAGTTTGTAATCCACGGCTTTATCCACGATGTACTCCAAAGCATCGGGCGCAAAGGTGAGTTTGATGCCGTCCATTTCGAGCAGTTTGGCGTTTTGCTTGATGATAGAGTTCTTCGGTTCCACGAGTATGCGGCGCAGAGCTTCGCGGTCGAGCTTTTGCAGATACGTCAGCACCGGCAGGCGACCGATGATTTCGGGGATAAGTCCGAAACTCTTCAAGTCCTGCGGCACGATATACTGCATCAGGTTGTTGGGGTCGAGGCGCATCGCATTTTGCACGGAATTATAGCCCACGGTATGCGTATTGAGCCGCTGCGCAATTTTCTTTTCGATGCCATCGAATGCACCGCCGCAGATAAAGAGAATGTTTTTCGTATCTACGTGTATATAATCTTGGTCGGGGTGCTTGCGTCCTCCCTTTGGCGGCACGTTTACAATCGAACCTTCAAGGAGTTTGAGCAATCCCTGCTGCACGCCCTCGCCCGATACGTCGCGGGTGATGGACGGGTTATCGCTCTTGCGGGCAATTTTGTCGATCTCGTCGATAAACACGATGCCGCGCTCTGCTTCCTTCACGTTGAAATCCGCCACTTGCAGCAGGCGCGAGAGTATGCTCTCCACGTCTTCGCCCACGTAGCCGGCTTCGGTGAACACCGTAGCGTCGACAATCGTAAACGGCACGTCGAGGAGTTTGGCAATGGTGCGGGCGAGCAATGTCTTGCCCGTACCCGTCGAGCCTACCATAATAATATTGGATTTCTCAATCTCTACCTCGTCGGCACTGGCTTGCTGCTGGCTGGCCAAACGCTTGTAATGGTTGTAGACGGCAACTGCCAACGTACGTTTCGCATCGTCCTGACCGATAACGTATTGGTCGAGATAGGCTTTAATCTCGGCAGGCTTGGGCACGGAACGCTTCTCGGCAGCGACCTTTGCCTTTTTGGCTTTCGCGCCCTTGCCTTTCGCGTATGCCGATCCTACCTCATCGGCTACGTCATCGTCAATCAGTCCATATTCCGATAGCATACGGCTGGCCGTCTGTATGCAATCCGCGCAGATGTAGCCGTTGACGCCGCTAAGCAGAATAGAGCCGCATTCATTTTCCGTCCTACCGCAGAAAGAGCATCTTATATCTTTCTTATTTGCCATTGCGCTTGAGAATATGGTCAATCATACCGTACTCCTTGGCCTCTTCTGCTGTCATCCAATAGTCGCGGTCGGAGTCGGCCCACACCTTGTCGAAATCAGTATGACTGTGGTCGGCGATGATGGTATAAAGTTCCTTTTTGAGTTTCTGTATCTCGCGGGCCGTGATTTCAATATCCGAAGCCTGTCCTTGTGCGCCGCCCATCGGCTGATGTATCATCACGCGGCTGTGGGGCAGGGCGGAGCGCTTGCTCTCTGCGCCGGCCACCAGCAGCACGGCGGCCATCGAAGCGGCCATTCCTGTGCAAATCGTGGCCACGTCGCTCTGGATAAACTGCATCGTGTCGTAGATGCCGAGGCCTGCGTACACAGAGCCGCCGGGAGAGTTGATGTAAATGGAGATGTCCTTGCCGGGGTCGCAAGAGTCGAGGTAGAGCAACTGCGCCTGCAAGGTGTTGGCCGTGTAGTCGTCGATGGCCGTGCCGAGGAAGATGATGCGGTCGATCATCAGGCGGGAGAACACGTCCATCTGCGTCACGTGGAGCTCGCGCTCCTCGAGAATATAAGGGTTGAGATATTGGTTTTGGCTTTTGATTACATCATCAACCACCATAGAATTGATGCCGCATTTAGAGACGGCAAACTTTCTGAAATCGTCTTTAATCATAGTGCTTAAAGTATTTGTATAAAAAAGAGAAGAATGATGCTGCGGCTCACAGTGGGGCAGAAGCATCGTTCTTCTCTCGCGTTCCGCCATTTGTTTAGCGGATCAGGTATTATTCTTTAACGAGTTCCGTAAAGTCTTCTACAGAGATTTGCTTGTGTTCCATGGTAACCACGTTCTTCAACGCAGCGCAGAGCTTCTTTTGGAGGAGGCTGTTGATAAGGCCTTCCACGCGGTCCTTCTTTTTCAGCATCTCGGTAGCGTAGTTCATGAGATATTCGTCGGGAATATTGTTCAGGCCGTAGCGCATAAACTCATAGCGGGCGGCGTTGAGGGCTTCGTCCTTGATTTCCTTGTCGTCGTACTTGATTTCGTACTTAGCCGTGAGCTTTTCCGTAATCATATTCCACTTGAGCGACTCCAACGTATTCTTGAACTCTTCATCGGTGATGTCGGCCTGCTTTTCGTCCTTCTTGTTGCTGTTGATTACGCGCTTGAGCAGTTCTTCGGGGAATTCGAGTTCGCCCACCTTCTCCATAGCATTCTTGCGCACGTCGAGCATAAACTTGAAGTCGCTGTCGCCTTCGTAAGCCTTACTGATGTTTTCCTTAATCTTGGCACGGAGTTCCTCTTCGCTCTTCACTACGCCTTCGCCGTAATACTTGTCAAAGAGTTCCTGATTGAGCTCGGCAGGCACGAAGCGGCTGATCTCGTTCACTTGGAAAGAGAAGTTGCCCGTGTGGTTCTTCGTTTCTTCCTTTGCGATGCGGAAGAGCGAAGCGAGTTCTGTCTCGTTGTTGTCGTAGGCCGTGGCGGGGTTGAACGTGATAACGTCGTTCTTCTTCGCGCCGTTGAAAATGGCCTTCTGGTCGTCGTTCTTGAAATAAGTAGGCATGAGCGATGCCGTTTCCACCTGCACGCCGCCTTCGAGGGGCAGTCCGTCTTCGCCCAGTTCGGCAAGCGTGCCGCGCAGGATGTCCTTGTCCTCGTAAGCGTCTACGCTTTCGGGGTGGCCGGCCTGCTGGCAGAGGCGGTTCACTTCGGCAGTGATGTCTTCTTCCTTAACCTGAATATCGTAGTAAGGCAGTTTGTCGCTGGCGGAATATTCGATGCTGAACTCGGGAGCGAGGGCGACGTCGAACTTAAACTCGAAATTTTCCTGATTTTCGATGTCCTGCGTGTTCTGTTGCTCGTTGGGGAGCGGCGAACCGAGCACGGGGAGCTTGTTGTCTTTGATATATCCGAAGAGGCTGTCGCTGAGCGTGCGGTTTACTTCTTCGTATTTCACCTGTGCGCCGTGCATCTTCTTAACAAGTCCGGCAGGCACGTGGCCTTTGCGGAAACCGGGCATTTGCGCCACCTTGGTGATGTCTTTGAGTTTCTTGGTTACTTTTGCTTCGTAGTCAGCCTTTTCAATGTTGATTGTGATTACTGCGCTGACGTTGCTTGTCTTGTCAAATGAAATATTCATCGGTATTTTATAAATATATATTGTGTTTCTGTGCTTTCGTGCTATCTGCACTACTTTTGCGGCGCAAAGTTAATGCACTTGCGCTGAAAGGCAAAACGTTTTGAGCGTTTTCTTATAAGAGAGATGGAAAAGTAGAGAAAAATTAGTGTAGAGAAAGAATATTGGTGCGCTAAATCATCATCCGACCGTCCTCGTTAAAGTATCAAAGAAAAGGGAGCCCCTTGCGCGCAAGAACTCCCTAAGACCCTTTTATAGTGCAGATACAGCGACTATTGCCTGTACGGGCACTTTTGGTAGTGCAAAAGTATGAATAAATTTTGATTAACCCAAATCAGAGGGAAATTTTCGTACATTCTTGGATGATTTTGTTGGTCTGCGACGCTTTGTTTTCGTCAAGTAAAGACCTAATACTACTTTCGAGTTCATTTCTTCTGTTTATAGAGATGCAACCCAAAAGATATAGGATTACAGATATAGCCCCGCTTATATTATGTCGGCAATCGGGAATTATACCAGCAGGTTTTGCCTTGATACCATTGTGGAAATTAATACTGTAAATACAGTTGCCGTGAGCACATTTGTTGCGAATTATCCTAATTGTTTCCAAGTAATTCAGAAAAACGCCAAGCGAACAGCCATACTCATTAGCAATACGTCTTTTTAAGGCTTGGTCCTTAATGGCGCTGTACAAGCATCCAATATTTCCCAAGGTCATAAACTCTATGGTTTTCCACGCAGGCGCAAATTTGTCATTTATATGTTTTGCATGGTGTCGTTTGATAACATCGTTGCCCAAAATCGTATCATACACTTTTGACTTAAAACTATCCACATACGCTGATTCCATAATGGTTTTATCAGCAAACCAAGTGGGCGATTGCTTATAATGATTGGATACGATATAAGTGATTTTTGTACGCACGTTCACTTCGATGCGGTCGAGGGCATTCAGCAGTATACGGCGTAACTGCCTATCAAATTCGTAGAGGTCATATACAGCCTTAAATGTTGTACCTGATTGGAGTTTGTGCGTTCGATTGTCAAGAGATGGATATGACTGTTCAAAAGGGAAAGAATAAAAACCAAGTCGGTAGAAACCGACATCCAGCAAAATCTCTTTTGCCTTACTCTCATCGTCAAAGAGCATACCGCGCTCTTTGAGCCGTTGCATTTGTTCGTTTATGTCAAGTGCTTTCTTCATCTGTTTTTATTCCTAAAAGATTTCTCAATAGGGAAAAAGCAGGTGATTATTTGCCGATAAGGCTTAAAAATTCCATTCTTGTTTTTTCTCTGTCGAACGCGCCGCAGAATGCTGAGGTAACGGTCTTGGAACTTTCCTGTTCCACGCCGCGCATTTGCATGCACATGTGCCTTGCCTCTACTACCACCATTACGCCAAGCGGTTTCAGGGCTTCCTGTATGCAGTCCTTGATTTGAAGCGTCATGCGTTCCTGCACTTGGAGGCGGTGGGAAAAGGCGTTCACCACGCGGGCTATCTTTGAAAGCCCCGTAATGTAGCCGTTGGGAATGTACGCCACGTGCGCCTTGCCGTAGAAAGGCAGCATATGGTGCTCGCAAAGCGAATGGAAGTTAATGTCTTTCACGATAACCATCTGGTCATACGGTTCCTGAAACTTTGCGGAGTTGAGTATGGCGATAGGGTCGGTCGCGTAACCGCGCGTTAGGTCTTGCATTGCTTTTGCCACGCGCAGCGGCGTTTTCAGCAATCCTTCGCGCTGCGGGTCTTCGCCGAGCAGGCGCAGGATTTCTTTATAGTGTCCTTGAAGTTCTTCGATTGTGGAGGGTTGCATGGGTGTTGTTTGAGATATGTAGTGGGGGCGTATTGCCAAAGAATGAGATTTTAAGTTATTCCACCAAAAACACTTCGCTTTTCACCACGCGCACTTCGTAGGAAATGCGGGCAGAGCGAATGGGGGCGATGTATTTTTTGGCGTCTTCCATAGTCTTGAAGTCGCCGACAGTGCATACCCAGCGGGGCGACACGAAATGCGTGTAGACGGAGAGTTCCGGGAACTGCTTCCTGCATTTCTCGCCCACCTTTTGCGCCTGTTCCTTATCTTTCTTGGAGTTGCCGCCCGTAAAAATGCGTATGCGGTAGCCCGAGGTCTTATAGCGTTTGCGGCTGCCTGGCTTGTAGGTCTTGCTGTCGTCCGAAGCGGAATGGCTGTCGCCGTTGTTCTTTGCGGAGTTGTCGTTGTGGGTGCTTGCCGGTTTCGTTGCCGGTTTGGGGAGCGGCGTGTTGTTGATGATGCGCTCCAATGCATCGTCCATAACGATGACTACGCTGCCTTCGCCTTCGGTGTTTTTGCGCAGTTCCTGCGTCAGCGTGTTCTTTTGCGCCGTTGCCGTGATCGGCAGCAGCGTCAGCAAAAGTATGAGGCCGTGGATAAATGGTTTCATAAATAGAGGAACGATTTTAGTAAACAAGTAAACGAGTAAACAAGACAGAGATGTCTTGCTAATTTATATTTTTATATGAGAAACGTGTCTCGTCTACTCGTTTTCTTTGAGATTTTCGGCTGCACTCGGCATAGCCCGAACAAGTTCGGCTCTGCTCTCGCTTGCACGAAAATTTCCTTGTAAACTCGTCTACTAATAAACGAATAGATTATCTCATCTTTATTCAAATCCCGACCCTGCCTCGCGCGCGTATATATATATATAATATTGTGTGAGGCAGGGTAGGGAAGTCAGGTGTTGTTTAGCCGTGCTTATTTCCAAGCATCGATGATGCCCTTGAAGTCGGCTGCTTTGAGGGCTGCGCCGCCGATAAGGCCGCCGTCCACGTTCTCCTTAGAGAAGATTTCCTTAGCGTTGCTGGGCTTGCAGCTGCCGCCGTAGAGAATGCTTACGTTCTCGGCTGCTTCTGCACCGAACTTGCCGGCGATGACGCCGCGAATGAAAGCGTGCATTTCTTCTGCCTGCTCAGCGGTAGCGGTCTTGCCCGTACCGATTGCCCAAACGGGTTCGTAAGCGAGGATGATGTTGGCAAACTGTTCGGCGGTGAGGTCGAAGAGAGAGCCGGCGAGCTGTGCTTCAACCACCTCGTTCTGCTTGCCGCTTTCGCGCTCTTCGAGCACTTCGCCGATGCAGAAAATCACCTTCAAGCCGTTAGCGAGGGCGAGGTTGATTTTTTCTTTGAGGATTTCAGCCGTTTCGCCATAGTAAGCGCGGCGTTCGCTGTGGCCGAGGATTACGTAGCCTGCGCCCGTGCTCTTCACCATTTCTGCGGACACCTCACCGGTGTAAGCGCCGCTTGCCTTGTCTGCGCAGTTCTCAGCGCCGAGGCCGATGACGCTCTGGTCGATAATACCTGCCACGGAGGCGAGGTGGATAAACGGAGTGCAGATCACGACGTCGCAGTTGGGCTTGTCGGCTTTGAGGATGTCGTTCAACTCGGTTGCGAGGGCGATGCCTTCTTGCAGGTTCTTGTTCATTTTCCAGTTACCTGCTACGATTTTTTTTCTCATAACTTTTTTAATGGTTAGAAGTTTATTGTTTGGGGTTTTGTTGTTTTGAAAATATCCTTTTTCGCAGTTTATACCGTTTGTAGTATTTGCTGCCTACCCACAGGCCGTCGAGGAAGATGATGATGATGAGCGGCACGATGAACCACAGTAGCATCCTGGTCAGCGGCGAGGTAGACGAGGTGGGTACGTTCGTGGCGATGTCGTCCTCGTCGCGGTATTCCGGCAGGTTGTTGTTGCTCCATTTCGCGGCGATGCGCCCGTTGTGTAGCAGCATAAGCCCGGGATTGGCGCGGACGGCCGATTTGAGTTCCGTTTCGTCGGCGAGCAGGATAGGGTAGGCGGCTCCCGTGCGGTCTATCCAGTTGTAGATGTCTTGCGGCGCGGAGGCTGTGGCCATACAGAACGCATATCCTTTGTCCACGCAATAGTCGTAGAGGCTGTTGATGCGGTCGCAGCAGCCGTCGTCGGCCGTGGCGCAGTTGGGTGCGATGAGGAGGAATTGCCAGGAAGTATCGGCAAGCACCTCAAAGGTGCAGTCGTCGCCCTGCGGCGTATTGAGGTAGAAGTTTGCCAGGGGCGAGATGCCGCCGTCGTCGGTCTTCGCCGTGCCTTCCACTGCTCCGCGCAAGTCTGCCCCCACTGTGTAGGGCGTAAATTCCAAGACGGGCAAGTTGCGAAACGAGGCGTAGCACACGCCCGCTGCGTACACCCACGCATAAATTGAGATGACCCATTGGTTGCGCTCCGAAATGAGGCGGTGCAGATAGAGCGGGTAGCGCGTCAGGAAGAGGCTGCACAGGAGCAGCACGATGTTCTTTGCCAGCGTCTGCCCGTTGGTCAGTACCACCGCCTCGCCGAAGCAGCCGCAGTCGGGCACGGGATTTTTCAGATATATCCACACCGTCAGGGCAGTCATCGCCGCCATGAAGAGGAACGCGAGGCGCGTGGTCAGTTTGCGGCGTATGCCGAGCAGGATATAGATGCCCAGCACGAACTCGAACACGCCAATGCAGCCGGCTGCGAAGCGCACCGCGAGGTCGCTGTCTGTAAACGTCTGCCCCATTGCCAGCGCATAGGCTTCGAGCTTGTGGCACATGCCCTGCGGGTCTACGATTTTCACGAACCCCGAAAAGACAAATGTGCCTGTCAGCGGGAGGCGGCAGAGCGTTGCCACCCAATATATTATTATATGTGTGGCTTTATTCTTCAATGGTCAGCTTAATCAGTCCGAACACGGCATAGTTGAGCATATCCATATAGTTGGCTGCCACGCCTTCCGACACGAGTGTCTGCCCTTCGAGGTCTTCTATTTGCTTGGTGCGCAGTATTTTCATAAGAATGAGGTCCACGTAAGAGCTGACCCTCATGCCGCGCCACGCCTCGTCGTAGTCGTGGTTCTTGCGCAGCATCAGTTCGAGACATTCCTTGGCATATTTGTCGTAAGCCGCCTGTGCCTGCTCCTCGTTGAAGTCGGCTTCCTGCGCCGCGCCGTGCTCGAGCTGAATCAGGGCAATGATGGCGTAGTTCACGATTGCCACAAACTCGGGCACGATGCCTTCGTCGACCATTGCCTTGCCCTTCATCTGAATCGAGCGTATGCGGTCGGCCTTGATGAATATCTGGTCGGTGAGCGACTCGGGGCGCATGATGCGCCACGCCGTTCCATAGTCGTGCAGCTTTTTGCAAAACAGTTCGCGGCAGTTTGCCATTACCTGCTCAAATTGCTGCTGGGTGGTGGGGTGAGACATATTTTATAAAATATGACAACGTTTCTATTTCTTCAATCCGGCGAGCGTTTCGCGGAGCGTGGCGATTTTGCTTTGCGCATCGCTTTGCTTCTTGCGTTCGAGGGCCACGACGGCTTCGGGGGCGTTGCTTACGAAACGCTCGTTGCCGAGTTTTTTCTCAATGCCCTTCAAGAAACCTTCGAGGCGCGTGAGCTCGGCTTCAATCTTTTCGATTTCGGCAGCCACATCGATGAGGTTGCCCACAGGCACGGCCAGTTCCGTGGTGCCCACCATAAAGCTGGCGGCGCCGTCGCTCTTCGCGCTGACCACGCAGATTTCGCTCACGTTGGCGAGCTTCTTGATGATGCTGTCGTAGCGTGCCACGGGATTGCTGCCCACGATTTCGAGCGTGAGGCTTTCTTTCTGCGCGATGTTCTTGCTGTTGCGCACGCCGCGCACGTTGGTGATGATGCTCTTCACCATTTCAAAGTCGGCAATCGTTTCGGCATCGCCGTCCTCGGGCTTGCCAATCGTGGAGGGACTCACTGTGATGCTCTCGCCGTCCTTGCGCTCAGCGATGTGCTGCCACAGCTCTTCCGTGATAAACGGCATGAAGGGGTGGAGCAGATGCAGCAGGTGGTCGAAGAAACCGATCACCGCGTCGTAAGTCTTCTGGTCGATGGGCTGTCCGTAGGCGGGCTTCACGATTTCGAGGAAACTGGCGGAGAATTCGTCCCAGAAGAGGCGGTACACCTCTTTCAAGGCTTCGCTCAGGCGGTAACCGGCGAACTGTTCCTCGATGTGCGCCGCACTCACGCGCAGCTGTGCGTCAAACCACGCCACGGCCTCGCGCGCCGTTTCGGGCTGCTCGGCGGCAGCGTCGGTCTGCCAGCCTTTCACGAGGCGGAAGGCATTCCAAATCTTGTTGCAGAAGTTGCGTCCTTGCTCGCACAAGGCATCGTCGAAGAGAATGTCGTTGCCTGCGGGTGCGGAGAGCATCATGCCCATGCGCACGCCGTCGGCGCCGTACTTGTCGATAAGGGCGAGGGGGTCGGGCGAGTTGCCGAGTTGTTTCGACATCTTGCGGCCGAGTTTGTCGCGCACAATACCCGTGAAGTACACATTCTTAAACGGCATCTTGCCGGTGTATTCGTAGCCCGCCATAATCATGCGCGCCACCCAGAAGAAGATGATGTCCGGACCGGTCACGAGGTCGCTCGTGGGGTAATAGTATTCCAGTTCGGGGTTGCCGGGGTTGTTGATGCCGTCGAAGAGCGAAATCGGCCAGAGCCACGAAGAGAACCATGTGTCGAGCGCGTCCTCGTCCTGGCGCAGGTCGGCAGCGGTAAGCGCGGCGTTGCCGCTCTGTTCGCGTGCCAGTGTCACGGCCTCCTCAATCGTTTCGGCCACCACGAAGCCGCCCTGCGGCAGATAGTAAGCCGGGATGCGGTGTCCCCACCACAGCTGGCGCGAGATGCACCAATCCTTGATGTTTTCCAGCCAATGGCGATAGGTATTTTTGTATTTGGCGGGATAGAACTTGATTTCGTCGTTCATCACGGGCGGCAGGGCAAGGTCGGCAAAGTGCTGCATCTTGAGGAACCACTGCATGGAGAGTTTCGGCTCGATAGGCACACCAGTGCGCTCGGAGCAGCCGATTTTGTTGTCGTAGTCCTCTACCTTCTCCATAAGCCCGGCCTCTGCGAGGTCGATGGCTATCTGGCGGCGCACGTCGAAACGGTCCTGACCTACGTACATGCCGGCGGCTTCGGAGAGCGTGGCGTCGTCGTTGAAGATGTCGATGGCAGGCAGATTGTACTTCTCGCCAAGCATATAGTCGTTCACGTCGTGCGCGGGCGTTACTTTGAGGCAGCCCGTGCCGAACTCGATGTCTACGTACGAGTCTTCAATCACGGGAATCACGCGGCCCACGAGCGGCACGATGACCTTCTTGCCCTTCAGCCACTGGTTTTTCGGGTCTTCGGGGTTGATGCACATCGCCACGTCGCCCATAATCGTTTCGGGGCGGGTAGTTGCCACCACGGCGTAGCGTCCGCGCTCGTCGCTGTGGATGATTTCGCCCTCCGCGCCTGTTGCGCCTGTGCCGTCGTCTTCGGCGAGGTAATACTTCATGTAATAGAGCTTCGTGTGCTCTTCTTTATAAATCACCTCCTCGTCGGAGAGGGCGGTCTTTGCCTTTGGGTCCCAGTTTACCATGCGCACGCCGCGATAGATCAGGCCTTTGCGGTAGAGGTCCACAAACACCTTTTTCACGCTCTGCGAACGCTTTTCGTCCATCGTGAAGGCCGTGCGGTCCCAGTCGCACGATGCGCCCACGCGGCGCAGCTGCTTGAGGATGATGCCGCCGTATTCATGCGTCCAGTCCCACGCGTGCTTGAGGAATTCCTCGCGGGTGAGGTCGCTCTTCTTGATGCCCTTTTCGGCGAGGCGGTTCACGACTTTCGCCTCCGTCGCAATGGAGGCGTGGTCCGTACCCGGCACCCAGCAGGCATTCTTACCCTCCATACGTGCATGGCGCACGAGGATATCCTGTATGGTTTCGTTGAGCATGTGCCCCATGTGGAGCACGCCCGTCACGTTAGGCGGCGGAATGACCACGGTGAACGGCTTGCGGCCGTCGGGTTTAGAACTGAACAGCTTGTGCTGCATCCAATATTCATACCATTTGCCCTCAACGTCTTCGGGACTGTATTTGCTTGCGAGTTCCATTGGCTTATATTTATAATGTATATGTGTTTCGTTACGAAGTGCAAAGTTATGAAAAATCGGGGTATTTCTTATAAGATAATGGCGATTTTTGCGCTGAATATATTGCAAGCGCGTAATAAATTTATTACCTTTGCAGAGGAAAGCGGTGATTGTGCCATTTATAAACTTCTCTTGTGGGAGATAATGCTAAGAAATATATCATATACCAAAGCTTTTGAAGAGTTTTACGAAGAGGTTCCTCCTAACGTACAGTTTAAGTTGAAATATGCGTTGGATATTATTACAGAAATGCGCATTGTTAATTCCAAATTAGTGAAGAAATTAACCAATACGCCATTCTATGAATTGAGGATAAGCGTAAACAATGAATATAGGGTTATTCTGTTTGCTGCAGACAATGATAATTTCCGAGATGCTACCTCCATCGTGCTCCTTAATGGATTTATTAAAAAGTCCACCAAGGATTATAAAAAACAGATAGAAAGAGCTAACCACATAATTGAAGAACTATTATGAATACGATAAAACTTGACGCAAAGAAGCTAAGCAAACTGCCTTCTTTTAACGAGAAACTCGACAGAGAATATGGTCCAAAAGGCACGATGCAACGAGAAACATTTGATGCAAAGGCACGAGCGTGGTACTATGCAGAAGTGTTGAAAAATGCCCGCAAGGCAGCTGGGATTACTCAAAAGCAACTTGCAGAGAGAATAGGCAAGGAAAGGTCGTATATTGCGTTATTGGAAAAGGGAGAAACCGACATGCAACTCTCCACCTTTTTGATGATTTCAGAAGCAGTAGGCTTGAAGGTTGCTTTGAATTACTAACTGAAAATAAATCAAATACCAATTCTTTGATTTGCTCGCAAATCCTTCGGATTACCCATAAAAGAGGGAGAAGTCATGTATGCCGTGGCTTCTCCCTCTTCTTTTTTTAGTGCCTTTATAACATAGCCCGAACCATTCTATTAGACCCGCGCGCGTTTCTCGGAGATTTTTTTCGTTCCTATATGAAATTTGTCGCTGTCCTATATGAGAATTTTCATTTGCTCCTTGAAATTTTTCCCTGTCCTATATGAGAATTTTCATTTTCTCCTTGAAATTTTTTATTACAAACTTTGTAACAAGCGTTACAAACTTTCTAACATGTGTTACAAACTTTGTAATATGCGTTACAAACTTTGTAACAAAAAATATCCTATATGAAAATGAAAATTATCTGCGCAGAAAGGGAAAAATATAAAGCAGAAAAGAAAAATTGTCATATATGACAGGATTTATTTCCATACGTGCTACGAGCGCCTGTCTTACGTGATAGCATAAGATAGGCTGCGGCTCGGCAATTTTTGTTCAAGCGAGGGCGATCAAGTTTACTTAAATGCCGAGCGCAGCAGAAAATGCAAGAAATTAAAGTAACTTCGTTGCGCTCGTCTTGCACTTTCTTTACGTCATGAAGCGCAGAAACTTGCAGCGAAACACCGGTTAAAGATCTTATTCCATAAGGCAAAACCGAATTATCTTAGCAGATAAAGCCCGAAAACGCTTTTTTTCGTAACTTTGCGCAGATTCTACAATAATATATTATAACCTATGAGAATTTTTGCCCATAGAATTTTTCTCGTTGCCCTTGCGCTCACTCTCTGCTTAGGTGCAGAAGCAAAGAAGAAGAAGCAGGAGCCTGTTTACCTCTTTGGCTACGGCGTCGCCCTGCTGGATTCTACAACCTATCTCTCGGCAGTTGTGACCCTTGATAGTGCAACCATCGACTCTAAAACGAAAGTGCTAAACTCTATCGTGCGCTATTCCAACCAGTTTCGCTCTTACCTCGAAGCCTTATACGAGTCGCACGTCACGTGTACGGTGTTCTACGATAAGAGCAAGGCAAAACTGGAAAAGAAATACCTCAAAATACGCCGCCGCGTCAATGAAGACAAGTCGTTGAAACTAACAGAGATTCCGGCAAATGAATTTAAGTTTGTGTGGGTGCCCAATGAGGTTGAAGTGAAAGCCGAAGTGATTGGCGAAATTGCGAAAGACCATTCAAAGAAAAAGAAGAAAAAAGCACCCGCACCCGTCAGCGAACCGAAAGAAAAGCAGAAATCTCCTAAAAATGGCAAACGTGGAACACGCTAATACTTTGAATTTTAGAGTTGCCGGATTAAAGTTTTCCGTAAGTTCCGATGCTACGTTGTCTGAACTGCAAAGCCTGCTGCCGTCCTATCGTACTTTTTACGAAAAAGAGGCGACAGGCGATGCCCCTTTGTTTGAACTCTTCGCGCATATAGCAGGCGAAGGCGAACAGCCTTCTCAGCCCGCCGCACAACCCCTGCATACATTCGACGAGCCCGATATCATTCAGGAATTTTACGCCGAACCGCAGGGCGGACACAGCATCCGCATCTACACCCACCCGCGCTCGCTAGCGGCTATCCTGCACGCCTCGGCCGACTGGCGGCAGGCACGCGCTGAAATATTCGGCAACACGGATACGCAAAGCTATGCCCTGGGCAATGTCATCATGATGCTCTACGCCCTTACGGCACTCGATGCCAACGCATTGCTGATCCATGCGTCCGTGATAGAACATGGCGGCAAGGGCTTTATATTCCAAGGCAAGAGCGGCACGGGCAAAAGCACGCACTCCCGCCTTTGGCTGAAATATATCACCGACACGGCATTGCTCAACGACGACAACCCCGTGGTGCGTCTCATGCCCGACGACACGGTGCGCGTGTTCGGCACGCCGTGGAGCGGCAAAACACCTTGCTACATCAACCGCAGCGTACCCGTGGGCGCATTCGTGCGCCTTTTCCAAGCACCCGAGAATAAAATCGAACGGATGCAACCGCCTTTGAGCGGAGCATCTATCATAGGTTCTTCTTCCGGAATGCGCTGGGATAAAGATTTTTATACGCGTATGTTGCAGTTGTCGTTCGGCATTGCCAAGCAGACGGGCATCTTCACCTTGCACTGTCTGCCCGATGAAGAAGCAGCGCGGATTTGCCACGCAACAGTGACACGATAAGTTTCATAAAATGCCTATTAAGACCCTCCCCAATCACATATTCGTGGGCGAAATCAAGCGCGCCATTGATGCCGGACAGACCGCCACGTTCCGCGTCAAGGGTTACAGCATGCGCCCGTATCTTGAGCACTTGCGCGACAAGGTTGTGCTTGCACCCTTTGCTCCAAAAGCCTTGAAACCCGGCGATGTGATATTGGCAGAGGTGGCGGAGCGCGTTTACGTGCTGCACCGCCTCGTGCGCCGCGACGGCGACCGCCTCACGCTCAAAGGCGACGGCAACGCCATCGGCACGGAGCAGTGCCGCGTGCAGGACGTGGTGGGCATCGTGACGGGCTTCATGCGCAAGGGGCGCAACGAGGTGGAGCCGCTCACAACTATCAAGTGGCGCGTCTACTCTTATCTATGGATGCGCCTCGACCCCGTGCGCCGCTATCTGCTGGCGCTGCACCGCCGCGTGTGGCTCAAACTCTTTCCCGTGCGGCATTTACCGGAGGAGTAGAATTTAGGCAGCCTCTGTCTGCAAGGCTGTACTGTCGCTACGCTCCGTAATGCCTTCCAGACACAGTTGCCGTCATATAAATTTTCACTCGTAACAACCAAACAAGAAACATAACTTATGAACATTAAGAAAGGATTTGAGCTGCGCGACGTTTGCGGCGAAAAGGTGATAATTGCCTCCGGGCTTGAAAACCTTGATTTCACCAAACTCATCAGCGTGAACGAAACAGGCGCAGATATATGGAACCTGCTGCTAGAAGGCGCAACGAACGAAGAAGATTTGATTGCAAAATTCCTCGACCTCTATGAGGGCGACGAGGCACAGATGCGTCGCGAAGTGTCGGCCTTCCTCAAAGAACTGGCTGAAATCGGCGTATTGGAATAATCTTATACTTAAATATATATGAAAGAGTTAGAACTCAAATACGGCTGCAATCCCAATCAGAAACCGGCACGTATTTTTATTGAGAACGGCGAATTGCCCATCGAAGTGCTCGGCGGTCGTCCGGGTTACATCAACTTCCTCGATGCGCTTAACGGCTGGCAACTTGTGAGCGAGCTGAAAACTGCCACCGGCCTGCCCGCCGCCACATCGTTCAAGCACGTGTCGCCCGCCGGCGCGGCTGTAGGGCTGCCCATGAGCGAAACGCTGCGCAAAATATACTTCGTGGACGACCTCACAGAACCGCTCACGCCCATTGCCACGGCTTACGCCCGCGCTCGCGGCGCAGACCGCATGTCATCGTACGGCGATTTCATCGCCCTTTCCGATACCTGCGACCTCGCTACGGCACTGCTCATCAAGCGCGAAGTGAGCGACGGCGTGATTGCCCCAGGCTTTACCGACGAAGCCCTCGAAGTGCTCCGCGCCAAGCGCAAGGGCACGTATTGTATCCTTAAAATCGACCCTGCTTACCGCCCCGAGACTTTGGAGCGCAAGCAGGTGTTCGGCATTACCTTCGAGCAGGGACGCAATAACATCGACCTCACCTCCGATGCCCTCTTTGAAAACATTCCCACCGACAACAAGACCTTCACGCCCGAGGCTATCCGCGACCTGCGCATAGCGCTCATCACGCTGAAATATACGCAGAGCAACTCCGTGTGCTACGCCAAGGACGGACAAGCCATCGGTATCGGAGCGGGACAGCAGAGCCGCATTCACTGCACGCGCCTTGCCGGCAACAAGGCCGACATCTGGTGGCTGCGCCAGCACCCGAAGGTGATGGCTCTGCCCTGGGTGGAGAAGATACGCCGCGCCGACCGCGACAACACTATCGACATCTATATTTCCGACGACTACGAAGACGTACTCGCCGAAGGCGCATGGCAGCAGTTCTTCACCGAACGCCCCGAACCGCTTTCGCGCGAGGAAAAGAAAGAATGGATTGCCAAGAACACGGGCGTTGCCCTCGGCTCGGACGCTTTCTTCCCCTTCGGCGACAACATCGAGCGGGCGCATAAGAGCGGCGTGGCCTACGTGGCTCAGGCCGGCGGCAGCGTGCGCGATGACCATGTTATCGAAACCTGCAATAAGTATGGCATCGCAATGGCCTTCACCGGCGTACGCCTGTTCCACCATTAAACAGAAAGACTATGAGAAAAGCAGGCGACGAAGAAATAACGCAGGCCATCATGGGCGGCATCGCCTTTCGCGGCGCGAAACTCCGTGCACCCGCTGAAAAGGAAGGCAAGGTGAAGACCAAGGCCAAGAAGAAAAAGTATATCACCGGCGCACACGGCTCCGGATCGGCGAAGATGAAAGCCGAGATACGCCGCCGCCGAGCCAATAGGCATAAGAAATAATCGGGTAACTCGTCTACTTGTTTACTTGTCTACTCGTCTACTTGTTTACTCGTTTACTAAAAACATGATAAAACTTTTTCTTATTATCCTTGCTATCGTTACCGTATGCGTGGCATTGCTTTCGGTGCGCCTGTTTGTTGGGCGCGAGTTTGTGCATACCCATGTGGAAGGCAACAAGGAACTGCACCGGCGCGGCATAAAATGCGCCCGATCCTTGGATGCAGAGATGCGGGGCAAGGGAATAAAAAAGAATCACAACTAACCCAATAGAACAAAATGAAAAAGTTTATGCGTATGGCCACGGGCTTGTGCCTCGTCGCAACAATGGCCATGGTGTCGTGCAAGAAAGGCGACAACCCCGCCGACAAGGTGAAAGGCGGTTCGGGTCTGCCCAAGGCAGAGGCTGCCGCAAAGGGCTGCGAGATTGCTTTCGTTGAGGTGGATAGCCTTGCCACGGCATACCAGTTCTGCATCGACGGACAGAAAGAACTCGAAGCCAAGCACAACAACTTCCGCCAGCAACTGGCAGCAAAGGAGCGTGCCTTGCAGACTGCCGCCGAGCAATTCCAAAAGAAGTATCAGTCGGGCGGTTTCACCAAAGAGGCCGACTTCAATAAGGCGCAAGGGGCCCTGCAAAACCAGCAGTTGCAACTGCAAAAGTTCCAGGAACAGCTGGAAACGCAGATGGCAGAGGCTACCAATGCCTATCAGCAAACCCTTCGCGACAGCCTTAATAACTTCTTGAAGGAGTACAACAAAGACCGCCGCTACAAAATGATTCTCTCGAAGAGCGGCGACAATATGCTCTACGCCGACAAGAGCCTCGACATTACTAAGGAGGTGATTAACGGCCTGAACAAGCGTTACAAGAAAAAGTAAAAGACAGGCGTTTGCCTTCTGGTCAACAACTTTTTAGCCACGAAACTATGACACTATTATGTGCCGCAGTTTCGTGGCTATTTGTTTAAGGGGACGTTTGCTTGCACGAAATTTCCAGGCACTTAACGCATAAATCCACGATTGCGCCTTGCACAAATGTCCTGTAAATGGTTGGGGGCAGGCTGTACAATGAATTGTTGCATTTATATGATCATTCCCTCTATTTAATTTGACACGTGCTTATCTTTTTCCTTTCTTCTTCCCATACAGCCTATCGAGCAAGTCCTCCCGGCCTAGACGGCGCAGGGCGGCGGTGATTTTGCCGCGCTCTTCGGGTTTGTACCAAAAGAAGAACATGCGCTGGCGCAACTTTTCGGCGGGCGTTTTTGCAGAGAAAATGGGGTCGAGGGTGTAAGGGTGGTAGCCGCTGTACCAGGCCTCCGTGCTGACGGTCATAGGCGTGGGCGTAAAGTCCTGCACCTGCTCTAACTGGAAGTCCATGTCCTTAGTCAGCGCCGCCAGTTCCGCCATATCTTCTTCGAGGCAGCCGGGGTGGGAAGATATGAAGTAGGGAATTATTTGCTGGCGCAGGCCCGCCTCGCGGTTGATGCGGTCGAAGATGCGCTTGAAGTCGCCGAAGAGTTTGAAAGGAGGCTTGCGCATAAGGTGCAGCACGCGGTCGGAGGTATGCTCGGGCGCCACTTTCAACCGGCCGCTCACGTGGCGTGTTATCAGTTCTCGCGTATATTCTTCGGCCGCGCGGTCAATTGCCTCGTCGCCGCTGCGATGCAGCAGTAGGTCGTAGCGCACGCCGCTGCCGATGAAACTCTTTTTGATGCCCGGCAGCGCGTCCACGGCGCGGTAGAGCGCGGTGAGCGGGCGGTGGTCAGTGTTGAGGTTGGGGCAAATCTTGGGGTGAATGCACGAGGGACGCTTGCACCGCTCGCAGAGTGTGCGGTCGCGCCCGCTCATGCCGTACATATTTGCCGACGGGCCGCCGAGGTCGCTTAGGTAGCCCTTGAAATCGGGCATCTCCGTAATTTCCTTTACCTCGCGAAGCACGCTTTCGCGGGAGCGGCTCATAATGAATTTGCCCTGATGCGCCGAGATGGTGCAGAAGGCGCAGCCGCCGAAGCAGCCGCGATGCAGGCACACGGAAAACTTTATCATCTCGTAGGCAGGGATACGCTTGCCCTTATATTTGGGGTGGGGCAGGCGGGTGTAGGGCAAGTCGAAAGAGCGGTCGATTTGCTCCGTCGTCATCGGGGGAAACGGCGGGGCGACAACTAAGAACTTGTTGCCTACCTGCTGAATGATGCGCTGTGGGTGGAGTTTGTTGCTCTCTTCTTCGATGTGGCGGAAGTTGGCTGCGTAGGCGCGGCGGTCTTTCAGGCAGGTCTCGTGTGGTGCGAGCTGTATGTCGTTTTCCGAAATGCCGCCGGGGATGTCTTCTTTATCGCACAGCGTCACGGTTTGCGGCACGGGCTTGCGCCGCAGCAGCGTTTGGAAGTCTGCCGCGCTGCAAAAGGCATCGGGGCGGCCGTGCAGCACGCGGTCTTCTATCTCCCGGCAAAGCCTTTGCACGGGCAGTTCACCCATACCATATATAATAAGGTCTGCCCCGCTGTCGCAAAGAATGCTCGGCCGCAGCCGCTCCTGCCAATAGTCGTAGTGGGTCACGCGGCGCAGCGAAGCCTCGATGCCGCCGAGCACTACGGGCACGTCGGGAAAGAGTTGCTTTAAGATTTTGGTGTAGACGATTGTGGGGTATTCCGGGCGCATGTCGTGCCTGCCGTCGGGGCTATAAGCGTCTTCGGAGCGCAGGCGGCGGTTGGCGGTGTACTTATTGACCATCGAGTCCATCACGCCCGGCGAGATGCAGAAAAAGAGGCGCGGCCGCCCGAGTTTCTTAAAGTCGCGGTAGTCGCCGTGCCAGTCGGGCTGCGGCACGATGCACACGTGCAGTCCTTCGGCTTCGATGATGCGCCCGATGACCGCCGTGCCAAACGAAGGGTGGTCTACGTAAGCATCGCCCGAGAATATGATAACGTCGGCGCAGTCCCAGCCACGCAAGTCCATCTCCTTGCGCGTTGTGGGCAGCCAGTCCGTGAGTTGCAGTTTCTTCATTCCGTGGGTTCGGCAGCCTTATTTTGTTTCCAATCGAGATAGAGCAGGATAAGATTTTTCAAGCCGAAGGCTTTCATGCTGTCGTGGTAAATCACGTCGATGCAAAGGTCGAGCAAATCTTTCGAGTTTTCCGTCTGGTGGGCAATGAGCGAGCGGATATTCAGACGCAGTTTGTCCAAGACGGCTTCCGTTACGTAGCCCGTGGAGTCCACGAGGTCGCGAAACAGCAGGTACTTCTCAATGGTTTGGAGGTTCTCTTCAGAAATCTCGATGCTTCGCGTGCCTTTTTCGTTGAGTTGAATGGTATACATAGTGGTGAGGAGTATAGATTTGTTTGTGTTTATTTTGTTGCAAAACGTCCCTACTCAAATAAAAAGCGCAGGATGGCACGCATGGCCAGACGGCGGCGTTCGATATCCTTGATGCACTCAAAGGGAAAGCCTATGACTACGGCGGCGTTGCGGTCTGTGCGGAAAGCAGTGCCGGCACTGCGACCGTCGGCATAGGAAAAGGCGGAGAAAGCACCGTTGCCGTGCGGCATAAGCACGTCGGAGCGTTGCGCCGCATAGTGCGCCGCGTTCGGAACGCGATAGATGTCAAATTCCATGTTCAGCCCGCGCACCGTTTCGAGCGAGTCGGCTGCACAGCGCCCTTGCGGCGCGTAGTGCAGCACGTTCTTCGCAAAATCCATTTCGGCAGGCGCGGCGAGGTCAGTGCCGAGGAACGCGCCGCTCGCCAACATGCGCCCGCCGGCCGCCATGTAGTCGGAAAAGCTTTTGACGAGGCGGGGCGAGAAGAGTTTGAAGCGGCGGAAGTCCTGCGGCGCAAGGCGTTGCAGGCCTCCGATAAAGTCGATGGCGCGATAGTTTTTCAAATTGATGCCGCCGTCCTCAACCGCCGCGCGGCTGCACGAGCAGAACGATGTGCCTTCCAAGGCGAGCATCGCCGCGCCGTGCTCGAAAGCGAAGTCGAACGTATTGCCGGCAATCGTTTCTCCTTCCAGTTCGCCCGTGGAATACCCCGGCGCATCTGCGCCCTCGGAGGCAGCAGATAGCGGCGCGAAGTTAGTTTGACGGCCGCAGTAGGGGGCGGCGGCGATGTACGGCACGCCGATTTCTTCTTCCAAGACAAAGCCAATGCTATCGGTTGTCTCTATTCGTGCAGGGCCGCTCAGACGGTCGAAGCCGTTAACAATCAGCACGCGCGACTTTTCGCTCGGCGCTTTATACGCGCACAGCGTTTCGGATGGGAAACTCACGCCGCCGGAATTGGCGGCTGCAACGCGGAAACTATAAACCACGCCCTCGCTGATAGGCAGTTGAACGTGCGGGCGATTGGTGGCGCGGACAATTTGCCCGTTGTCGAAATCGCCATTCCCGAGCCGCGTATATATAATATATGTATCAGGCTTCGCCGTTTCCTCCAAAGAATCCACGGTTGCGTTCCAAGAAAGCGTCACGCTCTGTCCGTCTGCGTCGAGCAAGGCAGAAAAGCCGTGCGGCGGCAAGGGCTGGACGACCGGGGAGGGCGCACCGTCGTGCATGAATGCCGTGAAACGCAACAGAGATTTATACACCGAACGCGCCAACTGGAACTTAAACAGCGGATCGTGCGCGTATTTCATATCCGTGAAGTTCTGATGCGAAAGCATTTCGAGGATAGCCGACGGCACGCCGGGCATACGCGTCTCGGCATAGTTGCGGTCCCAAAGTTCGCGGCGCGTCCATCTGCCTTTGACGAAAGGCGCTAAATCGCGCGCCATACCGGAAAGCAAGGCGTCTGCCAAATCGTAGGAAGCATAACGCGACAGGCCGGATCTATATACGCTATCCACTGCCGCGTGCTTGGCAGTGCAGATGCCCAAAGAGCCGTAAACGTTGCCGTCGCGCCTGATGCCGGCATCGGTGTGCAGGGCCAGCGAAAGCTCAAACGGCACACCCCGTCCGAGGGTATCGGGGAGGAACGTGCTGCCGCCCGTGAGCGTGTTGAGGTAATGCGAGCGCGTGCGCAGGTCGTCGCGGTAGTCGCTCGCGCCCTGCTCTGTGTTGAAAAGCGTATCGGCAAGTCCTGCCCACTGAGTGTAATAGCGTGCCGCCTCAAAGGCACGCGCCACGCCGCTTGTGCCAAGTCCCTCGCGGTCGGCCTGGCCCATGCCGCCGCCAAAGCGCACCGCGTCGGCAGTCACCGTGCCCTTGTGCTCGCTGTAAGAGGAGAGGACTACGCAATTGTTCTGATTAATGCCTTCGTCAAACTCGAACGTGCCGAGATACACCCACGTGCCGCCGCCTATGCGCTGATTGACGCGAAACTGCGTGCTGCCACCTTTGTGGAAAACCGTATAGAGCGCGTCGGGAATGCTATTGGCAAGACTCAGATAACTGACATAAACGGCATAGCGTCCCGCCTTCCCGAAACGGGGTATCCACATGGCGGTCGCTTCGTTGCTCTGGCGGTTTGCCGCCTCGGCATAGCGCACCGTGCCACCGCCAAAAAGGCGCGTGCTATCTGTGAGCAGGCCGCCGCCGAAACCAAAGCCCACGCTGTCGGGAAAGGAGTGCCACGCCGCCGCGCCGCCGTTGGTCTCGGCATAAACGCCCCGGCGGTTGCCGCCGTCGTTGTCCACGATGACCTCCGCGCTTTGGAAATCGCGCTCCACGGGGCAGCCGATAACGGCTCCCCCATTCTCGAGCATCGGAAATAGATAGGGAATGACAATAGAACGGCTCAGCAAATCCTCACGCGTGCAGTAAAGGCGCGGCCGCTGCCAACGCCATTCACCGTCTCTGAAGTAACGCCCGTGGCTGGGCCAGACAAAAAGATGACGGCCTTGCAGTCCGGCAGAAATCTTATAGGGAAGCGAAATGTTTTCTACCCAAGGATTATCCCTGAAATCTTTATTGCCGTAACGCCGCGCCTCGTCGCGCCCGCGCTTCCGCAACATATTGGGCACGAACACCTCCATCGGCACGCCTTTGTGCGAATAAAGTTGAAGCGAATGCTTGGCAAACGGCTCGGGCAGGCAGGAGGAGATGCCTTTGTATACATACTCCAATCTCTCGGGCGTAAATGGCTGCGAAGAGAAAGGCTCGTTGCAGTAGATGTCTATGCGCCGCGCCGCGCTGTCAATGCGCACGCTGTCGGCCTTCATGCTGCCGCGCGGCGCGTAGCCTGCCACGGCATACGACTGAAAGAAACAGCCGATCGCCGTCTCCGCTTCCTCTGCCGTTTGCGCCGCAGCGACAAATGGCAGACACATTATTATATATATGTATATGTACTTCGCCGTTCTCAAAAACCTCATTTCACAATGATTTCATCCGTGAAGAGCCAACCGCCGAAAGCACCGGGCAATGCCTTGACGCGTACGTAGCGCGCCTTTTCCCCGCGCCCTTTGAACTGCTCGGTGCGGAAGCCCGGCTTGTCGGTTTTCTCTACTGTATTTTCTGAAAGATATATTTCCTTGAATGCTTTGCCGTCGGCCGAGACTGCAACGGAGAACGACGCGGGGAAGTAGATTTCCGCGCCGCACACCTGCATGAACGTCGCTGCCACCGATGACACGGTGCGTGTCTTGCCGAGGTCGATGGTCACGTCCAAGCCTTCTTTGCCGATAAAGCCTTGCCAGCGTCCGTCGCCATAGGTCCAGCCACCTTGAAGACCGTCGGTGAGGGCAGTTTCGCCGCCGGCGGGATAAGGTTTTCCGTAGGGCGCGTTGTAGGTCACCTTGGCATGCAGCGCGTTGTGCTTCACCGTGTGGTCGCGCTCGGGACGCTCGCCGATTTCGCCTTTCAAGTCGAAGGCGTTCACGCCCTTGCCGCGCAACAGCTCGCTCTCGGCGAGGGCGCGGCGGCGGAAGTCGTCAAAGTCCTTCGCTTTCGTGCCGTTCCATCCTATTTCAGCAATGGCCAGCATGCGCGGATAGAGCATGTATTCGGCGTGTTCAGGTGTCGGCACATATTCCGTCCAAAGATTTCCCTGCACGCCGCGCACGCTTTTCAGTTCTTCGGCGTTGAAATATTCGAGGGGATTGAACGCATAGACGTGTTCCAAAGGCAAATATCCGCCGATGGCTTCGGGCTGCGTAGGAGGCGCGTCCTGGTAGCTGTCGAGGTAGCAGAACTTGCCCGGGGAAAGGATTACGCGGTTGCCTGCGGCGATGGCCTTTTTGCTTTCGTCCACGTTGCGCCACACCATAACGTTCGTGTTCTTTTGCAGATTGTCTTCGATAATCTCGTCCCAGCCGATAAGGTGCCGCCCGTGCGATTCGAGGAATTGCTCGAAGTGGCGGATAAGGCTGGCTTGCAACTGATTTACATCTTTCAAACCCTCCTCGCGCATCTTTCTCTGACACAGCGGACAGTTGCCCCAAGACGCTTTTCCAGCCTCGTCGCCGCCTACGTGGATATCCTTGGAGGGGAAAACGTCCATCACTTCCAGAAGCACGTTTTCGAGGAAATCATATACGCCGGCGTTGCCCGGGCAAAAGTCAGCCTGTTTGTAAGGTTCGTGTGTGCAGGAATATTCGGGGTAGGCGGTGAGGGCTTCTTCGGAGTGTGCTGGCATTTCTATTTCAGGCACAATCGTCACGCCGCGCTCGGCGGCATAGCCCACCAGTTCGCGAAGCTGCGCTTGCGTGTAGTAGCCCCCGTTTGCGCCGGGCTGGCCTTCTTCCACGTAGCCTCGGTCGCCGTTCCACCACTTTTTCCAAGAAGCATCGGTGCGCCACGCCCCGAGCCCGGTGAGGCGCGGATAACGCTTGATTTCCATGCGCCAGCCGGCGGCGTCCGTGAGGTGCAGGTGCAGGCGGTTGAGTTTGTAGCGCGCCATCACGTCGATTTGCTTCTTCAAAAATTCTATGGGGAAGAAGTGGCGCGAAACGTCGAGCATTATGCCGCGCCACTCAAAGGCGGCCGCGTCTGTTATCGTGCAGCAAGGGTAGGAGGGGGCAGCAGACGATTTAGATGCCGTAGCGGCCAATTGCCCCAGCGTCTGGCCTGCGCGTAAGAAGCCCTCTGCTGCGGCGGCTTCTACGATAATGCTGTCGGCGGTGACTCGGAGCCTGTAAGCCTCGCGCCCCTTTGCCGTATCGCTTTTGCGGAACACGGCGGCGCGTCCTTTTCCATCTGCTGATTTGTTCTCTATCAGGGGCGCGGTGTAAAGATTTCGCGCCATATCGCCTGCCTCGTTTATTACGGCGAATGGCTTAGCGGTGCTGAAAGCGCCTTTTTGGAATGCGGCATTCTGCGGTTTGGGCAAAAGGCTTTGCGCTTCGAGGCGGCACGATGTGCCGAAACAGCAAAGCATGGAAAGCGATAGCGTGACAATCTTGTTCATAAAATAAACGTGGGCGTTACCTGAAAAATGATGCGGAAAAGCCCAAACGGGCATTTCCTTATATGAAATGTTTGCACAAAGGTACAAAAAAGCGATTTGAGGCTTGATATGTATTTACAAAAAGTTGTAAATTTGTCTGCGTATAATGATTATCTCCACAATGAACAGTTCGGAACAAACCATCAGCCGCATAGAGCGTGCGCTGCGCAAGGCAGCATCAAAATTCCCGTCAGACGCTGACAGTTACCCCTTGACCGACCTTTACATACAGGTGCGGCAGGAGAGCGGCGAACTTATGATTTTCGATGACGACGACACTGAACTCACGCGCTGCGTCATTGAGGAATGGATTGGCAATGCCGACGAGACGTTCTACGACGACATACAGCCGCTCCTGCGCAAAATCATCAGTCGCATGGACGAGGAACTCCACGCCCTGCCTTTGCTCAAACCTTTCTCCCTCGTGCTGATTGGCGAAGACAAGGAAACGCTCGCCGACCTTTACCTCGTTGACGACGAAACGATTATGATAAGCGGCGACTTAATGGAAGGACTTGGCGAAGACCTTGACCGCTTTTGGGAAGACCTTTCTAAGAAATAATCTCACGACGTAACGCGCCGCCCCGCTTGGTTTGCAAGCGGGGCGGCGCGTTTATAGGGACAAAAACAAACGAGTAAACAAATTTCGATTTGTTTACTCGTTTTATTGAAAACTTATCAATTAGTTGTTTGCTGCGGGTGCTTGGGGAGCAGCGGGTGCTGCGGGTGCGGCAGGTGCCTGCGGGGCTGCGGGAGCCGTTGCGGCGGGTTTCGCTGTGGTAACTACGCTGGTGCTGTCCTTGCCCGTGGGAGCGAAGAAGATGCTGGCAACGCTGAACACCACGAGGCAAGCTGCGAGCGTCCAGGTGGCCTTTTCAACGACGTCGGTCGTCTTGCGAACGCCCATTATCTGGTTGGAAGAAGCAAAGTTGGAGGCAAGTCCGCCGCCCTTGGATTCTTGGATAAGCACGAGGAGTGTGAGCAATACGGCCGTGATGACAGCCAAGATAACTAATACGGAATACATAATCAGTAATTCTTTGTAAAATGTGTGTTATAAAGTTTTGTTTTGATGCTTGCTATTGACGATTAGTTTCTGCAAAAATCGGATTTGGTCTGCAAAGTAACTATTTTTTTTTGGATTATTCAAGTTTACCTTACGTATAATTTCAAGTGCCTTCTCATATCGGCCCTGTTTGATGTAGATTTTTGCCAGCGTCATGGTGAAAAACGCTTCTTCGCCGCCGCTGCCTGCTTCTTCGCCGCCACTGTCGGTATCGGGCACGTACTCCACTTCTTCTTGCAGCTGTATGCCGTCGGACGTGTTCTGTATGAAGTTGTCGATAATGCTGCCCGTCCGGCTTTGCTCAGGCTTCGTGTCCTTTTGTTGCGACGGATTTGGCACGATGTCGTCCATTTGCAGCAGGAAGGCCGTGTAGTCCACGGCAGCCTCGGCGGGCGTGAGCCTGTGCTGCGGCATGAGCGGCTCGTCGGACGTGCGCAGGAAGTCGTCGATAAGCGTAGCCGTGCGGTCGCCTGCGGGTTGCTGCTGCGGCGTGCGGAGCGGCTTTTTCGCGGCGTTGGGCTTGAGTTTATAGTTGTCGGCTTCGATGAGACTGAACAGCACCTTGCGATCGGGCAGGCATACGGCGGCCCGGCGCAGTTCCTCGCCGAACGACGGGTCGTGCAGCAAGAAGAGGTTTTGCAGGAAGAGCAGCCTTGCGGAGTGGAAGCACGGATATTTTGCCACCAGCTCGCGCAGCGGGTAGAGCGTCTCTTTGCTGAGCCGTTCCGGGTGCTCTATGAGTTCAGTCAATGAAAGTTGCATCTATATTATTATTGTATATAGCAGACAGGTTGCAAGCGTGCGCACCGTCTACCAATTCGCCACGGTGGCGTTGAAAATCTGGTCGGCGAGGTCTTTCACCATTTCCGTCACCAGTTCTTCTTGCACGCTCGTTAGCTGTTGCGTGGAATTATATTGCGTGGTGGCCTGGAACTGCTTTTCCCAGTGCTCGTTGGTCTTGTTGTTGTCGTAGCGGATATTGACCGTCATGCGCAGCTGCACTTGGGCGGAATAGCCGTCAGCCGAAATCGACTTGTTGAACTGGTCGTAGCCCGTTATCTCGCCCGCGATGTGGAGGTCGCCGCCGCGCTTCACGAGTTTCAGGCGCGTTTGGTTGGCAAACATATCCTGCAGTTTGTTGTTGAACATGGCTTCCATCGGCGCCCAGCCGTAAGGTGCGCGGTTCACCACCTTATCAATCTGGATGGTCTTGATGAGGTCGTAGTTGATACTCGTGCCCGTAAACTTGTAGCTTATGGTGCAGGCCGTCAGCAAGGAGAGACAGAGGCTGGGAATGAGAAACAGAATGGCTATCCCGCTTCTCGCGCCCGGCGCACGCCGCAGATTGAAAAGAATGCTATGCTTCGTCTTCCAGCCCATACTCTTTGATTTTTCTATAAAGCGTGCGTTCGGAGATGCCGAGCTGTTCGGCTGCAGCTTTCCTGCGGCCGTGGCAGGAGCGCAATGCCTGGCGTATGAGGTCGCGCTCAAGTTGTTCGAGCGAGGGCGGGGCAGCGGTGGCAGCCGTGGCGGCCACGGGGCTTTCCTGTGCGGGTTCGTTAGGCACCTCCGTCACTTCCTCCGCCTCCCAGATAGGCAGGTCGTCCTTTGCAGGCGTGATTTGCGGCTTGCGCGGGTTGCGGTTGAGAAACGTCACGTTGCCGTGCTCCGCCGCGCGGTCGCTGACATCGGCTGAATGGTGTGCCACGGCATTTTGTCCGTGCACTATTTTTTTCAGTTCGCTCACGTCGCGGCGCAAGTCGAAGAGAATTTGATAGAGGATTTCGCGCTCGTTTTTGAAACCGCCGTCCGCCTCGTCGCGCCCCACGATAGCAGGCAGCGAGTGCGCTGAATTTTTCGGCAGATACGTTTGTAGGATTTCCGGGGTTATCTCGCGCGTGTCGGCCGTTACGGAGAGGCTTTCGGCTAGGTTCTTGAGCTGGCGCACGTTGCCGGGCCAGGCATAGTCGGAGAGCCATTCCTCGGCCTGCGGCGTGAGGCGTACGGCAGGCATGCGGTATTTCTCGCTCATGTCGAGCGCAAACTTTTTGAACAGCATCACGCTGTCGCGGCCGCGCTCGCGGAGGGGCGGCACGTGGATGGCAATCGTGTTGAGGCGATAATAAAGGTCCTCGCGAAACTTGCCGTCGTGGATGGCCTGTTCCAGGTTCACGTTGGTAGCCGCCACGATGCGCACGTCGGTCTTGCGCACCTCGCTCGAGCCCACGCGGATATACTCGCCAGTTTCGAGCACGCGCAGCAGCCTTGCTTGCGTGGCGAGCGGCAGTTCTCCTACTTCGTCGAGGAAGAGCGTGCCTCCGTTGGCGGCGGCAAAATAGCCCTCGCGCTGCTCCACGGCTCCCGTGAACGCGCCCTTCTCGTGTCCGAAAAGTTCCGAGTCGATAGTGCCTTCGGGAATGGCTCCGCAGTTCACGGCAAGGTAGCGCTTGTGCTTGCGCAGGCTGTTGTCGTGAATGATGCGCGGGAACACCTCTTTGCCCGCGCCGTTCTCGCCCGTTATCAGCACGGTGAGGTCTACGGGGGCAATCTTCATGGCTATTTCCAGGGCGCGGTTGAGTGCCTCGCAGTTGCCTATGACGCTGTATTTTTGCTTAATATTTTGAAGGTCGAAGCCTGCCATATTTTTATTGTGTGTGGATAGGCGTTATAAAGGGTGCGTCCTGCGCACGGGCCTATCAGTTAGCAAAATTACGCAATTTCTCCCGAATTTTCGGCTTTTCTTATAAGCAAATGTTGCGCGCGCCTCGTTTTTTCGTGTTTTTGAAGTGATGCATACCTAATGTGTACGATATTATATCTACTTAACAGAAATCACATTTAAGGCCTCACGAGTAGGGGCGGTTTTCAAAAACCCCCGAAAAAATA
>JALFUO010000085.1 GCA_022784065.1 Bacteroidales bacterium | reverse complement strand
CAATCAGAGTAAGGATGCCGGAAAACAGGACTTACTTCACTAAGACACTCTTCTTGACGGAGAAGCACCTCGCTGTGAAACCTCTTTTCGACCTATCTGACAGTAAATCTTAGTTTGGGTGGCGCATTGATGAAGTCAGGAGCAACTTTTTCACGTGCCCGAGAAATTTCTTCTTTGCTCCTTGAAAATTTTGATTTTCTCGGAGAAAATTTTTATTCAAAACTTTTGAACATGTATTCAGTGCTTTTGAATACGTATTCAAAGGTTTTGAACACATATTCAAAAGTACTGAATAAAAACTTTTACGGGGCAAAGAAAAAATTCCTCGGGCTTCGGAAGAACTATCTGCGCAGTTCGGAAAAATTATCAAGCCCTTGCGGGCGGCGGCACGCCTTTTGCAGCAAGTTTAATGCGCACACAAGTTAAAAAAGCCCCCTCAAAAGGCAGAAAATGCCAAAAAAGCAAGGTTTTATTTTGCCTTTCCCTGCGCTTAAAGTAACTTTGCCGATTGAAAACTGATAATCTGCTTTTGCCCTCACACATTATTAATATATATAGCCCTATCTTGCACAGATTTTTCACCCTTATACTTTTGTTTCTCTTATCGTTCGCCGGCGTTGCCGCCCAAGGCGAGGGATTGTCTGTGCCTGATGGCGACGAGCTGGAAGTAAGCCTGCTCACCTGCACGCCGGGTAAGAAAATCTACGAGTTGTACGGCCACACCGCCGTGCGCGTCAAGGACTTACGCAACGGCGAGGACTGGGTGTTCAATTACGGCATGTTCAGTTTCAAGCAGCCCAATTTCGTGGCGCGGTTCGTTGCCGGCAAGACCGACTACCAGCTCGGCGTGGAAACGATGGCGCATTTCCTCGCCGTGTACCGGCGCGACGGGCGCGGCGTGGACGAACAGGTGCTGCGCCTCACGGCCAGCGAGAAGGAACGCATATTCAAGACGCTGCTCACAGAGTCGCTGCCCGAAAACGCTACGTATCGCTACAACTTTCTCTACAACAACTGCACCACGCGTGCCATCGACCTGATCGACATCGCCGCCGGCGGACAAATAGAATGGCCGGAAGCGGCAACCGACAGCAAGGGACGCGCCAAGTCGCTGCGCGACATCATTCACGAATTTTCAGCCGCCTCGCCTTGGGACCGTTTCGGCCAGGACTTGGTGCTGGGCTGCGAGATTGACGCGCCTGCCACGCGCCGGCATCAGTCGTTCTCGCCCATCTATGCCGAAAACTTCCTGGCCGCCGCCCGCCGCCGCATGCCCGACGGTTCGGTGCAACCGCTCGCTTTCGCCCCCCGCCGCATTCTCCCTGCCACCGAGGCACCCGCCGCCCCCTGCCCTGCCGCCGCGCCGGGCGTGGCAATGGCGCTGGTGCTGCTCTTCACCCTCGGCCTCATCGCTTGGGAACGCCGCACGGGCAAGACCGCCCTGTGGTGGGACGGCCTGTTGCTGGCGGTGCAGGGGCTGATGGGGCTTGTGGTCAGTTTCCTGTTCTTCTTCTCGGAACACCCCGCCGTGGGCAGCAACTGGCTCGTGGCCGCGCTCAACCCGCTGCCGCTCGCCCTGCTCTTCTGGTACGTGCGCCACGCACGCCGCCGCCAGATGGATGCCCTCTGCTGGTACACCATAATAATATGGCCGGTCCTCGGCATGGCCGCGTTGGCACAAGTGCAGGCTTTCCCTTACGAAATCTGGCTGTTTGGCGGCGCACTATGGCTCTTGGCTGCTCACCGCACGCAAAGGGCGGCGAAAATATAAAGAACAAGTAGTATAGTAAACAAGACATGTCGCTCATCTAAAAGATAATTTACAATAAACCTCTGCCGCGACAACAACAATTCTGTCTCGTATACTCGTACACTCGTCTACTCGTATACTAAAAAATAAAACAGATTAATCCCGATATGCCGAAACACCGCACCCAACTCATCGTTTCGTTGCTCGCAGTGATGACTGCGCTCTCCGCCGTGGAAGCCAATGCCGCTGCGGCGGGCGGGGGCGTGCCGCGTGTGGTGGTGACGATACTCATCGACCAGTTGCGCTCGGACTACCTCAAAGCCTTCCAGCCGCTCTACGGCGAGGACGGTTTTACCAAACTGCTCAACGAAGGGCGCGTGTACGCCAATGCGGAATACCCGCACACCCGCCCCGACCTCGCCTCGTCGGCCGCCACCGTAGCCACGGGCACCACGCCGTCTAACCACGCAATCATCGGGCGCAAGTGGATAGACCGCGCCACTCTGCGGCCTGCGTTCAGTGTGGACGACCCAGATTATGCGGGACTGATGACCGACGAAAAGATTTCGCCGCGCCACCTCGCCGTGTCTACTTTCGGCGACGAACTTAAAATAGCCACGGAGGGCAAAGCCCTCGTATATTCCATAGCCCCCTGCCGCGAAAGTGCCGTGATGCAGGGCGGGCACGCGGCAGATGCCGTGATCTGGATAGACGATGCCACGGGTCGCTGGTGCAGCAGCACATACTATTCGCCCTCCCTGCCCTCGTGGGTGTCGGTGCTCAATGCCGGCACCACGCTCGCCGAGCGACTGAACGCTGAAACGTGGCAGCCCTCGTCGGACCTCGTGGGCAATTTCAGCTACTTCCTCTCGGGCGGCATGAAGCAGCCTTTCAAGCACAGCTTTAAGAAAGGCGCGGGCCGCTTCGCCTCGTTCAAAACGTCGGGGCTGGTGAACGAAGAGATTGCCGCCGCTGCGGAGCAATGCCTTGGCGGCACGATGCTCGGCGCCGACGGCGTGACCGACCTGCTGAACGTGACGTTCTACGCCGGCAACTTCGAGCACAAGCCCGTGAGCGAGGTGTCGATGGAGGTGCAAGACACTTACGTGCGCCTCGACCGCACCCTCGCCCGCCTCATCAAGGCGATAGACGCGAAAGTGGGGCGCGACAACGCCCTCTACGTGCTGACGTCGACGGGCTACGTGGACGAAGAGCCCATCAATCCCGGCAAATACCGCATACCCACGGGCACGTTCGACATGCAACGCGCCGCCGCACTGCTCAACATGTATCTCGTGGCGGTTTACGGGCAGGGCAACTTCGTGGAAGCCTGCCTCGGCACGCAAATCTACTTGAACCATAAGCTTGTAGAGGACAAGCAAATCAACTTTACGGAACTATTGGAGCGCACGCAGGACTTCCTGCTGCAACTCTCGGGCGTGAAGGACGTGTACACGGCGCAACGCCTGCTGCAAGGCGCATGGACGCCGGGCATCAGCCGCATACGCGGCGGCTACAACGCTAAGTTTTCGGGCGACGTGCTGATTGAGGTGTCGCCGGGCTGGCGATACGTGAACGCCGAGACGAAAGAGGACATGCCCGTGCGCGAATCGTATATTCCCTTCCCCATTGTCTTCTTAGGCGCGGGCGTGAAAGGCGAGCAAATCGAAACGCCCGTCACAACCGACCGCATCGCGCCCACCCTCTCGCGCTCGGTGCGCATCAGGGCACCCAATGCCTGCGCCGCAGTGCCCTTGTTCTGAAATAGCAAGACAATAATCCGTATAGTTTCTATACGCGTTTAGTCACAATATATTATACAAAAACCATAAAAACCACTTGCATCGTGTGAAGCCCGAGGGCACGCCGCTGGGCTAAACGCCGAGCCTGTGAGCCTAATCGGCTCACGCTCGTCCTTAATTACAGCCAGTAGGGGCGTTTT
>JALFUO010000081.1 GCA_022784065.1 Bacteroidales bacterium | reverse complement strand
AAAACGCCCGGTAAATGATTACATGATTGATCAAGCCATTCGGAGAACTCAGCGGGCGTTTTGCAAAACGCCCCTACTTTTATTTCAACTCCTGCAAGCGGCAGAGGTATTTGCCCAAGATGTCGAATTCGAGGTTTACCACCGTGCCCGGCTCTATGGCGTGGAAATTCGTGTGCTCGAAGGTGTAGGGTATGATGCACACGCTGAACGTGTCGGCGGTGGGACGGCACACGGTGAGGCTCACGCCGTTCACGGTGACGCTGCCCTTGTCCACGGTGAAGTAGCCTCGGCGTATCATCTCCTTGTCCGTTTCGTAGCGGAAGGTGAAGATGAAACTGCCGTCGGCGTCTTCCTTGCCGATGCACACGGCCGTGGTGTCTACATGCCCCTGCACGATATGCCCGTCGAGGCGGCCGTCCATTTTCATAGAGCGTTCCACGTTCACCTCGTCGCCCTCTTTGAGCAGACCAAGGTTGCTGCGCTTTAAGGTCTCGTCCATAGCCGTCACCACGTAGCGGCCCGCTTCGTCGTGCTGCACCACCGTGAGGCAAACGCCGTTGTGCGCCACGCTTTGGTCTACGTGCAGTTCGCCCTTATAGAGCGGACATTCGAGGGTGAAGTCAATATTGTCCCGGTCTTTCTTTATGGCCACGACGCGGGCGGTGGCTTCTACAATGCCTGAAAACATATTTGTTTACTACTTCTTTAAGATAAATGGTTGCGAGTTATTGACAATTGTGCCTGCGAGGGAGTCGGCGCAGAGCGCGCTGAGCCGTATTTCCTCGCCGTCGATGTAGAGATGGCCGTTGAGGGTTTTGTAGCGGTCCTTCGCCACGAACGTTTCAAGTTGCGTGAGATTGATAAGCACGCCGATGGCTTCGCCGCCGTCGCGGGTGGTGAGGGCGTAGCGGCAGCCCTCGTCGAGGTCGCCCCATATTTGCCCGTCAGTGCCGTCGCTTGCGGTGCGCGTAACGCAGAGCGTGTCGCCCGTGCTGTCGGCAATGAGCGAGAAGGTGCTCATGCCGAACTCGTCGCTCGTGCCATAAATGGTGGAATCGCTTGCAACGCTGTCGCCTGTTGCAACAGCCGTAGTGTCGGCCGGTGTTTCGCCAGACTGCTTGCCGCAGCCGTTGCACCCCGTGCACAGCGGCAGGACGAGACACGCCAACAGGGCGAGCACGATGATTAAAGGATTTTTCGTTATCATATATTTATGGTATAAGATTGTCCTTAAACTGCCGCACGGCCTCGGCTCGTTCCTCTTCTGAAAACTTGCCGCCGCAGCCGTCCAGCCATTTCTCAAACGCCGACAACGCCGCCGTGCGCATCTGCGCCCGTCCGGCGCGAACGCCGCTTTGGAAATCGCGATACGGCAATAGGTTACGATTGAAATTTCCGTCGCTCATGGAGTTGTTTTTAGTTGACAAGAAAATAGATGCATTACTTTTTTCTGTTTTTTACTTGCGTCGTTTGAAGCGGGCGGAAACCGACCGCAGCCGCAGGGATTAAGGACGAGCGAAAGCCTCAGGCTTTCAGGCTCGGCGTTAAGCCCGGCGGCGTGCCTTGGGCTTCAAACGAAGCAAGCGGTTTTTATGGTTTTTGTCAATATCCACAACCTATCCTACCAACACGCTTACGCCCTCGACACTGCCTTTACGCCGCGCACGGTGCGCAGTTTCTTCAACAGGGCTTCGAGGCGCGTGGTGTCGTCGACCATCACCGTGAGAATACCCGAGAAGAGGCCGTCGTTGGAGTCGATGTTGATGCTGCGGAGCATGATGTGCTCTTCTTTTGAAATGATGGACGTGATGTTGTTCACGATGCCGAGGTCGTCGTTACCCACCACACGCAGCGTTATCGGGTAACTGCCACCACCCTTGCCCGCCCAGCGGGCCTTCACGATGCGGTAGCCGAAGCGGCTGCGCAGGGCAGCAGCGTTGGGGCAGTTGGTGCGGTGGATTTTGATGCCGCCGCTCACTGTGACGAAACCAAACACGTCGTCGCCATATACGGGGTTGCAGCAATGGGCCAGTTGAAACTCAATGCCTTTGAGGTTGCGGTCGATGACCAGCACGTCGTCCGACGACTTGGCGCGGCTCTCCAATTCCGTATCTGCCTGATACTCCTCCGCACTGCGCGTAGCGGCGCGTTCGGCAAGACCCTGCTCGTGGCGCGAAAGTTCGACGTACGTGTCGAGCACGTCGGAAATATCGAGCGTCTCGTCGTTCAACGCCTTGTAAAAGAGCGCGGACTCCTTATATCCGAGTTTCTTAATCAGGCGATTGATCAGGCTTTCGTCCCATTCGAGCTTGCGGTTGCGCAGTTTACGCTCGAGGACTTCGCGCCCCATGGCGCTTTCGCCTGCTTGCAGTTCCTTGAGCGCAGCGCGGATTTTCGACTTGGCGTGTGGCGACACGGCGATGTTGAGCCACTCCTGACGCGGCTGCTGCGTGGCGGAGGTGAGGATTTCCACCGTCTGCCCGCACTCCAACTGCTGACGGATAGGCACGTTGCGCCCGCCCACTCTGCCGCCCACGCAGCGGTTGCCTATTTTCGAGTGGATAAGGTAGGCAAAGTCGAGCACTGTGGCTCCTGCGGGCAGGCGGTACACGTCGCCCTTGGGCGAAAAAACGTAGACGTCCTGCTGCGAGGCCGTGCCCTGCGTGAGGCTGTCGGCGAGGAGCCCTTCATTTCCCGTTTCGAGCGCGCTGCGAATGTCGGCGAGCCATGAGTCCACGGTGCCGCCGCTGCTCTTCACGCCTTTGTAGCGCCAGTGCGCCGCGAGGCCGTGTTCGGCCACCTCGTCCATACGCTCCGTGCGTATCTGCACCTCAACCCATTTGTCCTCCGGTCCGCGCACCGTGATGTGGAGGCTTTCGTAGCCGTTCGACTTAGGCACGGTGAGCCAGTCGCGCAGGCGTTTCAAGTTGCTCTCATACTGCCCAGTGATGAGCGAAAAGACTTTCCAGCACTGCTTCTTCTCTTCCTTGGGCGGCGCGTCGAGGATGATACGAATGGCAAAGAGGTCGTACACGCCGTTGAAGCCGCATTTTTGCTTCTTCATCTTTTGCCAGATAGAGTGAATGCTCTTCGTGCGCCCCTTGATGTGGTATTTTAGGCCTTCCTCGTCGAGCATCTTTCTGATAGGCGCCATGAAGCGTTCGATGTAGGCATCGCGCTCCTGCTTCTTGGCGTTCAGGCTGTCCTTGATGAGGTAGTAGGCATCGTGTTCAAGATATTTGAGCGAAAGGTCTTCGAGTTCGCTTTTCAGTTTATAGAGTCCGAGTTTATGCGCCAGTTGTGCGAAGAGCGCGGAAGCCTCTGTCGACACGCGCTGCTGCTCGGCTGTGTTATCCGTGTCGCGTATGCTGCGCATCAGCACCACGCTCTCGGCAATGAGGAGCAGCACCACGCGCATATCGCCCGCCTGGGCGATGAAGAGGTTGCGGAAATTATCGGTCTGCATGGTTTCCGCCTTGCTCTCGATGCTTTTCACGCGGAGTATGGCGCGGAGCGCGGCGGCCGTGTCCAGTCCGAGCACTTTTTCCACCGTCTTGCACATCTCTTCGCCCTGTTCCGGCGCGGTGGCGGCATAGACCACGAAGGCCGTGAGCGCATCGCCGCGCAGCCCTATCTCGGAAGCGGCGAGGCACACTGTGCGGAGCGCCATGAGGAGCCTGCTGTTGCCAAACGCATCGCGCAGGGGCGCACCCTCGGCATACGCCTGTTTGAGGAGTATGCCCGTTTGCTTGGCCCGCTCTGCGGCAGGGCGGTTGTGCGGGTCGTGATAGAGTTCCAGCAAAAGACGGCGTATTTCTCTTCTCTCTTCTTCGGTGTGCAAATCAGTGAGGTGTGTCATAGTCGCGCAATGTTTGAAATTCGTATTATCTCTGCAAAATTACGCATTTCGGGCGTTTTCTTAGCAGATAAATGCGTTTTTTACGCCCCTGCCTGCCCTCTTGCTTGAATTTATTTCGGAGGAACGGCAAATTATGTCCGAGATATTTTTCACTATCCGCAAGCAAAATCTTCCTTTCTCCTTGATATTTTTCCCGCCGTGCGCAGATAATTTTTATTACAAAGTTTGTAACGCTTGTTACAAACTTGCTAACACATGTTACAAACTTTGTAATATGCGTTACAAAGTTTGTAACAAACTTTTTCTTATATGAAAGGGAAAAATATCAAGGAGAAAGGAAAAAATATCAGGCAGCAAATAAAAAATTGCTGCCTGAAAATTGGAATTTGCTACGGAAATAAAAAAGATTCTTTGCGGGAAAGCATAATTATTCGCATCTTTGCAAGGGCGATAATCGCGTTTTGGTGCGGTTCAAGCAATATAATAATCGCATTTTAGTGCGGTAAATAAATTTTTACAATCGCATTTTAGTGCGTAAGCAATAACGAAACATCTGAAATAATGATAATTATGAAAAGAAAGATTTACGACAGGCTTTTGAAGTGGAAAAATGAAAGCAAGGGCGAAACGGCTTTGCTGATTGACGGGGCAAGGCGCGTGGGCAAAAGTTACATTGCAAAGGCATTTGCAAAGCAAGAATATCGAAGCCATATCTTTATTGACTTCAACGTAGCGAGCAATGACTTTAAGGCACTCTTTGAACATTATCTTGCCGACCTTGACACGTTTTTCATGTATCTGAGCAGCTACACTGGCGTAAAACTTTATGAGCGCGATACGCTCATCGTTTTCGATGAGGTGCAGCAATACCCCCGTGCACGCGCGGCCATAAAATATTTAGTACTGGACGGACGATATGACTATTTGGAAACCGGTTCATTGGTTTCGATAAAGAAGAACGTGGAGAACATTGTCATTCCCTCAGAAGAAGAACATATTAAAATGTATCCCATGGACTTTGAAGAGTTTCTATGGGCGCTGGGCAACGAGCAACTTATGCCTTTCGTGCAAGACTGCTTTAACGGCAGGCGGCCGATGGGACAACTCATGCACCGCAAGGCTATGGACTTTTTCAGGCAATATATGATTGTGGGCGGGATGCCGCAGGCGGTTGAGAAATATGTGCAGACCAAAGATTTCGAGAAAGTTGACAAAGCAAAGAGAATGATATTGGAACTTTATCGAAACGACATCGGCAAATATGCCAAAGGCTACGACACGAAGGTGAAAAGCATTTTCGAGGAAATACCGTCGCAACTGCAACGGCATGAAAAGAAGTTCAAACTCTCTGCCCTCAGGGAAGGGGCAAGAGCACGCGATTACGAGACGGCGTTCTTCTGGCTCGACGATGCCATGATTATGAATACCTGCTATAACACCACAGCCCCCTGTATCGGTCTAAATCTCAACAAGGACACCAACGCCATAAAGTGTTACATGGCCGACACTGGCTTGCTCATCAGCCATGCCTTCAACGAAAGAGACATCGTCAGCGAAGAGATCTATCGCAAAATAATGCTTGACAAACTCGAATTTAACGGCGGCATGGTAATTGAGAACATTGTGGCGCAGATGTTAAAAGCAGCCGGCCACAGTTTATATTTCTTTTCTCAATCACCCACAGAAGAATCCCCCAAAATGGAAATAGATTTCCTCATCTCTGACAAAAAAATCACCAGCCGGCACAACATATCGCCCATCGAGGTCAAATCTTCAGCCCGCTACACCCTGACCTCGCTACGAAAATGCGTAGACAAATACAATCAGTATCTATCTACGCCTTATGTCGTACACCCTGCCGACTACAAAGAAGCAGACGGCATCACTTATCTGCCCTTGTACATGTGTCCCCTGCTTTGAAAACAGGAGCGCACCGCGAAAGAGCACAAAATAATATTCCGACAAATGTGATGAAACGTGCGAAAGAAAGTAGGGGCTGTGTCAAAATGAATATTGTTGTAAATATAAATTAGCGTAGGGGCTATAGTCCCTACGCTAATTTATTTGGCCCTTGCAGGGCAGCTCATACAGATTATCTGATAAAGAGCAGTTCGCGATATTTGGGCAAGGTCCACATATCGTCCTCAACGATCAGCTCGAGTTTGTCGATGTGGTAGCGAATGGCATCGAGGTAAGGCGCTACTTCGTCGTGGTAAGCCACGGCTAGCGTGCGGACGTCCTCGTTCTTGTTCACCACCTTGCGCTTCTCGACCATTGCCTCGACGTTGTCGGCAATGAAACTCGTGTGCTTGTTGATTTTCTCGATGAGCGTGATGTTGTAAGCCGTGAGTTCCTTCACCTTCGCAGGGTCGGAGAAGGCGGCTTGCAACTTATGCACGTTGTCGGCAAGCACGCTCTGGTATTTCGTGGCGACGGGGATGATGTGGTTCATGCAGAGGTCGCCGAGCACGCGGCTCTCAATCTGGATTTTCTTGTAATAAGTCTCCCACTTGATTTCGTTGCGCGCCTCAAGTTCGTGGCGATGCATCACGTTCATCTTCTCAAACATGTCGACAGATGCCTCGTCAAGGTAGCGGTCGAAAATCACGGGGCAGGACGTTTCGCAGTCAAGGCCGCGGCGCGCAGCTTCTTCTTTCCACTCGTCACTGTAGCCGTTGCCGTCGAAGCGAATAGGCTTGCAGGTCTTGATGTCCTCGCGGAGCGTGTCGAGAATGGCGCACACCTTAGATGCCCCGGCGGCGATGCGGGCATCGACGCGCGTCTTGAAGTCGGTCAAAGCCTCTGCCACGGCAGTGTTGAGGGCAATCATCGCGCTGGCGCAGTTGGCGATAGAGCCTACGGCGCGGAACTCGAAGCGGTTGCCCGTGAAAGCGAAGGGAGAGGTGCGGTTGCGGTCGGTGTTGTCGATCATCAGTTCGGGAATCTGCGGAATGTCGAGCTTCACGCCGTGCTTGCCCTCCATGGCAAAGAGTTCGTCGGTGGTGGAGTGCTCCACGCGGTCGAGCAGTTCGCTCACCTGCTTGCCGAGGAAGGAGGAGATGATGGCGGGAGGCGCTTCGTTTGCGCCGAGGCGGTGGGCATTCGTGGCACTCATGATGGAAGCCTTCAAGAGGCCGTTGTGGCGATATACGCCCATAAGGGTTTCCACTACGAAGGTGATGAAGCGGAGGGCGTCTTCAGGCGTCTTGCCGGGGGCGTGGAGGATAATGCCCGTATCGGTGGTCAGCGACCAGTTGTTGTGCTTGCCCGAACCATTGATGCCGGCGAAAGGCTTCTCGTGGAGCAGGCAGCGGAATCCGTGCTTGCGTGCCACGTTGCGCATGAGCGACATGAGGAGCATGTTGTGGTCGACAGCCAAGTTGCATTCCTCAAAAATCGGCGCGAGTTCAAACTGGTTTGGGGCCACTTCGTTGTGGCGCGTCTTGCAAGGTATGCCCAGTTCGAGCGCCTGTATTTCGAGGTCGCGCATGAACTCTGCCACGCGTTCGGGAATTGCACCGAAATAGTGGTCCTCCATCTGCTGGTTTTTAGAAGACTCGTGGCCCATGAGCGTGCGACCCGTGAGCAAGAGGTCGGGACGGGCGGCATAGAGCCCTTCGTCCACGAGGAAATATTCCTGCTCCCAACCGAGGTTGGTTGTGACGCGCGTCACGTCTTCGTTGAAATATTTTGCCACGGCCGTTGCTGCCTTATCCACGGCGGCAAGTGCCTTTTTGAGGGGTGCTTTATAGTCGAGTGCCTCGCCGGTGTAGGAGATAAACACCGTGGGGATCATCAAAGTGTCGCCGATGATGAACACGGGCGAAGCAGGATCCCAAGCAGAGTAACCGCGTGCCTCGAATGTGGAGCGAATACCGCCGTTGGGGAAGCTGGAAGCGTCAGGTTCCTGCTGCACAAGTTCCTTGCCGCTGAAATCTTCAATCATTCCGCCCTTCCAGTCGTGCTCCAAGAAAGCGTCGTGTTTCTCGGCCGTGCCTTCGGTGAGCGGCTGAAACCAGTGCGTGCAGTGGGTAACGCCCATCGACATGGCCCAAGACTTCATTCCCTGCGCCACTTCGTCGGCTACGCTCATGGGAAGCGGCGTGCCCTGCTCGATGGCCTCGCGCAGACGCTTGTAGGTCTTCAGCGGGAGAAACTTGAACATTTTTTCCTGATTGAACACGTACTTGGCAAAATACTCCGAGGGGCGTTCTGCCGGCGTTTCAACTGCAACCGGGCGTTTCTTGAACGCCTCTTCGACAACTTTGAATCGTAAGTTTGACATAAAACTATAAGGATTAAGAGATGTTTTTTCTTTCGTTTATTAGTAGACGAGTTTACAAGGAAACGAGTAGGGGCGTTTTGCAAAACGCCCTCCAAATGCACCTCGTAGCATAATCGAATGAGGCAATCAGCGACCGGGCGTTTTGCAAAACGCCCCTACTTTCAAGAGTAACGTCGACTCGTTTACTTGTTTACTAAAAATTATTTCTACAAACTTTTCAGCCGCTCCATGGCTTCTTCGCAGTCCTCGCGGCGACCGAAAGCGGTGAGGCGGATATAGCCTTCGCCCGAAGGACCGAAGCCGACGCCCGGCGTGGAAACGACGTGGATTTCATTGAGCAGGCGGTCGAAGAACTCCCAAGAGCCTACGCCCGGCGTTTGCAGCCAGATGTAAGGCGCGTCCACGCCGCCGAAGGTTTTAAGACCTGCCTCCGCCAAAGCTTCGCGCATGATGCGGGCGTTGGTCATATAGTAATCAATGGTTTCGCGCACCTGACGCTTGCCCTCGGGCGAATAAACGGCTTCGGCGGCTCGCTGTACGATGTAAGGCGTGCCGTTGAACTTGGTGCACTGGCGGCGGTTCCAAAGTTGATTGAGCAGCACGCGCTCGCCATTATCCGCCACGACTTCCAACTCGCGCGGCACTACCGTATAGCCGCAGCGGAGGCCCGTGAAGCCGGCCGTCTTTGAGAAAGAATGAAACTCAACGGCACAGCGCTTAGCACCCTCTATCTCATAAATGGAATGGGGCACGTAGGGGCGCGTGATGTATGCCTCGTAGGCGGCATCGTAAAGGATCAGACTATTATTGCGCAGGGCATAATCCACCCACTTCTGCAACTCCGCCTTCGAGAGCGTGGTGCCCGTGGGATTGTTGGGGTAGCAGAGGTAAATGAGGTCGGTGCGATGGTCGGGAATGGCGGGCACAAAATCGTTCTCTGCGTTGCAGGGGCAATACGTCACGCGACTCCATGCGCCGTTTTCAAAATCTCCTGCACGCCCGCCCATAACATTGGAATCAATATATACGGGATAGATGGGGTCGGTGACGCACACGGTGCAGTCTTTTCCGAGGATATCGCCGAAGTTGCCCGTGTCGCTCTTCGCGCCGTCGTTGATAAATATCTCGTCGATGTCGATATCGATGCCGCGCGGCGCAAAGTCGTTGTCGGCGATGGCTTGGCGCAGGAACTCATAGCCGTGCTCCGGCCCGTAACCCCTAAAAGTTTCGGCGCTGGCCTGCTCGTCCACGGCTTTATGCAGGGCTTCGATAACTGCCGGGGCGAGCGGGCGCGTCACGTCGCCGATGCCGAGGCGTATGATATTTGCTTCGGGGTGCGCTTCCTTAAAGGCGTTCACCCTATGAGCAATGTCGGCAAAGAGATAATTCTTTTGCAATTTGAGGAAATTGGCGTTGATGCTGTACATATAAATAATATTGTATGTTTTATAAAACAAAAAGGAGCGGCCGCGCGGTCTGCTCCTTTCGTTTACTTATTGTTGCTCGATTTCAATCGCGCCGTCAAAGACCTTGGTCGCGGGGCCTGTCATAAAGACGCGGTTTGAGGCGGTTTCCCATTCGATTTCCAGACAGCCGCCGTCCATTACGATTTTACTCTTGCGCGGCGCGCGGTCTGTAAGGGCGGCTGCAACCGCCGTGGCACAGGCGCCCGTGCCGCAGGCCATCGTGATGCCGGAGCCGCGCTCCCACACGCGCATTCGGATGCTGCCGTCGGGACGCACGGTGGCAAACTCAATGTTGCACCGCTCGGGGAAGATTTCGGCAAATTCGAGCGTCGGCCCTACCTTTTCAAGCGCAACGGCCTCTGCATCGGGAACAAAAATCACGAAGTGCGGGTTGCCCATCGATACAAACGTGCCTACGTATTCCTTGCCGTCGGTAGCCAATATCTTTCCTTCGGTCAAAGACCCATCGGGCGTGGCCAACTGTTCGGGCACTGCCGTTTGCGGCTCGTCCATGTCCACTGTAACGGCCTCCACCCTACCCTCTGCGTTTACATTAAGCTTGAGTATCTTGATGCCCGACAGCGTGCGCAGGCGAATTTCCCGCTTGTCGGTGAGTCCGTATTCATAGAGATATTTGCCGATGCAACGCGAGGCATTGCCGCACATGCGGGCTTCGCTGCCGTCGTTATTGAAAATGCGCATCGTAAACGTCTCGGGGTCTTCTGTGTCGCGGCCGATGAGCACCAGCCCGTCACCGCCGATGCCTTTGTGGCGGTCGCTCCAAACAAGCGAAAGATGCGCGGGGTCGGCAATCTCTTCTTTGGTGGTGTCTACATAAATGTAGTCATTGCCGGCACCGTGCATCTTCGTAAAATGTATCGTTCGGAGCATAATTTGCAGTTTATCAGTCAAGCCTTTTGCTTTGTTGCTGCAAAGTTAAGCACTTTTTCATAAACTATGATAGCAGATAATGAATATTTTTATCAGAAAATCGGGGATTTTAATGGATTAATATCAAAAAGCAAAGTTTAGTCTATTTCATTTTTCGCAAACTCACTTGCGGGCCTTGCCTCCGCCCGCATAGATGAGGAAGATAGCGGGGATTTTGTTGATTGGCGGCGCAGGCATGTTGCGCCACTGCGCTATGGTGTGCGTGCGCACAAATTCCGTTTCGCCCGTCAGCCCTGCGGCAATGCAGAGGCGCGTCTTCGGAGAGCAGGCGGCGAGGATTTCCTTAAAGAGTTTGTCATTTCTGAAAGGCGTTTCGATAAAAAGTTCCGTTTCGTCCTCGGCAGCAGAACGCGCCTCATAGCGCTTCAAAGCCTTGGCGCGCTCGCCCCCGTCGATTGGCAGATAACCGTGGAAGGCAAAACTTTGGCCGTTGAAGCCAGAAGCCATCACCGAAAGGAGTATAGAAGAAGGCCCTACAAGCGGCACGACTTTCAAGCCCTCACGCTGGGCGATCTCAACAAGAGCCGCGCCGGGGTCGGCCACGGCAGGGCATCCGGCTTCACTGATAACGCCGATACTTTCGCCGTGGCGCAACGGCTCTAAATAACCGGCAAACGCCGCTGGCTCGGCGTGTTTGCCCATCGGCTGGAAGGTAAGCGCATCGATGTCAATGTCGCGACACACCTGTTTGAGAAAACGCCGCGCCGTGCGCACCTCCTCGACAATAAAATGGCGGATAGAAAGAATTATTTCGCGGTTGTAGGCCGGCAGCACGCGGTCGTGCGGCGTGTCGCCTATGGGTACGGGAATAAGATAAAGGGCTGGCATGAATATTTCTTAGATTATATTTTTTGCAAAATTACATATAACATACCAATCACTCAGATTTTCAACAGCGGAAAATACCGAAAGGCGCTAACATCAACAACATTACTGATGCCCATATCACCAAAATCCAAATGAAAATCAATAAAAGACCAAGACAAAAACTCAATTTTTCAACTCCAGTGAAAGAGTTCTTCAAACATTTTCCTTAATATTGCACTTGCTTGTTGACTCTATATCCCCATTTGCTGCGCAAATAGTTGCCATTTGTTGCCGTTTTCTTTCGTTTATTTCGTAGTATTTACGTAATTTTGCAGGCAGTAACGCCAAGCGGATGCCGTTACCACTCTTTGAAGCATCTGCACGAGAGATTAGTCAGCGCATCATGAAACTGATTTTAATGACCACCCCTTACTTTTTTGTAGAAGAGCACCAGATTCTGACTGCGCTCTTTGAAGAGGGGCTTGAAATCCTGCATCTGAGAAAACCTGACACCGAGCCGGTTTATTCCGAGCGCCTTCTGATGCTCATTCCCGAGCAATACAGGAAGCGTATCGTCGTGCACGACCATTTTTATCTCAAAAGCGAATATGGCTTGAAGGGCGTGCATCTCAATAGCCGCAACTCCCAGCTTCCGCCAAAGTTCAAAGGCAGCATCAGTTGCTCATGCCACACGATTGAGGAGGTTATGCAGCATAAAAAAGCCTGCGACTACGTTTTCCTATCGCCCATTTTCGACAGCATTTCAAAGGACGACTATCCCGCCCATTTCACTCAGAACGAACTAAAAGACTATGCACGCCGGAAAATCATCGACCGCAGGGTGATGGCCTTGGGCGGCGTGGACTATGACAATATCAAGCTGCTTAAAGACCTTGGTTTCGGCGGAGCCGTGCTGCTGGGCGACATCTGGAACCGCTTTAATATGCACACCGACAACGATTTCCGCGAAATAATCAACCATTTCCGCCGTTTGCGCAAGCTGGCGGAGTAAGCATCGCCACCCCTTCCTGAGGTGGCGATTGCTATTTGGAAACGGGCGAACCCCGCTTGGCAAACCGGCCGCGTAGCCTGTCGTTAACTGTAAATCCTACAACAACTTCCTTCATACTCATCAAATTCAAAAAAAACAATGAACAACCAGTCTTTCATGATCTTTTCGGGCACTAAGTCAAAGTATCTGGCAGAGAAAATCTGTGCCGACTTAAATCAGCCTTTGGGAAATTTGGTCATCACGTACTTCGCTGACGGCGAGTTCTCCGTGTCTTACGAAGAGTCCATTCGCGGCCGCGACGTGTTCCTCGTGCAGTCCACTTTCCCCAACTCCGACAACCTTATGGAGCTGTTGCTGATGATTGACGCCGCCAAACGCGCATCTGCACACAGCATCAATGCCGTTATCCCCTACTTCGGCTGGGCGCGTCAGGATCGTAAAGACAAGCCGCGCGTTTCTATCGGCGCTAAGCTCGTGGCCGACCTTCTGAGCGTTGCCGGCATCGACCGCCTGCTTACTATGGACTTGCACGCTGACCAGGAACAGGGCTTCTTCGACGTACCCGTTGACCATCTCTATGCCTCCACCGTGATGCTGCCTTACGTTAAGTCGCTCAACCTGCCCAACCTCTGCATCGCCACGCCCGACGTAGGCGGTTCGAAGCGTGCAAGCACTTATGCCAAATTCCTTGATTGCCCCATGGTGCTTTGCAATAAGTCGCGCAAGAAGGCTAACGAGGTGGCCGGTATGCAGATTATCGGCGACGTGAAAGGCATGGACGTAGTTCTGGTTGACGACATCGTTGATACTGCCGGCACAATTACTAAGGCTGCAGACCTTATGATGGAAAATGGCGCCAATAGCGTTCGCGCCCTTGCTTCTCACTGCATCATGTCGGGCCCTGCCGATGAGCGCGTTCAAGCATCTGCGCTGGAAGAAATGGTATTTACCGACAGCATTCCTTATAAAGGCCATTGCCCGAAAGTGAAGCAAATCACCGTTTCCAGCATGTTTGCCGAAACTATTCGCCGTGTGATGGACAACGAAAGCATTTCTTCTCAATATCTCATTTAATTTGAGAGTATTATACTAGTTGATAAAAGTTAAGCCCCAATGCTTCATCTTGCAGCATCGGGGCTTATTTTATGTTAGATGGAAATTGGGTAGAAATGAACACAACGTCATTTACGAAGTTAGGCGGAAGTCCCTTTGTTTCAGGGGCTATCCGCCTAACTTGCTATAAATCAATATTTAGTCGCTCTTACTCGACGGCAGCCTGCGCAGCAGCGAGGCGTGCGATGGGCACGCGGAAAGGAGAGCAGCTGACGTAGTTGAGACCTGCTTTGTGGCAGAACTTAACAGAAGAGGGTTCGCCGCCGTGTTCGCCGCAAATGCCGCATTTGAGATCGGGACGGGCGTGACGACCCTTTTCAACTGCCATATTGATAAGCTGGCCTACGCCGTTCTGGTCGAGCACCTGGAAGGGGTCTACCTTCAAAATCTTCTTTTCAAGGTAAACGGGCAAGAAGCTGGCGATGTCGTCGCGAGAGTAACCGAAGGTCATCTGCGTGAGGTCGTTCGTGCCGAAGCTGAAATACTCGGCGCGGGTAGCAATCTTGTCTGCCGTGAGGGCAGCACGAGGAATTTCTATCATCGTACCAACCTTGAAGGGAATTTCAATGCCTTCTTCCTTGAAGAGCTCGGCAGCTTCCTGACGGATAACTTCTTCCTGAGCCTCGAACTCGTAGAGGATACCCGTGAGGGGCACCATGATTTCGGGATGCGGGTCGAAGCCTTCGCGCTTCAGGTCGATGCAGGCGCCGAGAATGGCGCGGGTCTGCATTTGCGTGATGCAAGGATAGGTGTTACCGAGACGGCAGCCGCGGTGGCCGAGCATCGGGTTGTGCTCGCAAAGGCTGTCGACGCGCTGACGGATATATTCAACCGTTACGCCCATAGCCTTTGCCATTTCTTCCTGACCCTTCAAATCGTGGGGTACAAACTCGTGGAGGGGAGGATCGAGCAGGCGGACGTTTACAGGGAAGCCGTCCATAGCACGGAAGATGCCCTTGAAGTCTTCCTTCTGAATAGGAAGAAGCTTGGCAAGCGCTTTCTTGCGGCCTTCAACGTCTTCGGCAAGAATCATTTCACGCATGGCGACAATCTTGTCAGCGTCAAAGAACATATGCTCCGTGCGGCAGAGACCGATACCTACTGCGCCAAACTTGCGGGCTACTTCTGCGTCGTGGGGCGTGTCGGCGTTGGTGCGCACTTGCAGGCGGGTGTACTTGGCGCAGAGGTCCATGAGGTCAGCGAAGTCGCCGGAAAGTTCGGCAGCCTGCGTGCGGATCTCGCCCTGATAAACGCGGCCGTTAGTACCGTTGAGCGAAATGAAATCGCCTTCCTGAAGCTTAACGCCGTCGATTTCGAGCGTCTTAGCCTTATAATCAACATTGATTGCACCTGCACCGCTGACGCAGCACTTACCCATACCGCGGGCAACTACTGCTGCGTGGCTGGTCATACCGCCACGAGCGGTGAGAATGCCTTCGGCGGCAGCCATGCCGGCGAGGTCTTCGGGAGAGGTCTCGATACGTACGAGCACAACCTTATGGCCATCTGCACGCCACTTGGCAGCGTCTTCTGCAAAGAATACAATCTGACCGCAAGCTGCACCCGGGCTGGCGGGAAGGCCGCGCGTGAGTTCCTTAGCCTTGGCAAGGGCTTCCTTGTTGAACACAGGGTGGAGCAGTTCGTCAAGCTTGGCGGGTTCGCAACGGTTGATGGCCGTCTTCTCGTCGATCATGCCTTGACGGAGCAAATCCATGGCAATCTTCACCATAGCTGCACCGGTGCGCTTACCGTTACGCGTCTGCAAGAACCAGAGCTTGCCTTCCTGAACGGTGAACTCCATGTCCTGCATGTCGTGGTAGTGGTTTTCGAGCTTGGTCTGGATAGCATCGAGCTGCTGGTAGATTTCGGGCATAGCCTCTTCCATAGAGGGGAACTTAGCTTTGCGTTCTTCTTCAGAAATACCCTGTAATTCTGCCCAGCGGCGCGAGCCTTCGAGCGTGATTTGCTGCGGCGTGCGGATACCTGCCACAACGTCTTCGCCCTGTGCGTTAACGAGCCATTCGCCGTTGAAGAGGTCTTCGCCCGTTGCAGCGTCGCGGCTGAAGCAAACGCCCGTTGCGGAAGTGTTGCCCATGTTGCCGAACACCATTGCCATTACCGTCACGGCCGTACCCCATTCTGCGGGAATGCCTTCCATCTTGCGGTAAAGGATAGCGCGTTCGTTCATCCAAGAGTCGAACACAGCGCAGATTGCGCCCCAAAGCTGTTCCATCGGGTCGGTGGGGAATGCCTTGCCAGTCTGCGTGGAAATGGCCTCCTTGAAGAGGACTACGAGACGCTTGAGGTCTTCCGTTTCGAGCTCGTTATCGAGTTTCACGCCCTTTTCTTCCTTCACATTCTCGATGATTTCTTCAAAGGGATCATTGTCGTCCTTGTTTACGGGCTTCATGCCGAGTACTACATCGCCATACATCTGAACGAAGCGGCGGTAAGCGTCGTAGGCGAAACGGGGATTGCCAGTCTTTGCAGCGAGGCCCTCAACAACTTCGTCGTTAAGGCCGAGGTTGAGAATGGTGTCCATCATACCGGGCATAGAAGCGCGTGCGCCGGAGCGTACGGAAAGGAGCAGGGGGTTCTGCACATCGCCGAACTTGCTCTGCATCAAGTCTTCCACGTGGTGGAGGCTCTTCTCAACTTCTTCTTTCAAGATTTCTACAACCTTGTCCTTGCCGATTTCGTAGTACTCGTTGCAAACGTCGGTCGTGATGGTAAATCCCGGGGGCACGGGCACGCCGATGAGGTTCATTTCGGCAAGGTTGGCACCCTTACCACCCAGTTCGTTACGCATGTCGGCACGGCCCTCAGCTTGACCGTTACCGAACGTGTAAACTCTTTTTTCGTTCTTCATAGGTTGTTACTATTTACAATATATTATTGAGTTGAAAATTTCCATGCGGCGCGTTTCCGTTATTTACATACAAATCCACGCATCGGACTGGAAGCCCGGCGCGCGGTGGGGGTATTTACATATAAATATAGGCGTGCATATAAGTTTTGCTTTGCAGCGAAACAAATGGGAAAAGCGTTGAAATGGGAACGTTCCCGTTTGATTTGGCAAAATTAAAAAATGTTTTGCAGATTTCAAAGTAAGAAAGTTATTTTTACAGCGTCTTTTTTGCGCTTTTGTTATAAGGAAGTCGGTTATTTCGGCAAAACCTCGTCCTCTGGCAGCAATGAGGCGTAATGCTTACCCGCCAAGCCGAGGGTCAGGACGCTGATTTTCACCTCGCCAGCCGTGGCAATTTCTTTGGCACACGAAGCAATCGTCGCACCTGTGGTAAGCACGTCGTCGACAATCAGCACGTGCCGCCCGGAAACCGCCTCGGGACGCTTGAGGCGAAAGATACCCGCCACGTTGTTTTGCCGTTCCGCTGCGTTGAGATTGGTCTGGGTGGGATTGTCCGTGGTGCGCGTCACGATATCTACTGCCAGCTGCAGCCCTGTAATCTCTGTTATGCCCGTCGCAAGGCATTCGCTCTGGTTATAACCGCGCATCTTCTGTCGTTGCCGCGAGAGAGGAACGGGCACAATGAGGTCTATGCCATCGAAAAAGCCCGTATTTATAAGTTCTGCCGCCATAAGCGTGCCCATGAAGTGAGCGAGGGCCTGTTTCCCGCCATATTTGAATGCCAAAAAGATGCTTGACGAAGCCGTTCCCGGCACATAACTCAGGAACGCGCTGGCGGCAGCGAGTTGCGGGATTTGCTGCCAAAGCAGGCGCTCTGCCATATTGTTTTTCTTGCCCTTATAGCCCGTGCGCGGCAAGTCCATGAGGCAGGCGGTACAAATAAAGCGTTCGCTGCCCAGTAGACGGGCGTCGCAAACGCTGCAATACTGCGGGAAGACTAACCGGCCACAGTCGGCGGCAAGTCCGCGCAAGAATTTCCTTATGCTGAAATCGGCGTTCAAGGGTCAGGGCTAATGCCGTTTCTTTCGATGAGAGAAAAGACCGCGGAAGCGGCGGAGGAGCTTGTAGCCCATCATCACCCCGTCGTAAACGGCAACGGCGCGCTCGGCGGAGTTCACCCATTGCTGCACCTTCGTGTCGGCAGAGGGCGGATCCATAAGGGCGTGCCAATGGTCGCGTATGCTCTCGGAGGTTTGCGTGAGTTCTTTCTTCAGCTCTGCCTTCCGTACTGAAAGCGCTTGGAGCGTTATGGACGTATGGGCATAAGTGTTCATCATAAGTTCTTATCTGCTTGTTCCGATTCGTCCGACAGGAAGAGCCGTCCGAGGAAGTTGGCCAAGGGGTTGACGATCCAGCGCCGGCGCATCGCGTAGACTACAATGGCGAGCAACACGTAGAAAAGCACTATCAGGAAGCAGGCCCACGTAATGCTGCCCATCACCTTGGCGAGAAAGAGCACGGCGGTGTAGGAAAGGAACAAGATGACTATCGTGGACAGCGCGAAGAGGATTGCCCCCACGATGAGCGCCGACAGCAGAATAGTCATCTTGCTCACAAAGTCGATTTGCAGGCATTTCCCTTTCAGCTCCGCATACTTCTTAAGGTCTGCGAAGAGTTGGCTGATAATCTCTATGTTTTTATCAGAGGAAAACATCTGTTCTTGGTTTTTATCCGTTCTTACTTAGCCGGGTTGAGTTCGTCTGCAATGTCGTCTACCAAACTTTCCATTTCCTTGGAATTGAGTTTGATGCCGCGCTTGCGGATAGCTTCGGTGATGCGGAGACGGGTTTCGCTTCCCTTTTCGGGAGCAAAGAGAATGCCGCAGGCTGCGCCTACTGCTGCGCCGCCGAGAAATGCTGCAAGAATGCTGAGTCCTTTCATAATCGTAATCTTTTAGGGGTTATACATCTGTAATTAGGCTTCAAAGGTACGGCATTTCTTTCGTTTCACCTAAGAAAAACGTGTGTTTTTATGAGAAATTACGCCGAAAATGCTCCGATTAAATTGTTTTAACAAGCAGAAATATCTTATAAGCCGGTATTATTATTAACTTTGCAAAGCAAATAAGGGTGCAGCCAAGGCTTTGCGCTCATTTTTCACAGAATTATTTTTAGAACTTCACATAAATACACCTCAAAGTAATGAAGAAAAACTTATTCTTTGCCATCGGTCTGGGCGCAGTGCTCGTCCTCACCGGCTGTAAGTCGCAGGAAAGTGCCTATCGCAAGTCGTACGAGCAGGCCATGGCGCAGGAAAAGGCTCAACAAGCCGACAACACGACCACTGTCAGCGTAACCGGCAACCCTGCCCAGGAAACCGTTACCGTTACACCTGTCACACCTGTAACTCCCGCCGCTCCTGCATCCAACGATGCCGAAGTACGCACCATCAATGAAGGTTTCACCGTTGTGGGCGGTGCACAGATCAAAGCTTACAGCGTGGTTGTGGGCAGTTTCCTCACGCAGGCTAATGCCGAAGGCCTTATGAACGGTTTGCGCCAAGCCGGCTACACGTCTTCTGTTATCCGCACCAACGAAACAATCAACGGCCAGACACCCTGGTATCGCGTCATCGCCTCTTCGTTCGACACGAAAGATGCCGCTATTCAGTCGCGCGAGAGCCTCAAAGCCACTTATCCCGGCGCTTGGTTGCTTTATGCCAAATAAGTTTTAGGAAATCCCTACACAATATTATATTATATATAGTAAAGGCGCACCCTAACCGGTGCGCCTTTTTCTTATTCCATAATTAGCCGCTGCGTGTCCGTTGAAATTATCTGTGAAGAAAGACGCCGTTATATTAGATAGCTCGCAAAATACCTATATTTCATCAATCCCACGCCTCTACCTGCCACAAAGGCGGCCGTATGCACAATATTTACATACTTTCTCGGGCTCTTCGGTGACGGTGAAAGGCTGGGCGGGGTCGAAGATGGAGGACAAAAGGGATTTGAGGGCGGCCTCAAACTCGGCAGCATAGTCGGCATAGGAATAGACGGGCGCGGCATTCTTGCCCGAACCCATTTGAAGATATGGGACATTGTCCTTATTCAGGCTGTTCAGATAATAAATGGCAGGGGCTGCCGTCTTGCCGTGTATGCGCCGGTATGCCAAGGCATAGAGCGAAACTTGGAAGGCATAATGCTCGTGCTTGCCGTCGCAGCAGAACATGGCTTGCACGTCGGGCAAAGCCTTTGCCGCACCGCCCGTCTTATAGTCCACAACGCGCAGAAGCGTACGGCACGACCCGTCGGCCACGTCCTCAACTTCGTCCACGCGATCGATAAATCCTTTTATCAGAACAGGGATTTGCCTACCGTCGGGCAGGTCTACGTCAACCGTTAGTTCCCAAGGCTCTTCCTCTGCCGTTACCTTGACAGACTGATAGGCGGCATCATAAAGCAGCATTTTTGCCAGACATTTCGTAGCTGCCGACTTCATCACAGCATTCTCCGAACGGCATTGCCGCTCATCGGCCTCCGGCTCTGCTTCGCGGCGCACGGCAATGTAGGCCTGCTCTACGTATTCGCGCAATTTGGCAGTCTCTTTCGCCGCCTGCTTCAACATATCGGGCGTGAGGCGGCGGCCGCCCTGGCCCTTATAGAAAAGTTCTGCGGCATTATGGAACACGCTGCCGAACACGTTGGGCGCAACTTCCTGAACGGGTAGCTGCGGTTCAGGAATCTTTGCCACGTGCTTGAAGTAGAACATCTGCGGACATTTCATGTAGTTGATGATGGACGAGGGTGAAATCTGCGTGACGAGCGAGGCAAGGTTTTCGGGCTTGGCAATATCTGCCGTGCCTGCTCCTTCGGGAGTGCCTTGCGGGAGTTGCATCTTGTATTGGCTGATGGGGATACGGCTCTCTACAAGCAGTTGGGAAATGAAGCGAGACATCTCGCCGCGCGTGATGCCATCGGTCACGGCGGAATACATCAGGCGGACGCTGCGGGCACGCTGCACGAGGCGGTAGAAATAATAGGCAAAGACGGCCGTGCGGCGGCGCACGGTGGTGAGGGAAAAGGCCTCGCGCAGTTCGTTGGGGATGAAAGAATTGTCGCCTCCCGTGCGCGGCAGGTTGCCTTCGGAGGCGGAAAGCACGAGCACGCTGTCGAAGTCGAGCAGGCGCGTTTCGAGCACGCCCATAATCTGCAAGCCTTCGAGGGGTTCGCCATGCAGGGGCAAGTCGGTCTGCATCAGCACCGTGCGCAAAAGGCGCAGGAGCGTTTGGGGCGTAACGTTGAGTGACGCCTCTGCCACCAAACGGCTGAAACGCCCCACGACGGTGTATGCCTGAAAGCAGGCTTCTTCGTAAATGTCCTTAAAGATTTTCTTGATTGTGCCGTCGGCCGCAAGGCGCGCCGCCTCGGCTTTGAGCCGGTCGGCAAGGGCGGTGAGGAGCGCTTCGTTGCTGTTGGCGGCTGACGGTTCAAAACGGTCGATCAGGGCAAACGCCGGCGTTTGCGAAAGCGGATAACCCTTGGTAACATTTACCTTGTCGACCTCTTCGGGCAGGGCGTGCAGCACGCCTTGCATCAGTCCCTCGCCTGCCAGCACAACGGCCATGCGGCGCAGGTCGGTAGTGCCGCCCTGCGCCCTGTTTTTCTTCAACCAAGCCGCCACGCTCTTGGCCTGTGCGGTCTCGGTGGGCGCTTCTACAACTTCTATCTCGGGCAAAAGGCGGCCGGCCGCGCTGCGCTCCATGTTGCGGAACGCCTCAGGCGGCAGGGCGTTGCCGAAAGCGGCAATATTTTCTTTTACAAAAAGTCCGGCTTCGCAGGCGGGGTGTCGCTCGGTGTAGTATTCGTCGTAGTCCCAATAGAATATGGCCTGCTCCTTAAACGATTCCATGAGGCTGCGCTCCACGCTGCTCAGCACGTTGAAGCCCGCGAAGACATAAGTGAAACCCTCGCGGGGACGCAGCGTGCCCTGCTTCAGCCGCTCGGCAACGCTGCGATAGAGTGCGCCCTCGTAAGGGGCGATGCCCTCGGAGGTGCCGGCGTTGAGGGAGGAATATATTTTGTAGAGAATATTCCACAGCCCCAAGAACTTGCGCCGCACCTCGCTGCGCTCCATATCCCGGAAACAACTACGAAAATGGCGCATAGCCTCGTCGGGTGCGCCGAATGTCTTTTCGATATCCGCGAAATCGCTCATATTGGCAAAGAGGCGGGCAGCGTCGGCCTCGTTCTTGTCTACATCGTCAAAGTCGGCAAGCAACTGCCTGCCCCACCCATAAAACTTGTCGAGCGGCAAAGCCTCGCCCTGGGGCGTGCAACCTATATATATATTGTATATCCTGCAGACGGCCTCGATTTCGTCCATCACCTCGCTCTGCGCAAGGCTGCGGAAGAGTTCGCTGATGGTGACGTACTGCGGTGCCCAAAGCGGGCGGTCGGCGCGACGCAGGTGCTCGTTGAAGAAGAGGCTGGCGCGCTTGTTGGGGAACACTATGACAAGGCGGCGAAAGTCAATATCGCTCCTGCCGAGCAGGTCGTCCGCCACAAGTTGCAAGAAAGATTTGGGGGAGTTCATGGAGATATCACTTGCTTCGTTTGAAGTATTCATAAAGTCTCACGAGTAGGGGCGTTTTGCAAAGATAGTGCAAGGCAAGCGCAATCAAGTTTACTTGAATTGCCGAGCCGCCGCCTATCTTATTAAAAACGCCCGTGTTAATGGTTGGAGTTATTGGTTTTGTCGTTATATCATGTCTGCTGCATTCGGCAATTTAAGTGAACTTGATTGTCTTCGTTTGCTCGACATTCAACGTATTGGGCGGGCGTTTTGCAAAACGCCCCTACTCCTTGCGGCGCAATTTTATAATGCTTCAACTAATTTATTCTCATCAAAATACCAAAGATAGGCTGTAACGTCGGGCGTGCCCATTTGTCGCAAGTAGTCAGCATACTGCTTCACCTGCTCCTGATGCTTGGGCAGGGGCTTGCCAAACTTATAGTCGAGCACAACGGCGCGCCCTTCCTTAAACGACACGCGGTCGGGGCGCACCATCGCCGCACCCTGCGCACTGCCGGCGGGCAGGAGAATGGAGCGTTCGTTGAGCACGAGCCAACTGCCATCGGTCAAATCAGCCACCAAGGGGCAGGCGGCAATCTTTTGCCTTATTTCCGTTTCGATTTGGTTGAAATCGATGCCGTCGGCCTCGAAACCCTGACCGCGCAGCACACCCACGGCGCGGGAGATATCGGCGGCGGTTTCTATCATCGAGAAGATTTTGTGCATCAGGTTGCCGCGGTTGATGTAGGCGGCAGACTCGGCAGCCTCTTCCTCGCCGGCACGCGCGGCGATAAACTCTGCCGCCTGGCCGCTCTGGCAGAAGTTGGCACGGAGCGGGGTTTGGCAAAGCGTAATGGACATCGGACGGCGCACACCGCTGCCAAACGGGTTTTGCTTGCCGCCGGCAGGCGCGTCCTGCCCTTCGGCGCGGCAATCGGTTTGCGGCGAAGAAAGCGTTTCCAGCACAAAGCCGTCTGCCGTTTCCTCAAAACGATAGTGCTGATTATCGTCCCTGAAATTATTATTGATTACATTGTGCAGCAAATCGCCGGCCGTGGCAACCGGATCCTTATCCTTGCCCGACCAAGTGCCCCAAACAAACAGGTTGCGCTGGGGACGCGTGAAGGCAACATAAAGCAAATTGAGGTTTTCAATACGGCTGCGCAAATGCTCTTGCTCATAATCGTCAGCGAAAATGGATTGCCTCACCCTCTTTGAATGGGGCGCCACAGGAATAGGGGAAATCTTAGAGAAAGGCTCTTCGGAAGGTGTGAGCCAAAGAATAGTGTCTCTATGGTCTTTTTCGAGATCCCAATTACAATAGGGAATGAAAACCGTGTGCGCTTCGAGCCCTTTGGACTTATGGATAGTAAGCACGCGCACACCGTCGGCCACCGCGCCGGGTATGGATTTGGCAGACAAGACTTCGTCCCAATGGTCCAAGAAATCAGGAAGGGAAGAAGCATTGTCCTGCAAATAGGCCGCAACCTGGTCGAGGAAATAGGTGAGATAAGCCAACTGCCCTGCCGCTTGCGCCTCATCTACACCGCCTGCATCGTTAGTTTGCCAAAGCCCGAATATCCTAATCAGTTCCTCGCAGAGTTCGTAAAGCGGCATGGCGGCGAGTTCGGCGCGTCTGTCCGAAAAGGCTTGCGGCAAAGCATTCAGCAACGCCTCGCTATCGTGGAGCGCCACGCCGGGGCAATAGGTTTTAGCCAAGGAAGCAAGCGCCAGTTTGTTATCGGCATCGGCCAGCACGCGCAGCGCGTCAATCACAATCAGCACTGCGGGAGAAGCCGACAGCAAAAACGCCTCGTCGGAAATAAGCGGTATGTTTTTTTCAGCAAAAGCGTCTACAATATCAGCCGCCTCCCTTTTCCAGCGGACGAGTATGCACATATCGCGATAAGGAAGCCCGTCGGCGTGCAGCCTTTGCATCTGCTCCGCCATTTCATCGAGCACTCCCCCACCCTCTTCTTCGTCTTCGGCAGGCGAACCGTGCTTTGACGACAGCGCAATGCGCACATAGCCGACATCGCCCTTGTGCTTGGCCTCCTGGCAACCGGCTTCTTCGTAAATAGCCGCTGCGTGCGTCTCGCCGCTTCCGAGACTGTCGATTACAGCGGCGGCTTTTGGGAAAAACTGATTGTTGAAACGCACGATGCGCTCGTCGGTGCGGAAATTAGTCTGCATTTTGCAGAGAATATCCTCGCCGCCGTTCTTTTTGTCCTTATATTCTTTATTAAGTCCTTCGAGTATCTCCCAGTCGCCGCCCCTGAACCGGTAGATGGCCTGCTTCACGTCGCCGACGAGCAAGCACTTGCCGCCCGTGGACATACTTTCGAGCAGGAGTTTCCTGAAATTCTCCCATTGCATAGAGGAGGTGTCTTGGAACTCGTCGATCATAATATGGTCGAAACGGCTTCCGGCACGTTCGAGCACGAAGGGCGCATCGGCGGAAGCAACGCTGCTGCGGAAGATATAGGGCACATAGGCTATCATCTCGCGGCTGTTCTCTTCGTTCACCTGTTGGAGCATCTGACGGGTCTGCTGCAAAAGGCTAAGGGGATTAAGCCGGTTGAGGCAAATTGCGCAGGTATTGAGTACGGGCATCAGTTGCGCGCGCTTTTCCTCGGTTTCTGCCAGCACCGCCCTCATTTGGTCGGCGGCTGCCATAGCGGAGGCCTTTTTCTTATCCGCAGCCTTGAGCCAATTCTCCGCAGCATCGATGCGCTTCATCATGCGATTGGAGGGCGTAAAATCTGAAAAGTTGCGCATATTGCCGAGATAGGATTTGAAATCGCCGGGATAGGCAATTTTTGTTTCCCAATCGCCCATGATTTTCGCGAACGCACTTGGAAGGTTCTCGGCTAAATCTGTAAGTTGCTGCTCGATACTGGCTTCGAGACTTCCAATCTCTTTGCGGTACTCGTCGAAAGAGATGTTTTTCAAACTCTTATCCAGTTCTTCCTCCTTATTCAGGAAACCGCTCGACGTAAGTTGGCCCGCCAGTTTCAGCAGGTCGTTCTTAAAGTTCCAATTTTTGTCATCGTCAATCCGCTCATGCACATATCGCTCCATTTGTCCGCGCAACTTTGCATCGGTCTCCGATTTCTTGATGAGGCTATCCACAGCCTGCCTCACGGCTTCCTTATCGTTGATGTCAGCACGCACGCCGGAGGGCATGCCAAGTTCGTGGGTCACGCCCGAAAGCAGCCACCAAAAGAAACTGTCGATGGTTTCTACGCGAAAGAAGTCATAATCGTGAACAATGGCGGAAAGCGCCTTTGCGGCGCGGCTGCGCACTTCGGCCTCCGACGGGGCAGGCTGCGGCATGAATGCCCTCACTTTTTGCAGCACGTCATTGCCGCCGCCGTTGGCGAGGTCGTAGAGGAAACGCAAGATGCGCTCTTTCATCTCTGCCGTGGCTTTGTTTGTAAAGGTCACAGCCAGAATGCGGCCAAAGGCCTTTGCGCTTGTGTCGGCAAGCATCAAGGCGATGTACTCGGCAGCGAGCGTGTAGGTCTTGCCCGTTCCGGCAGATGCGGGGTATATTTTGGGAGGAACAGGAAGAGGGGACATATAGAAAGGAACGATTTTTAGTAAACAAGTAAACGAGTATACAAGGAAATTTTCGTGCAAGCGAGAGCAGAGCCTAACTTGTTCGGCTATGCCGAGCGCAGCCGAAAATCTCAAAGAAAACAAGACAAGTTACTCATATAAATTATATTTTACAATACATCTCTGTCTCGTCTACTCGTTTACTTGTTTACTCGTCTACTAATAAATGAATAAAAAGCCTTTATTGCAGATGCTCTTTAAGGAAACGCTCCATGGCGCGATAGAAATCGAAACGGTTTTCCTGATTTTGGAAGCCGTGGCCTTCGTTTTCTTTCACCATATATTCCACAGGCACACCGCGCTGGCGCAATGCCGCCACCATCTGGTCGCTCTCGGCCTTATTGACGCGGGGGTCATGCGCACCCTGCGCCACAAAGAGCGGCACACGGATGCGGTCGGCGTGAAGCGCGGGCGAAGTGGCTTCAAGGCGCGCGCGGTCGGTTTCGGGATTGCCCACCTGCTCATACATCATTTGCAGCATCGGTTTCCAATACGGCGGGATAGTGCCGAGGAAGGTGAGCAGATTGGAAACGCCGACGTAATCCACGGCGCAGGCATACTTTTCAGGCGTGAATGCCACGCCGGCAAGGGCAGCGTAACCGCCATAACTGCCACCGTAGATGGCTATGCGCTTGGGGTCGGCAATGCCTTGGCTGATGAGCCAGTCCACGCCGTCGGTAATGTCGTCCTGCATGCGCAGCCCCCATTGCCCGTAACCGGCTTCGAGGAAACGGCGACCGTAGCCCGTGGAACCGCGAAAGTTCATTTGGAACACGGCATAGCCTCTATTGCACAGGAATTGCGTTTCGGAAGAAAATCCCCAGCTGTCGCGTGCCCATGGACCGCCGTGGGGATTGACCACCACGGGCAGGGCGCGTGCCGTTTCGGGCGTAAGTCCGACGGGAAGCGAGAGATAGGCTTCGATACGCAGGCCGTCGCGCGAGGTGTAGGTCACGGCGTGCATTTCCGCCATATCTGCTTCGGCGAGTTGCGGGGCAAGGTCGGCGAGTTTGCGCAGCGTGTCGGTGGTGTCGTCATAATAATAATAGGCGCCGCGGGTGCGGTCGCTGCCTACATATAATATATAGTGCTCTTCCGATTTGTCCACGTCGGCCATCGCCACCCGCTTGCCGGGGAAACGGGCGCGGAGCCGTTCGCGAAAGGCCTGCTCTTCTTCATCGAAGAAATGGCGCACGGGTTCGCGGTGCCCCGTGCAATAGCAACTAAGGAGTTTTTTACGCCGACGGGAATAGTTGAGGCTCGAAACGTCGTATTTCTCATCTTCATAAAGCAGGCACACCTCCTCTGCCGTGGCAGGATTCATTTCCACAAGCGCGGTTTTGTCGCGACCGAGGTTAGTGGCGGCGTAAACGTTGCGGTTGTCGGGCGTGAAGAGGAGGAAATTCACCGACTCCTTGAAGTTTGTGGTAAGCACGGGACGGAATGGCTCTTCATCCGTGTCGCGATAGAGCAGCTGCGTATTCACGCCGTCCACAATGGCGGTGACGGCGCGGATATGCCCGTCATGGTCGGTGAGCCACCCTTGATAGTTTCCCGGATTTTCGGCCAATAGCGTCAGTTCGCCCGTTTTGAGATTGAGGCGATAGGGGTCGAACGCCTCGGGGTTGCGCTTGTTCATCTCTATCAGCACCTCATCGGGCACGTCCTCCAAGTCGTCGAGAATGCCGGCGCGCACGCCCTCGAATGGCGTGTAGCAAATTTCATCGCTGCCGTCGATGCCGATGCCGTAGAGGCGGTAGTTTTCGTCGCCCGCCGTGTCTTTCGCAAAGAGCAGGCGGTCGTTGCCCGCCCACATATAGCCCTGAATGCTCCGCTCTGTCTCAAAGGTGAGTTGCCGCGACTCGGTTTCGCCGCCTACGGGAACGACAAAAAGGTTCATCCTATCCTTGTAGGGCGACATATAGGAGATGTGCCGCCCGTCGGGCGAAATCTGATAGGCTGCCGTTGGCGCGTTTCTGAAAAACTCTTCTATGGAATATTGTTTCATCGCCTCTATTTCACAATCACTTTCCTGCCGCCCACGATGTAGATGCCCGATTGCAGGCCTGTGCAGGCGTTGGCGTGGCACACGTTGCGGCGCACGAGGCGGCCGTCGGCTGAATAGACGTTGACGGTTTGGCTCGATGCGGCGGCCGGGGCTAGGGAGGCGATGCCGGTTTGCGTTCCGTTTTGCACGTAGAGTGCCACGAGCGTCTGTGAGGAAGTGTAGCAGGCAAAGCGCGGCGCACTGCTGTTGTAGCGGATATAGCGTTCTTCGTAATAGTTGTTTTCAATGTCGGCCATTCCCGTGGACGTGAAACTGATGCTCCACTGCGCGTTGTCGGAGTCTTCGGAGGCGAGGGCGTTGAGTTTGTTGCCGTTAGTATTGAGTCCAAGATATGTCTGCTCAACCGCGTCGAAGAACGTCCAGCGTCCTTCGCTGCCGCCTAAGAGGAGTGCTCGGGGTGAGCCTTCTTCGTTCACGGTGGTCGTGATGGAGCCGTTGTCGTTAAACTCTATTTCTGCATAAGAGCGCACATCGGTGTTCGTTTCTGCCAGAGCGCGGCTCTTGGAAGGACATACGATGAGGTAGTTACCGCCGGGTATGAGCTGCGTGGCGGAGGTGACGGGAATGAAGTCGTTTTCGCCGTAAATACCGGCATTGTTGCTCACTTTATACGTAGCGCTCACGGTGCTGCTCTTCTTTTCGCCGAGCTGGGCATAGGCGGAAATGGTGGTTTCTTCGTTGATTGTGAATTTCACGGGCGGATAGGCGCAAAGTTCCTCGCCGCCGTTGAGGGCATAATATATATATGCGCCTTCGGTGGTGCAGGTTATGGTCACCTCCGTGCCTTCTGCCACGTAGCCGCCTGCGGGCGAGAATACGGGGTCATTGGGCGTGACGGGCTGCTCGCTGCCTCCGCCGGTTTCAAAGTCATCGGGGTTGAAAGGCGTGCCGCTCTTGTCGCCCCACACGTATTGCTCGAGTCCCGGGAAGTCGACAAAAGGATTTCTGTTATGCTGAATGCCATAGATAGCGTTGTTGCGGTCTATTTCCTTTTGGCTCACAGGGTCTTCCTGCGCCCAGCGCAGGAGCATCTGCAAGGCCCACGATGCGTAGGCGGTGTTTTTGTTGTTGCTCAGCATGGGACTGCTCCACGATGCTATTTGGTCTTCGTAGGCTGTCGCCATATAGAAATAAATGCGTGCGAAGTCGCCTTTATATTCGTCGTTCGGTTCGAACACGGTGCCTGTATACCCGCTCACGGAGCACGGGCCGAGTTTGCTCCATCCCTGGTTGGAGGTATAGGTGGGGCTTTTGGTTTCGCCGTAGGGATAGTTGCTGCGGCGTCCGTTCACGTAACCGTCGGAAGGCACAAGGTGCACGAGGTCGGTGTACATGGGTTTGGCATCATTGAACCAGCTTTTGGGGAAAGAGTGCTCGCGGTTATACTTGTCGCCCTCTTTTTTGTAATTGCCTGCCTGGTCGGTGCCGAAGGAGAAATTGGTGGTGGCGGAATACATGTCCCACACTTTGCCGTCTTCGCGCATATCGGTGGTGCGGAAGTCGGTCCAAAGGTTGTCGTAGCTGCGTGCCGTGTGGTCGGCCACGATACCAAACAATGCCGTTTTCAGGGCGTAGCCTGTTTTTCCTTTTGCCGCGCTGTAATAGCCCGAGGGTGCTTGCGCTTGCGAAAGAATCGCAACGGCGGCGATGCATAAGAAGGATAGAATCTTTTTCATTGCGTATATATTAATATTGTATATCAGTTGGTGGAATTGGTTGTTGTTTTCGTAAACGTTTGCAATCGGCTTTTCCAGCCCAAATCTATGCAAAATTGGGACTTTTTATCGAGACGCACCCAAAGAACGGGTTACAAAAACGCTATTTCCTCCATATTTTGACCGCTTTTCTCGTAAGATAGTCAATTTCTATGTAATTTTGCTTGCAGAAACTTATATTGCAAGCAGTGATCAAGAAGCACGCACTTATATTTCTTTCCCTAATATTTATTACGGCGGCATTTCTGCCGCTAAACTCCGTTGCGGAGAAATGGAAGCCCGAAACGCTGCCGATGGTTTTCCTGCAAAACGACCACCGTTTCGTGTGCAACCCCGACGGGGTGCTTTCCGACTCCGCCGTGGCCCGCGCCGACAGCATCCTTTACACGCTCTACAAACAGCAGGGCGTTCAGACGGTTGTGGCTGCGGTGAAACAGCTCGACGGCGACGACCCTTATGAGTTCGGCATGGCGCTTGCGCGAAAGTACGGCATCGGCAACAAGCAAAGCACAGGACTTATTGTCATCCTCGCCACAGAGGATCGCTCCTACCAAATACTCACTGGGCGCGGCCTTGAAGGCACGCTGCCCGACGCCATGGTGCGCCGCGTCGAAAACCGCATCATGGTGCCGCTGCTCAAAGACGAAGAATGGGACGCCGCCATCGTGCAGACGGTCGACGCGCTCGCCAAAGTGATTTCAGGCGACACGTCCTTAGTGCCCGAAGAAGATGAAGAGGAAGATTTCGGCGTGGTGATGGGATTACTGGCGGCCGTGTTTGTGGGTTTTATCGTGCTGATGATGCTCATTGGCTACGCGTCCATAAAGAAATGCCCCAAGTGCGGCAAGCGTGCCATGCAGACCGTGAGCAAGAAGCGGCTCAACCGCATCAATTCGAGCACCTGGCTGGTTTCCAAGACGTGGAAATGCAGCAAGTGCGGCCACACGATGCAGACCACTGAACAGGAAAACGACAATATCAACGGTTCCTCCGGCGGCCCGGTTATCTTCGGCGGGGGCGGACGCGGCTTTGGCGGCGGAGGCGGCGGTTTCAGAGGCGGCTCGTTCGGCGGAGGCTCTTTCGGAGGCGGCGGCAGCGGCGGACGCTTCTAATTATTCCATAGTCTATTTAACTCTTTTCTTAACAATAAAACTTTCCAATCATGTCAAAGACTTTATCCAAAGGCAGCATCACGCTGATTGCCATCGGCATCGTTATCCTCATTCTCATCGGCGGCACGCTCACCACCTACAACGGACTTGTGTCGAAGGACGAAGCCGCTTCCACCGCTTGGAGCAACCTTCAAGCGCAGTATCAGCGCCGCGCCGACCTCGTACCCAACCTCGTGAATACCGTGAAGGGCTATGCCAACCACGAGAGCGAGACGTTTGAAAACGTCGTGGCAGCACGCGCCAAGGCAACGCAACTCTCCGTTGACGCTGATAACCTCACGCCCGAACGCGCCCGCCAAATCTTGCAGGCACAGGGCGACCTCTCCACCGCGCTCGGCAAACTCATGGCCATATCTGAAAGCTATCCAGAACTGAAAGCCAGCGAGAATTTCTCGGAACTGCAAGCCCAACTCGAAGGCACGGAAAACCGCATCGCCGAGAGCCGCCGCCTCTACAACGAGTCGGTGCAGACGTTCAACACCGCCGTGCGCCGTTTCCCCGCCAACATCGTGGCTGGCATCTTCGGATTTGAAAAGAAGTCTAAGTTCGAGGCACAGGAAAGCGCAGCTAACGCCCCCGCAGTGGAATTTTAATTTTTTGAAACCAACTATTTAGTAAACTAGTAAACAAGGAAATTTTCGTGCAAGCGAGAGCTGAGCCGAACTTGTTCGGGCTATGCCGAGTGCAGCCGAAAATCTCAAAGAAACAAGACAAGTTACTCATATAAATTTATATTTTACAAAACATCTCTGTCTCGTATACTCGTTTACTTGTCTACTCGTCTACTAATAAACCTATCCTCAATGGACAGCAAGCAAAGATACATGATGCGCGGCGTAAGCGCAATGAAAGAGGACGTGCACAACGCCATTAAGAACATCGACAAAGGCATCTTCCCGCAGGCTTTCTGCAAAATTATCCCCGACATCCTCGGAGGCGACCCCGAATATTGCAACATCATGCATGCAGACGGCGCAGGCACTAAGTCGTCGCTCGCCTACATGTATTGGAAGGAAACGGGCGACCTCTCCGTGTGGAAAGGCATCGCGCAGGACGCGCTCATCATGAACACGGACGACCTGCTCTGCGTGGGCGCGGTGGATAATATTCTCGTCAGCTCCACCATCGGGCGCAACAAGATGCTCATTCCCGGCGAGGTGATCTCTGCCATTATCAACGGCACGGACGAACTCCTCCAGCAGATGCGCGACATGGGTATCGGCATCTACGCCACTGGCGGCGAAACGGCCGACGTGGGCGACCTTGTGCGCACCATTATCGTGGACTCCACGGTGACTTGCCGCATGAAGCGCAGCGACGTGATCAACAACGCGAATATCCGCCCGGGCGACGTCATCGTGGGCCTCTCGTCTTCGGGTCAAGCCACCTACGAAACGGCCTACAACGGCGGTATGGGCAGCAACGGCCTTACTTCTGCCCGACACGACGTGTTTGCCAAATATCTCGCCGAGAAATATCCCGAAAGCTATGATAAGGCTGTGCCTGAGGAACTGGTTTACAGCGGCAGCTATAAACTCACCGACCCCGTAGCCGGTGCGCCCATAGACGCCGGTCGCCTCGTGCTCTCTCCCACAAGAACTTACGCGCCTGTTGTTAAACAGTTGCTCGACCGTCTGCGCCCCGAGATACACGGCATGGTGCACTGCACCGGCGGCGCTCAGACCAAGGTGCTGCACTTCGTTGGCGACAACTGCCGCGTCATCAAGGACAATATGTTCCCCGTGCCGCCCCTCTTCAAGGCTATCGCCGAAGAAAGCGGAACGGACTGGGCAGAAATGTACAAGGTATTCAATATGGGGCATCGCCTCGAAGTGTACCTCGCGCCCGAGCACGCGCAGCAGGTCATCGACATCTCCCGCAGTTTCAACATCGACGCGCAAATAATAGGCCGCATCGAGGAAGGACCGCGCTCGCTGACGATTAAGAGCGAGTTCGGCACGTTTGAATATTGAATTTGAAGGCAAGCGTCTACCTAAGGTCTCACGAGTAGGGGGGTTTTTTCAAAACCGCCCCTACTTGATACTTTGAACGATTACACCGATACCATACAATATTATACATGGCAACAACCACACTATTAGAAAAACTCGAAGGACTGCAAGCACGCTTTGAGGAGGTGGCAACGCTGATCACCGACCCCTCTGTCATCGCCGACCAGCAGCGATACGTGCGACTCACAAAAGAATACAAAGAACTCGAAGACCTGATGGCGGCACGCAAGGAATATGCCACGCTGCTCACGAGCCTTGACGAGTGCAAGCAGCTCATTGTGAACGAGCAAGACCCCGAACTTAAAGAGATGGCGCGCGAGGAACTCGCCGCCGCCGAGCAACGCCTGCCGCAGCTTGAAGAGGAAATTAAACTCATGCTTGTGCCAAAGGATCCCGAGGACGGCAAAAACGCCATTCTCGAAATACGCGGCGGCACGGGCGGCGACGAAGCCGCACTCTTTGCCGGCGACCTCTTCCGCATGTACACCAAATACTGCGAGCGCAAAGGCTGGCACCTCGAAGTGTCGAGCGCGAGCGAGGGCGCAGCGGGCGGTTTCAAGGAAATCATCTGCTCCGTGACGGGCGCAGATGTCTACGGAACGCTCAAATACGAGAGCGGCGTACACCGCGTGCAGCGCGTTCCGGCCACTGAGACGCAGGGCCGCGTGCACACCTCCGCCGCCACCGTGGCGGTACTGCCCGAAGCCGAGGCGTTTGACGTGGTCATCAACGAGGGCGAGATTAAATGGGACACGTTCCGCAGCTCCGGCGCGGGCGGACAGAACGTGAACAAGGTGGAGAGCGGCGTGCGCCTGCGCTACAACTGGAAAAACCCCGTGACGGGCGAAGTGGAGGAAATCCTCATCGAATGTACCGAGACGCGCGACCAGCCTAAGAATAAGGAACGAGCCCTCGCACGCCTGCGCACCTTTATCTACGACCGCGAGCACCAGAAGTATACCGACGACATCGCCTCGCGCCGCAAGACCCTCGTGTCTACGGGCGACCGCTCCGCTAAAATCCGCACCTACAACTATCCGCAAGGCCGCATTACCGACCACCGCATCAATTATACCATCTATAACCTCGCGGCTTTTATGGACGGCGATATTCAAGACTGCATCGACCACCTCATCATTGCCGAAAACGCCGAACGACTCAAAGAGGCGGAACTCTAAGCAGCAACCACGCAACAGATTCCAATACAAGTAGACGAGTATACAAGGAAATTTTCGTGCAAGCGAGAGCAGAGCCGAACTTGATCGGGCTATGCCGAGTGCAGCCGAAAATCTCAAAGAAAACGAGTAGACGAGACAGGAATGTCTTGCTACGCAATATATATAATAGAAACTTGTCTTGTTTACTCGTCTACTAGTTTACTTGTCTACTAAAAATTACATTCTATGAACAAACAGCAAATCATCGACAACATCGCCCGCAAAGGCTCGTTCCTCTGCGTCGGACTCGATACCGACTTGAAGAAGATGCCGCAGCACATCATTGCCAACAGCGCAACTACGGCAGAAGCCATCTTCACGTTCAACAAAGCCATCATCGACGCCACCGCCCCCTACTGCGTGGCCTACAAGCCCAACCTCGCTTTCTACGAATGCTTCGGCATCGAAGGCTGGCAGGCGTTTGAGCAAACGGTGCAGTATATCAAGGCAAACTATCCCGACCAATTCATCATTGCCGATGCGAAGCGCGGCGACATCGGCAACACTTCTGCCATGTACGCCCGCACCTTCTTCGAAGGCACGCAGGTGGACGCGCTGACCATTGCGCCCTACATGGGCGAAGACAGCGTAACGCCGTTTCTCACCTACCCCGGCAAGTGGGCGGTGCTGCTCGCCCTGACGAGCAACAAGGGCTCGCACGATTTCCAGCTCACCGCCGACACGGAGGGCGAGCGCCTCTTCGAGCGCGTGCTCCGCGTGTCGCAGCAGTGGGGCACTGACGAGCAGATGATGTACGTGGTAGGTGCCACGCAGGGCAAACTCTTTGAAGACATACGCCGCATTGCGCCGCGCCACTTCCTCCTCGTGCCCGGCGTGGGGGCACAGGGCGGCTCGCTCGAAGAAGTGTGCCGCTACGGCATGACCCCGCGCTGCGAACTCTTGGTAAACTCCTCGCGCGGCATCATCTACGCCGATTCTACCGAGGACTTCGCCAAAGTGGCAGGCGAAAAGGCCCGCGAATTGCAGGAACAGATGCAGCAATTGCTGAAATAAGGCAAAAAGCCCCTACCCTGCACGCCCACTTATACAATCCACTGGATTTTACCCTTTCAGTTTTCTACTTTCAGGCAGATAGTTTTTACTTTCTGCCTGATATTTTTTACTTTCTGCCTGATATTTTTTACTATCTGCCTGATATTTTTTACTATCTGCGAGAAAAAGTTTGTTACAAAGTTTGTAACGCTTGTTA
>JALFUO010000049.1 GCA_022784065.1 Bacteroidales bacterium | reverse complement strand
AAGATGCCGAGCCAGCGAGCGCGGAGGCTTGTCACTCACCTTGCACAACCGTTGGTTTTATTTGCCCACGAATTTCACGAATTTTCGTGCAATACGGGGGCAAATAAAATGAACAAAAAAAATCGTGCCGCGCAGGCTATGTGCGCGGCACGATTTTATCATGTATGGATAGGATAGGGGATTATTCACCCTTTTCCATCTTGGCTTTCAGTTCAGCGAGGGCGTCGATGTCGCCGAGGCTGGTGGAAGCGGCCTGATTCTGGATAGCGGGAGCTTCTTCCTTCTTGGGAGCCTTCTTGGCAGCGGCCTTGCGTTCTGCGCGGGCTTCGGCGCGGGCTGCATCTTCGAAGGTGCGGCTGTGAGAGAGGATGATGCGCTTGCTGTCCTTGTTGAACTCAATCACCTTGAAGGGGAGCTTTTCGCCCTCTACGGCGTGGCTGCCGTCTTCCTTAACGAGGTGCTTGGGCGTTGCGAAGCCTTCTACGCCGTATTCGAGCTGAACCACAGCACCCTTCTCGAGGAGTTCGGTGATGGTGCCTTCGTGTACGCTGCCTTCGGTGAAGACGGTTTCAAATACGTCCCAGGGATTTTCTTCGAGCTGCTTGTGGCCGAGCGAGAGGCGGCGGTTCTCCTTGTCGATTTCGAGCACAACGACTTCGATTTCGTTGCCGATCTGCGTGAACTCAGAGGGGTGCTTCACCTTCTTCGTCCAAGAGAGGTCGGAGATGTGGATAAGGCCGTCAACGCCTTCTTCGAGTTCAACGAATACGCCGAAGTTCGTGAAGTTGCGCACCTTGGCAGTGTGCTTGGAACCGACGGGGTACTTCGTTTCGATTTCGTTCCAGGGGTCATTCTTGAGCTGCTTGATGCCGAGAGACATCTTGCGCTCTGCGCGGTTGAGCGTGAGGATAACGGCGTCGACCTCGTCGCCCACCTTGAGGAAGTCCTGTGCGGAGCGGAGGTGCTGGCTCCAGCTCATTTCGCTCACGTGGATAAGGCCTTCAACGCCCGGTGCGATTTCTACAAATGCGCCGTAGTCGGCCATAACCACTACCTTGCCGTGTACCTTGTCGCCTTCTTTGAGTTCGGGGTCGAGGGCATCCCAGGGATGCGGGGTGAGCTGCTTGAGGCCGAGGGCGATGCGCTTCTTCTCTTCGTCGAAGTCGAGGATAACGACGTTGAGCTTCTGGTCGAGTTCCACGATTTCGTGCGGGTCGTTCACGCGGCCCCAAGAGAGGTCGGTGATGTGGATGAGACCGTCCACGCCGCCGAGGTCGATGAACACGCCGTAGCTGGTGATGTTCTTAACCGTACCTTCGAGCACCTGGCCCTTTTCGAGCTTGGAGATAATCTCCTGCTTCTGGGCTTCGAGTTCTGCCTCGATGAGTGCCTTGTGAGAAACGACAACGTTCTTGTATTCCTGATTGATCTTGACAATCTGGAACTCCATCGTCTTGCCCACGAATACGTCGTAGTCGCGGATGGGCTTAACGTCAATCTGCGAACCGGGCAGGAAGGCTTCGATGCCGAAGATGTCGACAATCATGCCGCCCTTCGTGCGGCACTTGATGTAGCCCTTGATGATTTCCTTGTTTTCGAGTGCTTCGTTGACGCGTTCCCAAGACTTGCTGGCGCGAGCCTTCTTGTGGGAAAGGATAAGCTGTCCTTTGCTGTCTTCTTGGTTTTCTACGTAAACTTCAACTACGTCGCCCACTTTGAGATCGGGGTTGTAGCGGAACTCGCTGACGGGGATGATGCCGTCGCTCTTGGTGCCGATGTTGACGGTCACCTCGCGCTTGGTGATAGAAATAATGGTACCTTCGACTACCTCGTTTTCAGTTACGCGTGCGAGGGTTTCGTCGTAGGCCTTTTCTTGTTCCTCGTGGCTTGCGCCAGCTTCTACAGAACCGTTTTCAAATGCTTCCCAGTCAAAGTCGGCCAGCGGAGCGATGTTTTTTAAATTCTCCATTAAAATAGTTAATAATAAGGTTGATAAAATAGATAATTCTGGTTTTCGCTTCTTTCGTTGCCCTGAAAAGAGCCGCCTTGCGGCGTGCTGCCAATCCGTTCCGAGGGGCTGGGTGGGCGCACGGCCCGGGAATTGGAGAATTTGCCCGAAGTCGGCGGGAATGGCGGCGCGCTGCGGCTGCGCTTTGGAGGGCGAAGCCGAAAACCGGCGCAAATTTACGATAAATTTCTTGGAATTAAGGCTTTTCTTATGAGAAAGTGAGATTTATTTGATTTTTGTCAAATGAAAGAATCTTGTCTGCGATTTGTTTTGGCTGCGATTGTTTTTTTTCGTCCACTAATCTCAAAGCAAATTTTCGTGCAAGCGAAATTATTGAATTAGTGAAAATTCGTGCGACCTACAAGGTCGCCTTTATCAAACGCTTTATTATTTGTGTAAATTCGTGAAATTCGTGGGCTAAAAAACCAACGTTTGTGCAAAACGCCTAGTAAATGGTTGGGGCGGGCTGTAAGCCCATATGTTGCCCATAGCCCAGGGCAACACCCTGGGGAAACGTAGACCGCGATTGATACATTCGGCATTTTTGCGCTGCGCAAAAATGCCACGCGCCGAAAGCGCGTAACCCATTACGCCCTTAACGCCACACGGGGCGTTGCCCCTCATAAAGCAGGTTGCTCTTACAGAGCGCGACACTTTAATCAATGCAACATCGTTCTCCCAGGGCGCTGCCCTGGGCTGGGTGCAGCAATTGGGCTTACAGCCCGCCACACTTGTGCAGCCAGCACAATGAAATGTTGCACAAACGTTCATATAAATGCACCTTTTCTTGACATTTTCGGCTGCACTCGGCATAGCCCGAACAAGTTCGGCTCTGCGCTCGCTTGCACGAAAATTGGCGGCGGCTCGGCATAACCCAAGTAAACTTGGTTTCTGCTCTCGCCTTGCACAAACGTTCGGTTCTGCGCTCGCTTGCACAAATTTTCGCAGACAAAATCAATCGCGGGCAAAAGTCATTATTGGTGATAATTCTCGGTTTCGTTAGGAACGATATAATCCACAAATCCTTTGGGCAAGATAATATTCTCCACATTTATGGCTGCTTTGAACAGCGGAGCGATGTCCCTGTCTTGAAAGCCGGCAATGCCGCAACCTATGCGGGTGACTAAGAAAGTAAGCCAAGGGTGCTCTATCGCAAAGCGGATAAATTCGTCCACGTAGGGCTTAATCGTCTGCACGCCGCCCTGCATGGTGGGGATGGCGTAAGTTCGGCCGTGCAGCCCGACGCCCTTGCCCCACACTGCGCCAAACTGCCTGTAAGCCAGCAGAGCCGCGCCGCCGCCGTGCGCACCGGCTAAATTGCTGCCGAAAACAAATATTTCGTTCTCTTTCAATTCCGAAATTCTCTCGGGTGTAAATCTTCTGCTGTACATAAGCTTCTTTTTTAATCCTATTGGTTTCATTTAACTTCGTTGAATGTAGACTGCACTCGGCAGTAGGTGCGTTCTGCAGAACGCCCGCACAAGTTCTTAAATGTGCGATTGCTCGCTATGGCAAAATTCGAGTAAACTCGATTTTGCTCATTTGGCTTAACGCAATCGTTCGGCTCTGCGCTCGCTTGCACTAAAATTCCAGTCTAAATCCCTTTTGTTTCAGTTCCTCATATTTCGCCTTGTTGAATCGGAAGAGGAAGGCTTCTTTCTTTTGCGAGGGGTTAATGGTCTCGTCGAGCTGTTCCAGCATTTCCAGCCGCTTCATCTTGTTGTAGAAATTGCGGCGGTCGAAACGCACGCCTAATATCGCCTCGTAGAGGTTTTGCAGTTCCTTGATGGTGAACGCTTCGGGCAGCAGTTCGAAGCCCACCGGCTCAAAGTGTATCTGCTGGCGCAATGCCTGCTCTGCCCTGCGGAGGATTTGGTCGTGGTCGAAAGCCAGTTGCGGCACTTCGTCCAGCGCAAACCAGCGGGCATCGGCAGCGTCGTCGCCGCCTTTCACTTCCTGCATGCGCACCAAGGCGTAATAGGCAATGGTGATGACGCGCTCACGAGGGTCGCGCTCGGGGGCGGTGAAGGTGTGGAACTGGCGGATATACGCTCCTTCCAGCCCCGTTTCTTCATGCAATTCGCGCAAGGCTCCCTCCTCAGCGCTTTCGTCCATTTGCAAGAATCCGCCGGGAAAGGCCCAGCGCCCCTTGTAGGGCTCGATGCCTCGCTGAATGAGCAGCACTTTCAATTTCGCGCCGTCGAAGCCGAAGATGACGCAGTCGGTCGTGACGCTTGGGTGAGGGTACTTGTAACAGAAGTTCAGCCCCTCTTCCGTTCTTTTTTTCTCTTCCATAATGATGTTGTGTAAAAATTACGCAGCAAAGATAAGACGTTATTTTTTAACGAGCAAAATTCCTGCGTAAAATTTACGCAATAAAATCAATGTTGGGCTGTTCCCGACCCTGCCGGCAGGCGCTGACATTGCTTGAAAAAGGCGCTTCCTATACGCATTTTTTTCCCCCGAAAAACCTTTCAGCCTTTCAGTGTTTTGCTTATTTATTTGTATATTAGAAAGATACGGCTGAAAGGTTTGAGCCGACAACCCTTCAGGACCATTCATAGCCGGGTTGCCTTAGAAGGTCCGAATCGCTGCCTACCCGCTCCGCAGTTTAAGGCAGATAATTTTTGCTAAGCCCTTGAAAATTTTTCCTAAGCCCGTGATAGTTTTCACTATCTGCGCAGAGAAAGTTTGTTACAAAGTTTGTAACACTTATTCCAAAGTTTAGAATATGTGTTCAAAAGCATTGAACACATATTACAAAGTTTGTAACAAAAACTATCTTATATGAGCGGAAAAATTATCTTGCGGATAATGAAAATTATCTTGCTGATAATGAAAACTATCTTGCGGATAGTGGGCCTCGAAACGGGCTATGCCGAGCGCATCCGAAAATGCCAAGAAACGTTGCATGTATATAAACCAATTTCAGGATAATACAAACCCATCATTAGTGACGGGTTTGAGGTGCAAACTATACACTCGCAACCCGTTTGATTACAGGCGGTTGTGCGAATTAGTGCTGGGTTGAAGGGTTTTTCGGGGAAAAAATTGCGTAACGCGCGCGCGAGGAAACATATTTCAGTCCTTTCCCAAGGCGTGGCAAAGGTCTGTTGAAAACAAACGTTTGTGCAAGGTGAGCGCATAGGCCAAGTTTACTTGGACTATGCCGAGCCGCAGCCAAAGGTCTGTTGAAAACGAACCTATTTCAGGACAAGACACGCGGCAGGTTTCGACTTTGCCTATGGCCACGATAGGAAAAAACCTTAATCGTTGCTTATGCGCTTTTTGAGCGATGTTCTACTTTTGCACCGATTTTCAAAAAACAAAAGATTATGAACTATCCAATGATTACGTGGTGCGTTATTGCGGGCGTGCTGTTGTGCGCATTTCTCTTCCGAGCCGTCGAGTATTATTATTCCAAGAGCCGTAGCTGTAGCTGCGGCCGCAAGGCGACACATTTTTTGAGGTTCGGTAGGGAAACAGACATGTTCTATGTTCCCGGCGATGCCGAAATTCCTGGAATTGCTGACAAACGGGATGAAAACGAGGGCCGGTGATATGGGCAATCGCGATGACCGCGCTGCTTTGCAGGAAACGGCCGCATTCCTTGCCGAATACGCCTCCTTGCAGCTGGGGTGCGGGTCTACGTGTATCCGCATAGAGAAAAACACCAGGCGCATGGCAGAGGCTTTCGGCATGGACCTCGGCATATTCATCATGCCCGACAATGTGACAGTCTCGGTGTGGAATGGCGACCGCGCACTTGCGGAAACGGCGCAGCGCGAAACGGCGCATTGCGGCATAAGTTTCGACTTGAACACCCGCTTGAGCAGGCTCAGCTGGAAAGTGGCCGACAACGGCTTAGACCTACATTCTGCAGCAGAGCACTTTGAACGCATAAAGGCCACGAAGCCGACGGGCAAATGGGAAGTGCTGACGCTGACGAGCTTTGCCAATGCCGCATTTTGCCGCCTGTTCGGAGGCGACTGGTTTGCCATGCTGATTGTATTCTTTTCAACCTTGGCAGGGTATAGGCTCAAGCAAATCATGCTCGAAGACGGCCGCGACGTGCGCCTGACGTTTCTTTGCGCATCGTTCTTCTCCGCTTCCATCAGCGCCGGAGGGCATATATTCAATATCGGTTCAACTCCCGAGTTGGCGCTCGGCACGAGTGTTTTGTACTTGATACCCGGAGTGCCATATATAAATGCGGTAAGCGATATGATATACAGGCATTATTTGTGCGCGTTCAGCCGTTTCTTCGATGCGGCCGTACTGACCGCGTGCCTGTCGGCCGGCCTTTGCGCCGGAATGCTCATGCTTGGACTAAAATGGTTTTAAGGAATGATGTGGAATGATATTTTTGTGAATATTTTCGAAGATGGCTTTTTCGCGGCGATAGCGGCCATCGGCTTTTCGAGCATAAGCAACACGCCCAGGCGTGCATATCTGACCTGCGCCCTGATAGCCGCCATCGGCCATGCCATACGCTATGTGTTGACCTTGCCGGAACTGGGAGGTTTGCACATTATCCCTGCCAGCGCGGCGGCATCGTTTGCCATCGGGCTGTTGGCCGTGCTGTTTGCATCGCGCATCAAGTGTCCCGCCGAGGTGTGCTTTTTCCCCGCGCTGTTGCCCATGATTCCCGGAATGTATGCCTATCGCACTATCGAGGCCATGCTGCTGTGCCTGTACCATACGCAGGAAGAGGCGTTCAGCCATTATTTTTATCTGTTTGCCTTTAATGGGCTCACCTGTGCGTTTATCATCTTAGGCATGGTCATAGGAGCTACAATCCCGATTTTTCTCTTAAAGAAACTTTCGTTCACGGCAACGCGGTAGCCCCCGTTTTTTTGTAATTTTGTATTCTGATGGAATTAAGACAATTAAGATACTTTGCCAAAGCTGCCGAGACGCTGAACTTTTCACACGCGGCAAGCTGCCTGAATATAGCCCAAAGCTCGCTCTCGCAGCAGATTAGGCAGTTGGAAGATGAACTTGGCACACAGCTCTTTATCCGCGACAGCCATTCCTTCCAGCTGACCGAGGCCGGCGAAACGATGCTTCCGTTAGCACTTCGCACTATCCACGATGCAGAAGCCTGCGCCGACCGGATTCGCGATTTGCGGAAGTTGCTCTTCGGTACGCTCAACGTTGGAGTCACGCATTCTTTCAGTCCCATTCTTACCGAATCCGTGATATCTTTTATGAAGATGTATCCGAAGATAAAAGTCAATATCGTGTACAAGCAGATGAACGAGCTTATGGGATTACTTTCCAATCGCGAGCTCGACTTTGTACTCGCATTCAAGCCCATTCAGCCCTTGCCCAATGTAGAGTCGCATATTCTGTTTCAGAACACATTGTCGGCGATAGTCGGGAAGAGCCATCCCCTTGCTTCAAAAGATAAGGTATCCATATCCGAGCTTGAAAAATACGATTTGGCGCTCCCGTCGAAGGGGTTGCAGGCCCGCAATGCCTTCGACAATATAGTGTCCGATTACGATAAGTTCAAAGTTCGTATCGAACTGAATGATGTCAACACGCTCCTGAAACTCGTGCGCCAGGCACGCCTCGTCACCGTGTTGGCAGAGGATTCCATATACAGTGCCTGCGATGTGAAGGCCGTGCCGATTGATGTCCCCGACAACCAGATGTCGGGTTGCGTACATATACTGAAAGAGACCTATCGCAAACACTCCATGCAGGAATTTGTCCGAATCCTTACGGAATCAATCGCCGTCAAACGCTTTCGGAACAATTGGATATAGGCTATTGCATTTACCATCAATCCGCCCCCTAACCCTTCTTCAAGAGAGGGTCGGGGGGCGGCTTTTTTTTATAACCCTATCCCGACTCCCGCCACGAGATACACGTGGTCGTTTATCGGCGAGGCTATTGCTTGGTTTATTAGTAGACGAGTTTACAAGGAAGTTTTAGTGCAAGCGAGCGCAGAGCCGAACGATTGCATTAAGCCAAATGAGCAAAATCGAGTTTACTCGAATTTTGCCATGGCGAGCAATCGCACTTTTAAGAACTTGTTCGGGCTATGCCGAGCGTAGCCGAAAATGCCAAGAAAAGGTGCATGTATATGAACGTTTTTGCCTGGAAAGCACAAACGTTGCATATATATAAATCTATTGCAGGACAAGACGCAACCCTTCATTAGTGACGGGTTTGAGGTGCAAACTATACACTCGCAACCCGTTTGATTACAGGTGGTTACGCGAATTAGTGCTGGGTTGAAGGGTTTTTCGGGGAAAATAATGCGTAACGCGCGCGAGGAAAACTATTCACTTAGATTTGCCATAACTTTCAACGGAATCTGCCGCCATGCTATATTCTTCTATAGTTGTTTCATATGATTTGATCCTTCTATCGTCAAGATAGAGATGGTAAAGCGAGTATTCCAAAGCTGCTAAAGTCTGTTGGCGTACTTGTGGTTTCAACTGACATTCCCAAATGGTAATACAATGCCACCCCATCGAAGCTATCTGCTGCCGTTCCTCTATATCTCTACTCCGATTACGCTCAATTTTATTCTTCCAGAATTCGACATTTGTCTTTGGTAGCACGTAGTATTTGCATCCTTCGTGACCATGCCAAAAGCAGCCATTTACGAAAATAACCGTTCTGTATTTGCGTAAAACCAAGTCGGGATGTCCTGGCAGGCGTGGGTGATTCAGCCTATACCGGAATCCACGGCTGAACAAGAACTTTCTCACCAACAATTCCGGCTTTGTGTTCTTGCTCTTTATCGCGGACATACAATGATGGCGCTGTTCTTTGGTCAGTTTGTCCATCTGTATTTATACGTCGTGATTCTTTATCAAACTCTTTATTGATAACAAGTGCGGTGAGTAACTGTCACCACTCTTGGCAATAGGGGTAAAATCCAATTCGTCAAATGCAGGAATTGCCTTTAATTCTGCATTATAGACAAGATAGACAGATGCACCTTTCTTTGTTGTCACCATATCTGCCATCTCATTTGCAGAAACCAGCCTCGGGCCTTTTCCGTCCACGTAGAATGCCGCATATTTGTTGCTCTTGTTGTGGATAATGAGATATTTGGCAGCGGTGAAGCCTTCAACCAACTGTAATGTTGCTCCATTCATGTTCAGGGCGATGCCAAGTTTGCCTGTCTGCTTCATTTTTTCCACCGCGTTGTCGAAATGAATCCCTTCCTTGATGACACATAGAGCCAATTCGTGTTCGGTTGGCTTTATAGCAACATTGTCATTTGCGGGAGGTAGCACCTCATCTGGGTGCTGGCCTAAACGGCAAGGTTCCACATAGAAGAACTCGGACAACGTTGCCTTGATATCTTCATTGTCTCCTTCCGGGTCCTTTTTGTCCAATGCTAGCGAATAGGTTTTTACGTCTGCGAAAGGAGAATAAATCTTGCCCACAACATTCTTGAAGTTCCGCCTGATATACTCTTCGCTATCTACTCCCGGACGGGCACGCATGGCATAGAAGTCATAGTCCTTTTGCAGCCACTCCTGTATTTCTTTGCGGAACTTGCGACGAATGTCATTCTTCCATCTGGCTTTCTGCGATATGTTGTCACGCGCATATAGTGAAAGCACAAACAGGAAGTTCACATCATAGTGGAACAACAGGAGGGTGTCGCGATCGAACAGGCGGTTTTTGAACTGCTCCTTCTTGTGCTTGTTCTTCTTGCGGTCTGTCTGCTCTATCCCGTCCTTTCCATAGTCAAAATCCCTATCCATCTTTGCACTGATGAAGAAGTTCGGGATAATGTTGTAACCTTCTGTCACGTCATCGCGCAGGCGTACGCCAGTCTCTGTCTTCCCGCCCGTGTTGAAGATGTCCAGATTCCATTGTATGACATTGCGTGCGTATGTGTATTGCTTGTAGATGGATTCAGGTGTCAGTTCATGGCCCAATTTGTAGTATTTGCTGTCACCAATATAGTAGGTCTGCTTTGCCTCGCCGTCAATCAGGCTTGGCGCGGAGAATAGATGGTCAACGATTTTGCCGTCCTCCTGTTTCTTTTCCATGCCGTCGGGAAGGGGCTTGTCGCCAATCAGTTCGTCGATGATGGCTTCAAAGACGACATAGAAGTTTTGGACCAGCAGGTATTCTTTCTGCTCCGCGTTGATGAACACCTGCCGTGATTCGTCAAAGAAAGCATAGCAAAGCCTCCATAGTTCCAGAGCCTTGTCCGAGAAATACTTGTACTTGATTTGCAGCAGCCTTGTCTTGCCATAACCTTTCAGATAGGTCTCGAACTGTTTTCCCTTGATAAGGTCAAACTGGCAGCTTATCTCTTTGGAGAATCCATAAGTGTCGCCGATATAATTCAATATGGAAAAGAAGATGACCAACAGTTCCTCGTCGAAGTTGATTTTCCGTTTTTTGTTTACAGGGTTCAGATAGATGGGGCGGTTTTGCCGTATGATAGCGGTCGTGGTGCTGATGGTGCGCGTCCAGTTTATCTTGTTGAAACCGGAATGCAGGTTTTTCAGTATGAAAAAGAAAAAGTTTTGGTTCTCACGGTTGAACTGTATCAAAGACAGCAGGATGTCCAGATAGGTATTGCTCAGCCGTCGTTGTCCCTTGCCTACTTGCGCTATCTGGGCATGATAGATGATAGAACTGTCGGTTCGCTTGTCGTTCTTGTAAACCACGATGGCCCGATAAATCCATACCGCAAACTTATAGATGAAATCCCGCTCTCTTTGGGAAAGCGGATTCTTTTCGTCAAGGTTGGCAATATCCTCTGGCTTGTTGCCGAATACCTTTTCCTGCCCATTATCATCTTTTAGCAACACTTTGGGAAGAATAAATACGCAGTCCTTCAATAGGCTGTTGTAATAATAGCCTACGTAGTGTATCGACACCTTTCCCTCTATGTTGGTCAAGGGGTCGATGCCGTGCAGGATGTCCTTCACGGCAGCCACTTCGTATTGATATTCTTCAATAAGGATGCGCATGGCTATAAGGTTGTCTCCGTGATTGCTACACCCAATTCCGCATCATTGACCGCTTTGATAAATTCGGCAATGGTATCACGCAGGTTGGGATTTTGGGGATGATGCATCCAGCCATCTTTGTTTACCCATAATGATTGGCCGTCAGCACACTTTATCTCGTGAGAGTAATTCGCATATTGGGGTTTCATGGCATCATGGTCTTGCTTGTTACATACAATCCAAGTCCTCATAGAACAATTCTTGAATTGATCCCACACACCAACCACCTCCTGCGCTGTTTTGCCTGGATTAAGGTGGACATATTCTTCAACCGCCATATATGGAATGGCGTTTATAAATCTTACAGTCCTACCATTTACTTCTATTTTCGTTTTTGGATCAACAATATTACTGTTTCCTTCCGTGGACTCTTTTGGCATCATCCCAAGGTTATCAAGGAACATCCTGACCTTTCCTTCATTCACCGTGCCATTTGCCAGATAGAACTTGTCAAACGAGAGTTTGGGGTTTTCATTGTCTTCATTGTCTTCAAATATCTTGTCGTCAAATCCGAAGTCCTTGAACACATCGTTCCACAAGTAAAAAATGACTTTGCAGACGAATGTTTCTGCACTGATGATGTTGGCCTTAGCCTTGCAAAAGAAGAAGCCCAATTGCTTGTCTTCCGAATTGGTCGTTTCAAAGACATGCTTGTTGATGGTTGTTACAAACGTCCACCAATCGTACAGGTCGCCGTCCACCTCTATCATCCAATTCAGTTCCGTGCCATTTTCGTTACCCTTGGCAATAGGCACATACTTCCAGTCCCATCTGCGCTTGAACGCGGAATCGATAGGGAACAGGCTCTGGTCGGAGGTATTCATCGTGGCACGGATATAGAGGTTGCCCGGCAGGAGCAGTTCTTTTCCCGCCTTCACGTTCGGGTAGTCTGCTATCTCCACATCCTCGAATGCTTTGCAAAGATGTTTCTGCAAATCCTTGTCTGCCCTTATGGCATATTCTGAGCAGCCGTCATTCCCTCTATCCAGCAACTGGAACAAGTCACCGAATATCTGAGCACAATTGCCACGGTTGATTTCTTCGATTATCAGGAACTCCGGCTCCTCTCTGTTCTTCCATGCATCAATGTATGCTTGCAGGAAGGCCTGCTCTACAAACTCGTAGGTGATAATCTGCTCCATGACAGGCACTCCGTCCCTTGTCATAGGCTTGTTGTAGATGTCGTATCTTTGCACGCTCTCTGTGGTAGGCTTGTATGTCCCGACAAATGTGGAATAGTCGCTGTCGGGATGAAAGGTAGTCCTTACTACTCTCCCGCGCTTTTCCCATGCTTCCGTTTCCGTCTTCACTGCATGAGATTTGCCTGTGCCTGGGGCACCATAGAAGATTTGCTGGAGGGATTGTTTATCATTTCTTTGGCAGAATTCGGGTGAATCATCGACCACTCCATGCTGCGAGCCTGTCTTGCCAAGGACAACTTCTCTTGCTTTCAGAAAACAATAGTAATGCTTGAGTGCATTACTCCTGAAATATTGACTTGCTTGCAGACAGTCAACCTTATTAAACTCTTTGTCTCCAACAAGTTCAAGATATATCTCTTTTATTTTTTCAGAACTGTCTATATCAAAGATGCTCTTTATATCTTTCCATTTCTCTGGATTATAACTAAAAAGTTTATCTACCTCAACAAAAGAGACATAACTATCAGCAGCAGTTCGTCCGATTGTAAATTCGGACTTGTCGGATGGTCTTCTCGACAGAATACAGTTTCTTGTGTATTCTATGAATTCCTGCTTTAAATTCTTTGAGTTTGTCATATGATTTGTATTTCAATTCATAATCCATTAGAGTCTGCTCTTTGGTATTCCAATCTAAACTACATCGGGCTCTTGGACAGTTGACCGCAAGAGGTCCTTAACGTCTACTTGTAGCACATTGGCAATCTCAACAAGAGTTTCCAATGAAGGTTGTGTGCGATTTGTACACCATTTTGAGATGGTAGCCTCGCCCTTGTCAAGCTGTTCTGCAAGCCACTTGTTGGTGTGTTGTTTTTCTGCAAGAACTACTTTTATCCGATTTAACCCTTTATTCCTTGACATATTCTTAGGTTTTATTCTTCGCAAAGGTAATGACTTTTTTATAGGGAAACGAGTGTTGCTTAAAAACATTGCGTTATTAGGCATATTTTTTGACCCATAGGCCAAACTTTTGAATGCAATTAAGGCATTGGATAATAAACTGTTACAGCGATTTTAGCACCCATTTTGACCTATACGCCAAATAAAACGAACCAATTTGCACAAACGCCCGCTAAATGAGTGGGGCGGGCTGTAAGCCCAAATGTTGCCCATAGCCCAGGGCGGCGCCCTGGGGAAACGTAGACCGCAATTGATACATTCGGCATTTTTGCGCTTGCGCAAAAATGCCACGCGCCGAAAGCGCGTAACCCATTACGCCCTTAACGCCACACGGGGCGCTGCCCTGGGCTGAGTGCAGCAATTGGGCTTACAGCCCGCCACACTTGTGCAGCCAACGCAGTGAAATTATGCATTTATAGAACCCACCAATAATAATTACAATTCGTCAAGCGATACGAGCGGACGATTGTCCAAACTACGGAACTCCTTGGGTGACATACCTGTAAACTGCTTGAACTGTGCGGCGAAATGAGCTGGAGAACTATATCCCAGGCGATAGGCTATCTCGCTTATCGTCATCGCGCTGTAACACAGGAGCTCCTTGGCACGCTCCGTTCGGTGGCGTATGGCATAGTGCTCTATGGTAACGCCCCTCACCTGGCTGAAGAGTTTGCTCAAACTGCTATAATCCTTGCAAATCTTTTGGCTTACATATACTGAGAGCTTAGGTTTCCCCTCCGCCATTCTTACCCACTCGAGTACGGCAACCCTTATGGCTTCCACCAGGCACGCGTTCGGGTCGTCGAGCAATTCAAACCCCTGTTCCCTTAATTTTGCCGCAAGCAATTCCGTCTCGTCCTCACTGAGCGTCTCTTCCACCACGGCCTCGCCAAGCCGAATCTCCTTCGCGGTCAGATTCATCGACGCGAGGATTGCCCCTATTGCATTGACGCAACGGGGGCAACACATGTTCTTGATCAGTATCTTCGTGCCTGTCATAGTGCCGAGCAGGTAAATCCCGTATCTTCTACCGCCTTGCATACTTCTTCGGCCGAGAACTCCCCTTCAACCTCCGCTTTCTTGCTGCCTAAATCCACCGTGGCCGACGTGACTCCCTTTACCGAGAGAATAGCTTTCTCGGCAGACATGCGGCAATGATTGCAGGTCATGCCGTTGATGGTAAACGTTTGTTTCATTGTACTGTATGATGTATTATTTGTTGTCGATGGCGCACCGTCTCGGCAAGGCGCGGTTTCCCTTTTTCGCGTGAATATCCGCAAAATCCACGCATTAGCCAGCAAGGCAAACAGAAGAATGGCGCAGCCGGAGGCAAACAGGCTGCCGCCCCCGTCCTCGCCGCATGCACAGTGCACTGCCAAGCGTGGAACGAACCATGCTCCGGGCAAAAGATAGTCGGCGGCAAGGCCGAATGCCACTGCGCCCGCAACAATCGAAAAAAGATAGGCCATCAACGTGCGCCGCCCCATCACCTTGCTCACCACCAATACGCTGGCCACGCTACAGGCAGGGCCAGCCATAAGCAATACGAGTGCCGCGCCCGGCGTAAGTCCCTTCATCATCAATGCCGCCGCAATAGGTATGCTGCCCGTGGCACAGAGATACATGGGGACGGAGATGCACAGCACAAGCAGCATCGACGCGAGGCTGTTGCCCTTGAACGCCTCAAAGCAAGCATCGGGCACAAAGACGGTGATCAATCCGGCAACCAAAAGCCCCGCAACGAGCCATTTGCCCACGCTCTCCATCATGTCGATATAGGCATAGCGCAACGCTTCGATTATCTTGCCGGCAAAGGTCGTGCGCTCCTTGCCATATCCTCCGCAGCGGCCGTCTCCGCATGCCGCGCCTTCCGCCGCGCCATTCGTTCCACCCGCTTTCCCAGCCCCCTCCTTGCCTTCAATCATGTTGACCATCTTTCCTCCAAACATCGCTGTAACAAGGGCGGCTATCGGTCGGATGATGGCAAAAGGCAACCCCAGCACGGAGTAAGTGGCGATGATAGAATCCACGCCGGTTTGCGGCGTGGCGATAAGGAACGACACCGTAGCGCCTTTGCTCGCCCCCTCGCGCCGGAGGGACATCGCCGTGGGGAGCACGCCGCACGAGCATAGCGGAAGCGGAATGCCGAAGAGGGCGGCAAGCACGACGCTTCGCATGTTAGGCTGAGCAAGATATTTACTGTAGACGGTGCCTGGCAAGAAGGCATGCATCAAGCCTGCCAAGAGGAAGCCCAGCAGCAGATAGGGCGACATCTCAGTTACTAAATTGATAAATTGGTCCATAATCGTTAGTGTTACTGCCATTCAGCATTTTCGGGTGCAAGATTACGGATTTTTCCTCGAAATGAATATAAAAATTATGGATTATTCTTACGTATAATAGCAGAAACATTCGTGAAATAATAAACATTCATATAAATGCACCTTTGGCGGCGGCTCGGCATAACCCAAGTAAACTTGGTTTCTGCTCTCGCCTTGCACAAACGTTGGTTTTATATGAACGTTTTGTGCAAGCGAGTTCTGAGGGAAAGTTTACTTGGACTATGCCGAGCGCAGCCGAAAATGTCAAGAAAACGTCTGTTGAAAACGAACGATTGAGTGAGATGCAAAGCAGATTGAGGACATTGGAATGGAAAAATTATCGTTGACGGTATGGATAGAATAAATGTACAAACAATCCGCCTCGCTGCGATTTGCGGCGAGGCGGATTGTTGTTGTGTATAGAGCGGGTAGGCGATTAGTTCTTGAAGAAGTCTTTTACGTCTTCGTTGCGAACCATCTGCTCATCAAAGGTGTAAGCGCCGGTCTTGGGGCTCTTCACCATTTTGATAACCTTCGTATATGAACGTCCGTCGGTCTTACCTTCCTGGAGCGTTGCGACAGTTTTCTTTGCCATATCTTCTTAGTCTTACTCGGGGGTTATTTGATTTCCTTGTGAATGGTCATGCGCTTGAGGATGGGGTTGTACTTCTTGAGTTCCAAACGCTCAGGCGTGTTCTTGCGGTTCTTCGTGGTGATATAACGTGACGTTCCGGGAAGCCCGCTTTCTTTCATTTCGGTGCATTCGAGAATTACCTGTACTCGATTGCCTTTTGCTTTCTTGCCAGCCATAATATATTATTGTATCGTTTTTTTTGAGTTTTACTTAGTAAAGGACTTTAATGTCTTTCCAGTCGCAGTAACCTTTGGCAACTGCCTGCGTGAGTGCGGCGTCGAGGCCTACTTTGTTGATGAGGCGAAGACCGGCGGCGCTTACTTTGAGGGTAATCCAGCAGTCCTGCTCAACGTAGTAAAACTTCTTAGAGAACAAGTTTACGTCAAACGTGCGCTTTGTGCGGCGCTTCGAGTGCGAAACGTTGTTGCCTACCATGGCTTTCTTTCCGGTAATCTGACAAATCTTTGACATTGCTTTCGCTTGTTTTCTTTAAAATCGATGTTTCTTGTTGCGTATAGGCGGGTCGATACATTTTTGCGGCGCGGCGGCGGTTGTTGTTGCGTAATCTTGGGGTGGTTGCCGGCGCACCGTCTTGGTTCTTCCGCTTACGGCGTGCAAAGTTACGCCTTATTTTTCAATAAAACAATAGGTTTCGTGCATTTTCTTAGCAGAGAGGGGCTTATTTTGCCGTTTCGAGCGATGAGCGTTTGGTGCGGTGGTAGCTGCGGTAATCATCGAGGGGGATTTCGATGTCGGGCTCTTGCAGGTCGCCGGCGAGGGGCAGGCGGAACTTCATGTAGCGTATGTTCAGCCCGCGCTCTATCCACTGGCTTTCGTAGTAGGTGCGTATGCCGAGGATGGTGCGCGTGTCGGCATCTTCTTCGGCCGCGAGCGTGTGGTAGAGGTCCTCCGTGCGGAAGAGTAGGGGCAGGGCGTTGTGCTCTACGACGTATGTGGTGTAGGTGAAGAGGAAGTTTGAGTCGGTCTTGAGGTGAATGATGCCGCCGTCGGCGAGGATGTTGCGGTAGCGGGCGAGGAAATAGGTGGAGGTGAGGCGTTTTGTGGCCTTTTTCATTTGCGGGTCGGAGAAGGTGAGCCATATTTCCGCCACTTCGCCCGGCGCAAAGTATTTTTCGATAAACTCGATTTGCGTGCGCAGGAATGCCACGTTCGCCATACCCTCGCGGAGCGACTGCGTCGCGCCGGTCCACATGCGTGCGCCCTTGATGTCAACGCCGATGAAGTTCTTTTCGGGAAAGAGCTTGGCAAGCCCCACGGTGTACTCGCCGCGACCGCAGCCCAGTTCGAGGACAATGGGGTTGTCGTTATGGAAAAAATCGCTGCCCCAACGCCCGCGCATCTCGAACGGCGCGTCGCCGAGCGTAGGTTCGAAGACGTGGGGATAGGTGGCCATGTCGGCGAATTTTGAGAGTTTATTCTTGCTCATCTTCTTCCAAAATCTTTTTGATGTCGTGTTCGGCAAGGGCTAACTTTTCCTTGCAAATTTGCGCGAGGTTTTTGGCCTCTGCGAGGCTTTTGCCCAAGTCTTCGAGGCGGAGCTTGTCCTGCTCGAGGCTTTCCACGATGGTTTCGAGCCGCTGCATGGCCTCTTCGTATGTGAGTTTTTCTTTTTTCATGGTTAATCGGTTGATGATTACGCTATAAACATCTGAATGCGGCATGTCATGCTGCGTGTTGGGGCGGGCGTTTTGCAAAACGCCCCTACTCCATGCGGCACAATTGTGCTTTATGCGTTAGATGTAACGATGCTTTCGATTGTGCCGTCGGCAAACTGCGTGGCGAGCCGGTCGCCTGATTTGAGCGTTGCCGCGTCGCGCACGATGCGGCCGCCCGAGGTGGTGATGGAGAAGCCCATTTTAAGAATGCGCTCGGGCGAGGCAAGGGCTATGGCGCGGTCGGCAAGTTTTAGGGCTTCTTTCTTGTTGGAGATCAAGGCGTTTGCCGCCGGCGCAAGGCGGCCTTGCAGGGGGAGCAAGCGGCTGCGCTCGGTTTTCACCTTTTGCAGTGCCAGCAGTTCAGCGCGTGCTTCGAGATTGGCGATGTGCTCGCCTCGCTTCGAGGCATAACGCACGGCGATGAGATGCAGGCGGGCGGCGAGGGCATTGAGACGCGCTTTGCGAACTGAGATTGCCTGGCCTATGGCTGCTTGCAAGCGTTCGGAGAGTTCGGAATATAAGTCCCACTCCTCTTTGCGCCGCTCAATGAGAAAGGCGGCTACCGCTGTGGGCGTTTTGAATTTGCTGTGCGCCACGCAGTCGGTTACCGTGTCGTCGCGCTCGTGGCCGATGCCCGTAAGCACGGGGAGGGGAAATTGCGCCACGCTGGCGGCCAGCAGATAGGAGTCGAAACAGCTTAGTTCGCTCACCGCGCCGCCGCCGCGTATGATAACCACAGCGTCCCAGTCTTCCAGTTCGCTTGCCACGGCATCAAGGGCCTTAACGACGCTTTCCTCCACCTTTTCGCCCTGCATGGCGGCGGGGAAGAGTTTGGTGGTGAAATGAAAACCAGATTGTTCGAGCTGGCGGCAAAAGTCGCCGTAACCGGCTGCCGTGGCTGCGGATATCACGGCGATGCGTTTCGTGAGCCTCGGCAGTTCGAGCTCCTTATTGAGCGTGAGCACGCCGTCTTCGCGCAGTTGCGCCAGGATTTCGCGCCGCTGCCGCTCCATGTCGCCAAGGGTATAATTAGGGTCGATGTCGATGATGTTCAGCGAAAAGCCGTACACCTCATGGAAGGTTGCCGTGGCCCTTACGAGCACTTTCAGACCCGCTTGCAGCCTCTGTCCCGTTGCCTGCTCAAACCACGGGCCGAGCAGGTCGTAGGTGCTGCGCCAGATATTGGCCCTTGCCTTGGCGATAAACTTGATGCCGGCTGCATCTTTCTCTACAAGTTCGAGATAACAGTGCCCATTGGCGGCAACGCGCATCTCGCTCACTTCCGCCACTATCCAATAGGCCTCGTCGAGCGTTTGTTCCAAAACGCCGCGCACCAGATTGTTCAGTTCGCTAAGGCATAGCGGGCGGATTTCGTCCGCTGCGTCGAGGAATGAAGGAAATGCGTTGCGGTACATTTATTAGTAGACGAGTTTACAAGTAAACGAGTAGACGAGACAAGTTTCTCATGTAAAATATAAATTAGCAAGACATCTCTGTCTTGTTTACTTGTATACTCGTTTACTTGTTTACTAAAAATCGTTCATTTCAATATCAATGCTTCATGCTTTCGTAGGCTTTCCACGCATCGGGAATGCCGTAGCCGAAGATGTTGTCGGGGTGGGCGGCGTTGTGGCCCGAAGATTGCAGGGCTCGGATGATTTGCACGGGCGTGCTTTTGGGCGAAGCCTGCAAGAGGCAGGCGGTCACGCCGCAAAGGATGGGGCAGGAGAACGACGTGCCGTTGGCCTCGGCGTTCTCGCCGTTCGTGTCGAGCACGGCAGCGTAACCGCCGCGCGCCATGACATCGGGCTTGATGCGCCCGTCGGCGGAGTTGCCGATAGATGAGAAGAACGTGTTTTCGCCCGTTTCGTCCACCGCGCCGACGGCGAGGATATCCTTAGCGTCGGCAGGCACGCCGATTTTCTTCCATTGTCCCATGCCGCTGTTGCCTGCGCTGTTGAGCACCAGTATGCCCCGGCTCGCCGCCAGAGAGGCGGAGCGGCTGCAAAGTTCCGTTTGCCCGTCTAAGGCGTGATAGGGGAAGTCCATCCATTCGTGGTCAAAGCCCGTGTAGCCCAGCGAGCTCGTGGCAATGTCTGCGCCGATGCTGTCGGCATATTCTATTGCGGCGCACCAGTTGTCTTCCTCCACGAGTTGTTCGCTCTCGCCGTCTTCGCACACGATGAGGTAGAACGAAGCGTCGGGGGCTGTGCCGATGAGCGAGTGGGGCACGCGAGAGGCGATGCACGAGAGCACCATCATGCCGTGCGAGAGTTCGTCGTAGACGCTGCGCTCGGGGCGTACGAAGTTGCGTGTGCCGAGGATTTGCTCCTTGCGCCACGCCGTGATGCAGTCGGCATTGTGGAAACCGCCGTCGAGCACGGCAATCGTCACGCCTTTGCCCGTGAAGCCGGCTTCGTGGAGGCGGAGGGCGTTGAGCTGGCTGATTTGCTCAAAGCCTTTGCCGTAGAGCTGTTCCAGGGTGTCGGGGCGGTTGGTCACTTCCTTCTGCCGATTGGCAAAGTTGGGCGCGTCCACGCTGTCGGGGGCTGTCCACACGTGGCGCACGTTGCTCACGAAGGGCAGTTGCTTGATTTTGTCGCAAAGCAGGCTATCGGGCGTTTCCACGACCACCGTGTTGTTCCACTTTGACATGTTGTGGATTTTCGCGCCGGCGTTTTTCAGCGCGTCGATATACTTGGGCGTAATGGGCAGGTCGTAGTTGTCCACGGCAATCTTGTATTTCGCGCGGCGCGCCAAGGCTTTTGCCGAAAGGAACTTTTCGGGCTGCTTTATGGAATAGGGGTTTTGCTTCTTGTCTGCAAGGGTGACGCGGAAGCGGTATGCCTTTTCAAGCTTGATTTTCTTCGTGCTTTCGTCGTCCGTGCCGCTGGCCTGTGCTGCTGTTGTGCCGAAGGCCATCAGGGCGCAGAGGGCAATGATGCTTTTTCTGAGGATATTCATAAAAATGATTATTAGAAAAGAAAAGCGGCGCACCGGCAGGTACGCCGCTTTTGGTATAGGTGGGTTCTATTTATTAGTAGACGAGTTTACAAGTAAACGAGTAGACGAGACAAGTTTCTCATGTAAAATATAAATTAGCAAGACATTTACATAATGTCGGCTGCGCTCGGCAATTTAAGTAAACTTAATTGCGCTCGCTAGCACGACATTTCTGTCTTGTTTACTTGTTTACTCGTTTACTTGTTTACTAATATTGTATGCTCCGCGATTAGAGGCCTCTGCCGTGGCAGTTCTTAAACTTCTTGCCGCTGCCGCAGGGGCAGGGGTCGTTGCGTCCCGGGAGTTTTTCTTTCACGATGGGCTGCTGCTGGCGTTCGCGCGTGTCGCGACCGGCGGCTTCGCGAGAGGCTTGTTCCTCCACCGTTTCGTGGCTCTCGGTGTACTTAGGCTGCTTCGTGGGCTGCTCGGGAGCGGCTTCGCGCACTTCTTCGGGAGCCTGCACGGGGATTTGCGCGCGCATCAGGCTGCTCACGGTGGCATTGTTGATGCGGTTCACCATCTTGTCGAAGAGTTGCACGCTTTCGAGCTTGAACACGAGCAGGGGGTCTTTCTGTTCGTAGCTGGCGTTTTGCACAGACTTCTTCAAGTCGTCGAGCTCGCGCAGGTTCTCCTTCCATGCCTCGTCGATGTGGCGCAGGAGAATGGTTTTCTCGAAGTCGCGCACGATGTTGCGGCAATCGTTCTCATAAGCCTCTTTGAGGTTCGACTGAATGCTGTAAACAAACTTGCCGTCCGATACAGGCACCAGTATGTTCTCGTACATTTGTCCTTGGTTCTCATACACTTGCGCAATGACGGGGCGTGCCACTTCGGCAAGGCGGTCGGTCTTGCGCTTGAAGTTGCCCATGGCGGCCTGGAATGCCATCTCGTAGAGGTCTTCGCGCTTCGTGTTGTCGTATTCGCGTTCCGTGAACGGCGCTTCCATGGCGAAAATCTCGATAAACTGCTTGCCGCATTCTGCATAGTCGGGGCAGTTTTCGATGATGTTGATGACGCGGTCCCACACCATGTTGGCGATGTCCATGCCGATGCGCTGTCCCATGAGGGCGTGGCGGCGCTTCTCGTAAATCACGGTGCGCTGCTTGTTCATCACGTCGTCGTATTCAAGCAGGCGCTTACGTATGCCGAAGTTGTTTTCTTCCACTTTCTTCTGGGCGCGTTCGATAGAGTTGTTGATCATCTTCGCCTCAATCATCTCGCCTTCCTTGAAGCCGAGTTTGTCCATTACGCGAGCGATGCGCTCGCTGGCGAAGAGGCGCATGAGGTTGTCTTCCAAGGATACGAAGAATACCGAAGAGCCCGGGTCGCCCTGGCGGCCGGCGCGGCCGCGCAGCTGACGGTCCACGCGGCGGCTTTCGTGGCGTTCCGTGCCGATGATGGCAAGACCGCCTGCGGCTTTTACCTCTGCCGACAATTTAATATCCGTACCGCGGCCCGCCATGTTGGTGGCGATGGTCACGGCGCCGAGGCCGTTGGTGCTTTGTCCGGCGAGCGCCACGATGTCTGCCTCCTTCTGGTGCAGCTTGGCGTTGAGCACCTGGTGGGGAATCTTGCGCAGGTCGAGCATACGGCTCAGCAGTTCGCTCACGTCCACGCTCGTCGTACCCACAAGTACGGGGCGGCCTGCCTGGCGCATCTTCTCGATTTCGGCGATAACGGCGGCGTACTTCTCGCGCTTTGTCTTGTAGACGCGGTCGTTCATGTCGTTGCGCAGCACGGGGCGGTTGGTGGGGATTTCCACAACGTCGAGCTTGTAGATGTTCCAAAATTCGCCGGCTTCCGTGATGGCCGTACCCGTCATGCCCGAGAGCTTGTGGTACATGCGGAAGTAGTTTTGCAGCGTAATGGTGGCGAAGGTCTGCGTGGCGGCTTCCACCTTGACGTGTTCCTTAGCCTCCACGGCCTGATGCAGTCCGTCGCTCCAGCGGCGGCCTTCCATGATGCGGCCTGTCTGTTCGTCCACAATCTTCACCTGCCCGTCCATCACGACATATTCCTCGTTGATGCGGAACATGGTGTAGGCTTTGAGCAGTTGCAGGATTGTATGCACGCGCTCGCTCTTCACGGCGTAGTCGGCGAGGAGTTCGTCTTTCTTGGCCAGGCGTTCCTCGTCGGAAATAGAGCCGTTGCGCTCAAGCATGGAGAGTTCGGTGGTGATGTCGGGCAGCACGAAGAGCTGGTCGTCTTTCACTTGGTCGGCCAGCCATTTGTTGCCCTTGTCGGTGAGGTCTACGGAGTGCAACTTTTCGTCCACCACGAAATAGAGCGGCTCTACCGCCTCGGGCATACGGCGGTTGTTGTTCTCCATGTATATTTCCTCCGTCTTGAGCATGCCTGCCTTGATGCCCGTTTCGGAGAGGAACTTGATGAGCGGGTTGTTCTTGGGCAATGCCTTGTGGGAGCGGAAGAGCTGCAAGAAGCCTTTTTCCTGGCTGTCCTTATCGCCGGAGTTGATGAGCTGCTTGGCTTCGGCGAGATACTGCGTGGCGAGCTTGCGCTGCACCTCCACGAGGCGTTCCACGAGGGGCTGGTACTGCTCGAAGAGCTGGTCGTCGCCCTTGGGCACGGGGCCGGAGATGATGAGCGGCGTGCGCGCATCGTCAATCAGCACGGAGTCCACCTCGTCGACGATGGCGTAATTGTGCTTGCGCTGCACGAGGTCGGAGGGCTTCATCGCCATGTTGTCGCGCAGGTAGTCGAAGCCGAACTCGTTGTTCGTGCCGAAGGTGATGTCGGCCTGATAGGCGCGGCGGCGTGCTTCGGAGTTAGGTTGATGCTTGTCGATGCAGTCCACCGACAGGCCGTGGAACATATAGAGCGGCCCCATCCATTCGCTGTCGCGCTTGGCGAGGTAGTCGTTCACCGTCACCACGTGCACGCCGTTGCCCGTGAGGGCGTTGAGGAACACGGGCAGCGTGGCCACGAGCGTCTTTCCTTCGCCCGTTGCCATTTCGGCGATTTTGCCCTGATGCAGCACCACGCCGCCGAAGAGCTGCACGTCGTAGTGCACCATGTCCCACTTCGTGTCGTTGCCGCCGGCAATCCAATGGTTTTGGTAGATAGCCTTGTCGCCCTCGATGCGCACAAAGTCCTTCGTGGCGGCGAGTTCGCGGTCGAAGTCGGTGGCGGTTACGGTGATTTCCTCGTTTTGCGCGAAGCGGCGTGCCGTTTCCTTCACGATGGCGAAGGCATCGGGCAGTGCGGCGTTGAGGGCTTCCTCGTAACGCTCGAGCACTTCCTTTTCAAGTTTGTCTATTTGGTTGAAGATGACTTCTCGGTCTTCGATCGGCGTGTCCTCAATCTTGGCGTTGAGGGCGGCAATCTTTTCCTTGATGTCGTCGGCCGAGGCCTGAATGGTCTGTTGCAGTTCCTTGGTTTTGCCGCGCAGGCCGTCGTTGGAGAGTTTTTCGATGCTTTCGGAGGCATCTTTCACTTTGTTCACCCACGGCTGTATGAGTTTCATGTCGCGTGTGGACTTGTTGCCGAAGATTCGGCTGAGAAATTTATTTATATCCATAATGTGTAGTTTTCGGAGGGGTTATGAGATTTTTATAGAAAATAAAGTGGATGACTGTTGGTTGGATGATACAAAAACATTCAAAACCGCTTGTCCGGTGTGGGCTATCGTTCGCCTTATCGGAGTAGGGGCGTTTTGCAAAACGCCCGCCGTGTGCGCCGAAAGGCTCGACTAAT
>JALFUO010000010.1 GCA_022784065.1 Bacteroidales bacterium | reverse complement strand
GACCGATGAGACTTACGATTTGGCGAGCCTTCCTCCTCCTCGCTCGGAATAGCTCGAGCAAGCTCGGCTCTCCGCTCGCTCGTTCGTCGGTTAGACCGAAAAGAAAACAAAAGATGACAAAACGTCAACCCAACATTATTGCAAATTTTTACGGTGGGAATTTATAGAACCAATCTTAACCTTACACCTTCGAGATAGACCATGAAAAAGCACATATCCCTTTTCCTTACCTTCATTCTGATGGCTTGCCTGTCTGCCGGAGCGCAGGATAATCAGGCAGAACTGAAAAGCAAGGTGAACGAAATTAAGAAAAGCCCCGACTATATCTATGCCGAAACTACGCGCGAAACGGCGGAAGAAGCAAAAAGCGCGGCCGAGGAACAGCTATACAATAATATAAATATATGGGTGGCGCAGGAAAAGAAACTGCGCGGCGCCAAGCAGGTAATCGTGGCGCAGGCAAAGGCCGACTATGAAGAGTATCAGTTGCAACGCGGCAATATGGTGCGTGCTTTCCTCTATGTGAAGAAATCCGACATCATCGCAGCCGACAACGTCCGTGTGCTCGATGTCAATCCTCTTAAAGAAGATGAGGCCAAAGAAGACGAGGCGCAGCAGCCTGCTGCCGACCCGCAGCCTGCAACGCCGGCAGTGGAAATCAGCCCGCTTGTAAAGGAACTGGCCGGCATCGCCACCATTCAGGCGTTCGGCACGCGCATCAAAGAGCTTAAAGCGCAGGGCAAGGTAGGCGTTTACGGCAAATACAAGGAACTGACCGACCCCGACAACTGCCTGCTCGTGATTTACAACCGCCAAGGCACTATTGAGGCCGTGCTCACCGCCGGTGCACAGCGTTACAATGCCGCTACGGCCCTGCCCGACGCAATCGCCAACTATCCCGGCTGCGCCGCCATCGGATTTACTTTGAAATAACAGTAAAAAAATCTACTCAAAAATATGAAAAGGAAATTCATACATCTCATCTTGGCTTTTGCCGCCAGTTGCATGAGCCTCTTTGCGCAAGGCGTCACCGTTACGCTGACCACCGATACGGGCATGAGCCGTCCCGCCGGCATAACGGCGGCAGAGCGAAACCTCGGCATCGTGCTTTCGGAAATCAATGCCGCTTGCAGCGCCGATCGCACCCTGCAAACCAAGGACTTGCCCATGGACCAGTTTGCCATAGAGTCGCTCACGATGCTTTGGGCCAATCTGAAGTTTTACGTGGACGACAGCGAGGTGGTGGAACGTCTTTGGGTGTTCGAGGGCAACCGCTGCATGCAGGTCAACCACATTCCCTTGATGATTAAGAATCCCGAGAAGCCCGGCACGGAGGTGTATCAGGAAGCCGTCGTGGAGTTTGACCTCCAAGGCAAAATCACCGATTTCCGCTTCGCCATCGACGCGCAGACTGCCGAAAGCATGGAAAACTGCGGCGAGACGGCAACGAAGGAGCAGCAGATGCAAATCCTCCAATTCGTGGAACGCTTCCGCACCGCCTACAACACAAAGGACCTCGCCTTTATGAAGCAGGTGTTCAGCGACGACGCACTCATCATCACGGGTAAGGTGGTCACCACGCGCAGCACCGATATGCAGCCCGTGAGCAAGGTGAGCTACACCAAGCAGACCAAGCAGCAGTATATAAACAACCTCGCCATTTGCTTCAAGCGCAACAAGTGGATCGACGTGAAGTTTAGCAACATCGGCGAGAACGGCGAGAAGGGCGGCTGCGCCGGCATCACCAAGACTGTCAAGAACGGCAAGGAATTCTTCGGCGTTCGCTTGCGTCAGGAATGGCGTTCCGCCAACTACTCCGACGAGGGCTACGTGTTCCTGCTTTGGGAGTTCCCCGAAAACGGCTCGCCCATTATCCACGTGCGTACTTGGCAGCCCGAATGGGTAGGCGGCGCGAAACTTGCAGAAGAAGACATCTTCTCGCTCAGCGATTTCGAGGAAGCCCTCGGAAGCATGTAGTAACCCGTACACAATATATATATAATATATGTATAGAATAACATCATTCCTCGTGCTGCTCTTTGTCAGCCTCACGGCGGCGGCGCAAAGCGGCGAAACGTTTTTCAACAAGCGTCTTGCCAGCCTCGATCGCGCAGATGCCGCCCAGTTGCAAGGCAAGGGCGGAGTGCTCATACAGTCGCCCCACAACGACTTAATCATCGACCTTTCCACGAAAGCCAAGACCCCCTTCACGGTGCAGGGTCCCGTGAGCGCGGAAGCCGGCGTTTACGAATATTACGTATTGGCAGACATCTCCAAGCAGAAAGAAGTCTACGTGATATGCTCGCGCAAGGGCGACCCGCAAAAGACGGAATTTAAGAAGAACCTTGTGAAAGACAAGTTCCTTGGCTATCGCGTCGAGGCGGTGGAAAATCCCATTCGCTTCGAGGACATCTCCGCGCGCGGCGAAGTCTATGCCGATGCCTCCGGCGCGATGATAGAGTTTCGCACGCCGCTCACGGGCGTATCCGTGGAATGCCCCAAGGCTCTGAAATGCACCGTGTCGCGCGACAAGCTCGACAGCGATGCCTCCATCAACGTGATCCGCGTGGTCATTCCCGTAAAGGACTTGACTGCCGCGCGCACCGACTGGGAGCAGAAGCAGGCGGCTTACGGACAGCTTAACGACAAGTGCAGCGCGGCCGACTATACTCCCACAGAAGAAGAATTCCAGCAGCTCGACCAGCTTAAAGAGGCCGCCGCAGCCGCCGAGGACGCTTTCGAGGCCCTGTCAACGGTCACCGTATCTGCCGACGGCACGAATACGCTCGCTTTCGACATTTCCGATTTCGGTCCCCGAGTGAAGCGCGTCTATTCCGTTGTGTCCACCACTACGAAAGAGTTTGGCAGCGAATACCAAAACCTGCTCAACCAAGGCTTGACCGCCTTTAAGAGCCGCAAATACGCCACCGCCGAAGATTTCTATAAGAAAGCCGCTGCGGCCAAGGGTATCTCTGACAGCGAAAAAGCATCGGCAGAAGAGATGGCGGGACAGATGGCTACGTATAAAGAACTTATGAAGCGCGTGCAGACCGTGGTGTCGATGCTCAACGACTCCATCAAGCACCAGAAGCAGACGGGGCAGTCGGCACGCTACTCTTTCTTAAGCAATGCCTATAAAACCGCCATCAGCAATATGAAGCAGCTCCATGACGCGACGGGCGACGAGTGGTTCAAGAAATATATTGATAAATATAGCCGGCAACTGGACGACCTTAAAATCGTCGTTGAGGGAAAGGTTACGTATGTCGATGCAAAGAAATATACGGAAGAGCCGGCGGCGAACTGTCGCGTCTATGCGTCCGCTTCACAAATGAATGGCGCCGGTGCGCCTGAAACGGTTTGCGACGCGCAGGGTAATTTCCACATCGAACTCAAGCCCGATACCTATGGCTTCTTGATTTTCGAGGGAGGAAAGCCCGGCAAGCCCCAGCGGAAGGTTCAGACAATTTATGGCGACCGCCACCAAACGCTCAATGTACGAATTGGTAAATAATATCCTTGTACCTATAAATAAATAATCATCAAAATGAAGAACTTTATCAAAATCTCCGTGTGCATCCTTGCACTTGCAGTAGCCATGCCCGCTATGGCTCAAAAGAAAAAGGGCGGCGACAAAGACAAGAAGGAAAAGAAAGAAATCGTATGGCCCGGCGGCACTAAGCCCGCAGCCACCGGCAACGCATCGATTGACAAGTACATCAACACGTGCGACACGATGATCAACAAGCTTAAGTACATCGGCGAAAGCGTAACCTTCTATCACGTGGCCACTATCCGCGTCACCAACGCCGACGGCACCGTAACCGAGAAGCGCGCCGTGGTCGATGAGAACGGCACAATCCGCAGCAAGAACCTTGCGCTCAAGCAAACCTTGGAACTCATCAAGACCTGCACCGAGCTAACCGTGTCGAGTGCCAACCTCGCACTCCTTACCGCAACCTATACAACCTCCCTGCCCAGCCTCGGCCTGAGCGCCATCAAGTATGGCAAATATGTCAAAATCGGCGGACAGCTCACCGGCCGTTGCACCACCGAAATGGTCGACCTTCTCAAGCGTCTGCGCGCGCAAGGAAAGGAAATCCGCGCGTTTAAGAAATCGTTCAGCGAAGCCGGCGAACTTGCCGACCCCTCCATGGACATTTCCAATATAGACGGTATTGACTTCAGCGCCACGCCCGTCGTTGAAAAGTCGAACGAAGACTTCGAGCGCGAGCTTTCCCAAGCTGCTAAGGACGACCAGGAGAATAGCGGCGACGTGGACGACAGCCTCTTCGACGAGGCATAGCAGATTGCACATTATATATATATTAGAAAGCCCATTGTCGACACGGGTTGGCAATGGGCTTTTTTTTGATAATTACACCTGCGCTCCTGCCTTTTTGCTCTTTCTGATAGGTTCGTTTTCAACAGACGTTTGGCGGCGGCTCGGCATAGTCCAAGCGATCTTGGCCTCTGCGCTCGCCTTGCACAAACGTTGATATTTCCCAGAATTTGCCTCTGTCTGCGCAGAAAAGCGGCATATTGCAAAATATTTAATTAAATTTGCAGCTTGAACAAAAGTGCTCTCTTGATATATCAAAGGGGGCTTTGATAATTTCTCGACAATGGAACCTGTAACCATTAAGCGTGTTTCTTCAAAACAGGAACTCAAGACGTTTATACGCTTCAACTACGAATTTTATAAAGACTGCCCCTACTCCGTGCCCGACCTCTACGACGATATGCTCGGCACGTTTTCGCCGAAAAAGAACGCGGCGTTCGAGTTTTGCGAGGCCGACTATTTCCTTGCCTTCAAAGGCGGCAAGGTCGTGGGGCGCGTGGCTGCCATCATCAACCGCCGCGCCAACGAGCGGTGGGGCAAGAAGCAGGTGCGCTTCGGCTGGATTGACTTCATTGACGACGAAAGCGTGAGCCGTGCGCTTATCGACACGGTCGTTGCGTGGGGGCGCGAGCGCGGCATGACGGAGATTGCCGGTCCGCTGGGCTTTACCGATATGGACGCCGAGGGAATGCTCATCGAGGGCTTCGACCAGCTCTCCACGATGGCCACGATTTACAACTATCCTTACTACCCCAAGCACATCGAACGCCTCGGCTTCGAAAAGGCTACCGACTGGGTGGAGATGAAAATCTATATCCCGGACGGCATACCTGAGAAGCACCAACGCATAGCCAATATCATTTCGCAAAAGTACGGCCTGCGCATTCGCAAAATCAAAAGCAAATACGAGGCGCTCACCTCGGGCATCACGCACAAGATTTTCGAACTGATCAACGATGCTTACGAGCCGCTCTTCGGCTTTTCGCGCATGACGCAGAAGCAAATCGACGCTTACGTGAAGATGTACGTGCCGGTGCTCGACCTGCGTATGGTGACGCTTGTGGAGAACGACGAGGGCGAGCTGGTGGCGGTGGGCATCTCGATGCCTTCGCTCTCGAAAGCCCTGCAAAAGGCCAAAGGCAAGCTGCTGCCTTTCGGCTGGTGGCATTTGCTGAAAGCCCTCTTCTGGAAACGCCCCGAAGCCCTCGACTTGCTGCTCGTGGCGGTGCGCCCCGACTATCAGGGCAAGGGCGTGAACGCCCTGCTCTTCACCGACCTCATTCCCATTTACAAGCAACTCGGCTTCGTTTACGCCGAGAGCAACCCGGAATTGGAGCAAAACGACAAGGTGCAGAGCCAATGGCAATATTTCAAGACCGAACAGCACAAGCGCAGAAGGTGCTATAGGAAAGACATATAAATAAAGGATATAGTAAACAAGTAAACGAGTATACGAGGAAATTTTCGTGCAAGCGAGTGCAATAAGTTTACTTTAATTGCCGAGCGCAGCCGAAAATCTCAAAGAAACAAGACAAGTTTCTCATATAAAACCTAATTAGCAAAACATTCAGTCTCGTTTACTCGTCTACTCGTAACTATAAATAGTTCATTCCAAATCCCATGCCCAATCCCGTAATTTACGACGAAAGTAAAATCAGGCATCTTGAAGATACCGACCATATCCGCACGCGCCCCGGTATGTATATCGGTCGTCTCGGCGACGGCTCGCACGCCGAGGACGGTATCTACGTGCTCCTGAAAGAAAGCATCGACAACAGCATCGACGAGTTCAACGAAGGCTTCGGCAAGCGCATCGAGGTGAACGTGGAGGAGAGCAAGTCGGCCTCTATCCGCGACTACGGGCGCGGCATTCCCTTGGGCAGCCTCGTCGACGCCGTGTCGAAACTCAACACGGGCGCGAAGTACGACACCTCCGTATTCACCGCCAGCGTAGGCCTGAACGGCGTGGGCCTGAAAGCCGTGAACGCCCTGAGCCGCAAGTTCATCGCCCGCTCTCACCGCGACGGCAAGATGCACGAAGCTACCTTTGAGTGCGGCGTGCTCGTGAGCGACGTGTACGAAGACACGGAGGAGGAAAACGGCACGTACATCTATTTCGAGCCCGACACGGAACTCTTCGGCGACTTCCGCTTCCGCGGCGAGTTTGTGCAGACGATGCTCCGCAACTACACCTACCTCAACACGGGGCTCGCCATCTACCACAACGGCCGCCGCATCATCAGCCGCAACGGCCTCGAAGACCTGCTCTCCGACAATATGACCGCCCCCGGGCTTTACCCCATCGTGCACCTCAAAGGCGAGGGCATAGACATCGCCTTCACCCACACGGCACAGTATGGCGAGGAATACTACTCCTTCGTGAACGGGCAGCACACCACGCAGGGCGGCACGCACCAAAGCGCCTTCAAGGAGCATATCGCCCGCACCATCAAGGAATATTTCGACAAGAATTTCGACGTGCAGGACGTGCGCAACGGTCTCGTAGCGGCAATCGCCATACGCGTGATAGAGCCTATGTTTGAGAGCCAGACGAAAATCAAACTCGGCTCGCTCACCATGGCGCCCGACAAGGACCGCAACGGCAATCCCTTCCCCCTCTCGGGCGTGAGCGTGAATAAGTTTGTGGGCGATTTTATTAAGGAAAATGTTGACAACTTCCTCCACAAGCACCTCGACGTGGCAGAAGTAATCCGCCAGAAGATACAGGAAAGCGAATCGGAGCGCAAGGCCATTGCCGGCGTTACGAAACTGGCACGCGAGCGCGCCAAGAAGGCCAACCTCCACAACCGCAAGCTGCGCGACTGCCGCATCCACCTCAACGACCCCGCGCCCAAAACCAAGCGCAAGGGTGGGGAAGAGGAAGACGACGAGCGCGACCCGCGCCTCGACTCCGCCATCTTCATCACCGAGGGCGACTCCGCCAGCGGCTCTATCACCAAAAGCCGCGACGTGGGCACGCAGGCCGTGTTCTCGCTGCGCGGCAAGCCGCTCAACTGCTTCGGGCTGACGAAAAAAGTGGTCTACGAAAATGAGGAGTTCAACCTCCTGCAAGCCGCGCTCAACATTGAGGACGGGCTCGACGGGCTGCGCTACAACAAGGTCATCGTGGCTACCGATGCCGACGTGGACGGCATGCACATACGCCTCTTGATGATCACCTTCTTCCTGCAATTCTTCCCCGACCTCATCAAGAAGGGCCACGTGTATATCCTGCAAACGCCGCTCTTCCGCGTGCGCAACAAGAAGAAGAAAACCCGCGCCGCCGCCGACACCGCGCCCCGCACCATCAAGGCCGACTCCGCCGGCGCGGCAATCCTGAAAAAGACGCAGCAGTCTGAACGCTCGGAGTTTGAAACGATTTACTGCTACAGCGAGGAGGAACGCCTCGCCGCCATTGAAAAGCTCGGCCCCGACCCCGAAATCACCCGCTTCAAAGGACTCGGCGAAATCTCGCCCCCCGAGTTTGCCCACTTTATCGGTCCAGAGATGAGGCTCGAGCCCGTCACGCTCCACAAGAGCGACAAGGTGGCCGAACTGCTCGAATACTACATGGGCAAGAACACCATGGAGCGCCAAGGCTTTATCATTGACAATCTCGTCGTGGAAGAAGACCCCGTTGAAGAGTAGGGGCGTTCTGCAGAACGCCCGCCGTAATCGCCGAAAGGCATTAATAAAAATTCCTATGCACTCAATCGCCATATTTCCCGGTTCGTTCGACCCCTTCACCGTGGGGCACGCCGACATCGTGGCACGCGGGCTCGGCATGTTCGAGCGCATCGTTATCGGTGTGGGCGTGAACGAGCACAAGCGGCCGCTGCAAACGGCAGACAGCCGCGTGGAAAGCATCGCGCGGCTCTATGCTGGCGAACCGCGCGTCAAGGTGGTGGCCTATTCCGACCTCACCATTGACCTTGCCCGCCGCGAAGGCGCGGATTTCATACTGCGCGGCTTGCGCTCGGTAAAGGATTTCGAATACGAGCGCGACATCGCCGTGATGAACAAGGCGCTCTCCGGCGTGGAAACCGTGCTGCTCTTCACCGACCCGCAGTATTCCGCCGTGTCGTCGAGCGTGGTGCGCGAACTGCTCGCCTTCGGCAAAGACGTGTCGGAGTTTCTGCCGCATTAACATATATATAATATTGTATAGATGAAAAAAATAGCATTGCTCCTCATAGCCGCCCTCTGCTCGCTGGCGGCATCTGCCCAAAGCCTCAACGATATCGACTTTGAGCAACTCAAAAAACTGCAAGTGGCGCAGGCGGCCATCACCTCGCTCTACGTGGACACCGTAGACCAAAAGAAACTCGCAGAAGATGCCATTCGCGGAATGCTCAAAGAGCTCGACCCGCATTCCTCCTATTCCAATCCCGAAGAGACCAAAAAACTCAACGAACCCCTCGAAGGCAGTTTCGAGGGCATCGGCGTGCAGTTCAACATGGTGGAAGACACGCTCGTCGTGATACAGACCATTTCCAAAGGGCCGAGCGAGCGGGCGGGCATCCTTGCCGGCGACCGCATCGTCTTCGTAGACAAAGACACTATTGCCGGCGTGAAGATGGATCGCACCGACATCATGAAGAAACTGCGCGGGCCGAAAGACACGAAAGTGACCCTCGGCATCGTGCGCCGCAGCGTGCCCGAAGTGCTCTACTTCACCGTGAAGCGCGACAAAATCCCCGTGCATACCATTGAGGGCGCGTACATGATGGACGAAGAGGTGGGCTATATCCGCATCGACCGCTTCGGACAAACCACGGGTAGCGAGCTGCGCACCAAAATCAAGGAGTTGAAAGAGCAGGGCATGAAGCGCCTTATCCTCGACCTCGAGCAAAACGGCGGCGGCTACCTCATGGCAACGCAGGACGTGGCGGGAGAATTTCTTGAAGGCGGTTCGCTCATTGTCTACACCGACGGACGCTCCACGCCGCGCATGACGCTCGACGCAAAAGGCGGCGGGCTGTGGACAAAGGAACCGCTTGTAGTGCTCGTGGACGAATATTCCGCCTCGGCGGCCGAGATTGTGAGCGGCGCCTTGCAGGACCACGACCGCTGCCTCATCGTAGGGCGCCGCACCTTCGGCAAGGGACTTGTGCAACGCCCCATCGACCTGCCCGACGGGTCGATGATACGCCTCACCGTGAGCCATTACTACACGCCCTCCGGCCGTTGCATCCAGAAGCCCTACGAGAAAGGCAAGAAAGAAGACTACGACAGCGACCTCAACGCACGCTACGAGCATGGCGAACTCACCTGCATCGACAGCATACACCTCGACTCGACGAAGGTTTACCGCACGCTCGCCAAAGGGCGCATCGTTTACGGCGGAGGAGGCATCATGCCCGATGAGTTCGTGCCGCTCGACACCGCCACTTATTCAAAATACTATCTCGCCATACGCCGCCACAACCTCATCAACGACTATGCCCTGCGTTACGTAGACCGCAACCGCGCGAAAGTGCTCAAGCGTTACCAGGCTTTTTCGGACTACGAAAAGAATTTCGTCACGCCCGACGACCTCATCGCCGAGGTGCTCGCTGCTGCCGAGAAGAAAGGCGTGAAGCCCAAAGACGATGCCGAGCGCAAATCGGCCATCGAAGACCTCCGCTTCACGCTCAAAACCCTCATAGCCTACGACATCTGGGATCGCAGCGAGTATCTGCGCCTCTTCAATACGAAAAACGACATCGTGCGGCGCGGTTACGAACTCGTCAAGAAGATAGAGTGACCTCCTCCCCTGCACACCCAGACCGCCTTATAAGTTCATATACATGCACCTTTGGCTGCGGCTCGGCATAGTCCAAGCAAGCTTGGCCTCTGCGTTCGCCTTGCACAAACGTTCTTTCAGATTATCACGGAGATATTTTTCATTATCTCCGTGATATTTTTTTCTTTCTGCGCATACATTTTTCATTATCCCCAAGAAAATTTTTGTTACAAAGTTTGTAACACGTATTACAAACTTTGTAACATGTGTTAGAAACTTTGTAATGGCCGTTACAAACTTTGTAACAAAAATTTTCTGCGCAGACAGGAAAAAATATCAGGGAAAAAGGAAAAATTATCTTGCTGATAATAAAAACTGTCAGGCAGATAGTTTTCACGCTCTGTGCAAATAGTCAATGCAGTCTGTGCAGACGGTGAAAATTGTATTATGAGAGAGCGCCCTGGCTTTGCTTTCGCGCTTTTCTTACGTGCAAATCGCAAAAAATGAGCGGTTTTGTTTTGCCGCTTATATGAAAGTTAGTAACTTTGCGCCGCAATTTTGCAAAATAACCCAAACTATTTATCACTGAGTATGATGAACAAGTACGAGACCGTTTTCATTATGACTCCCGTTTTGTCTGACCAACAGATGAAGGAAACGGTCGAAAAGTTCAAAGGCATTCTCACCGCTCAGGGCGCAGAGATTGTCAATGAAGAGAGTTGGGGCCTGAAAAAGATGGCTTACCCGATTCAGAAAAAGTCCACCGGCTTCTATGAACTCATCGAGTTCAACGCCACGCCTGAAACGGTAGCGAAACTCGAAACCGGCTATCGCCGCGACGAGCGCATTATCCGCTACATCACCGTGAAACTTGACAAGTATGCAGCTGCATACGCCGAAAAACGTCGTAACAAATTTAAGAAGGAGGACTAAACAATGGCACAAGCACAATCTGAAATCCGTTATCTCACCCCGCCCTCTGTGGACGTGAAGAAAAAGAAATACTGCCGCTTCAAGAAGAGCGGTATCAAGTATATCGACTACAAAGATCCCGATTTCCTCAAAAAGTTCCTCAATGAGCAGGGCCGCATCCTGCCCCGCCGCATCACGGGAACTTCGCTGAAATATCAGCGTCGTGTAGCACAGGCCGTTAAGCGCGCACGCCACTTGGCTCTGCTTCCCTTCGTAACCGATAACATGTCGAAATAATAAAAGAGGAGGACACGAATATATGGAACTCATTCTCAAAGAAAACGTAATCGGCCTCGGATACAAGGACGATATCGTAAACGTTAAGTCGGGCTACGGCCGTAACTATCTTATCCCCACCGGCAAGGCTGTCATCGCTTCGGAGTCGGCCAAGAAAATGCTCGCCGAAGAACTCAAGCAGCGTGCCCACAAGATTGCTAAAATCAAGGCCGACGCTCAGGCCGTTGCAGATAAGCTCGCCACGATCGAACCTATCGTTATTGCTACGAAGGTAAGCAAGAGCGGCTCTATCTACGGCTCTGTGAACAACCTGCACATCGCCGAAGAACTGGCTAAGCGCGGCTTTGAAATCGACCGCAAGATTATCGCCGTTAAGGACGTGAAGGAAGTAGGTTCTTACACAGCCGTTGTGAAGCTCCACAAGGAAATCAGCGTGGAAATTCCTTTCACCGTGATTGCCGAAGGCGAAGAAGCTCCCGCTCCCGCAGCCGAAGCTCCCGCTGAAACGCCCGCAGAAGAACAGGCTGAGGCATAATTGCATTTTTGTCTGACGACAGATAAATCATGATAAGAGGCTGTGCCGAGAAAGGCGCAGCCTCTGCTTTTTTCTTCATATTATACACCCCTCCAATGCGCTATTTCATCTTCTTTGCCTACGACGGCACGAACTACCACGGCTGGCAGGCGCAGCCCAATGCCGCAAGCGTGCAGGAGCAGCTCGACCGTGCGCTTTCGCTATTGCTCCGCAGCAAGATTGAAACGCTGGGCGCGGGGCGCACAGATGCCGGCGTGCACGCCGCCTATATGGCGGCGCATTTCGACGCGCCAGAGCCTATCGACTGCAGGCAGACGGCGTTCAAGCTTAACCGCCTGCTGCCCCCCGACATAGCCGTGAAACGCATAGTCGCCGTACGCCCCGAGGCGCATGCCCGCTTCGGTGCCCTCGCGCGCACGTACCATTATTATATATATACCGAGAAAAATCCTTTCCGTCGCCATTACGCCGCACGCTTCCCCTTTCCCCTCGACTTCGAGCGCATGAACCGCGCCGCCGCTCTGCTGTTGCAAACGCGCGACTTCACGAGTTTCAGCAAACTGCATACGGACGCAAAGACGAATATTTGCCGCGTGACGCAGGCGCGATGGGAAGAAACGGAACCGGGGCTGTGGCGGTTTGAAATCACGGCCGACCGCTTCCTGCGTAACATGGTGCGCGCGGTTGTCGGCACGCTCATCGACGTGGGGCGCGGCCGCATTTCCGAAGAGGGCTTTGCCGAAATCATCGCGCAGAAAGACCGCTGCGCGGCAGGCGAGTCGGTGCCCGCCAATGCCTTGTCGTTGGTAAATATCGTGTATCCAGAAGAATTGTTTGTGGCAGATTGACTGCCTTAAGGTGGGTTCTATAAATTCGCTTTGGCAGATTTTGGATTTATTTTCGAGGATAAATGTAAGTTGGCTTTCGCCTTCCTCCTTCGCGCCTCGGCAATATTCAAGGCAAGCTTGATATTGCTCTCGGCTTGTCGTCGGTTGAAGAGGGAGCGTAGCGGGCTACGTGACCGATGAGACTTACGATTTGGCGAGCCTTCC
>JALFUO010000037.1 GCA_022784065.1 Bacteroidales bacterium | reverse complement strand
AGGATAACGCTCTCGACTGATTATGGAAAAACATTCAACCACATCCTTGCGGCCTCCGTTCCGGCCCTTGATGGCGAATGTGTGGTTGAGATGCCTGACTTGAAGATAGATAATCTTGACGTGGATTTTTCCACTGCAGTTCGTTCCGTGCGTGCAGGTATAATACGCATTGAGGAAATAGGCGGTGCGGCATACACGCTTTCGTGCCTTACGCCGGAGGGTGGTGGCGGCTTTCTTCTTTCCGGCAGTAATGTTCCAACGTCCATCTCCATTCCCGGTGCCGGCAAATCGTCGGCAGGTAGCATCTACGATGTCGGTGGACGAAAGGTTTCGGCAAAAAGTGCTTCGTCACTGCCTGGAGGTATTTATATATGCAATGGAAAGAGGGTTATCGTGAAGTAATGTTCCCAAGTAAGATGTGGGTTATGGTAAACCTATGTGATAACTAATTTATAGACGCCACCTGAAGTCAATATAGACAAAAAAGAGGAAGGACACAAAAGTCTTTCCTCTTTATCTTAGAATAGTTTTGGAATCTCTCTGAATGTATAGCCGTTATTGCATACCCCCTTAGATTTAAATACGGTTATAATATCTGTCAACTTCCTCTTGCAGATTTTTGGTATGAATAGGCATAACCATATCACCTTCCCAATCTTTGTACTTTTCCAGCAGCAACTTCGCCATAGGTAGGAGAGGGATGCGAGAGAGAACGCCAGTCTTGACTCTTTTCTTTTTAATCCAGATACGACCTTCTTCGTCTGTTTCGAAGTGTTCTTTGCGGAGTGTCTTGATATCTATGTATGCAAGACCTGTAAAACATCCAAAAAGAAAAGCGTCTCTGGTTCTCTCGAATCGCTTGATAGGAGTTGATAAGTTTTGCCTTATCTGACGATCCTTTTACAAGCTGTTTCTTTTCATCCCACTCTGACACTTTGACCTTTTTGCCTGTGGAATAAGAGGTTCGTTCACCATTTACTGCTATCCAAGCATCGATAGGAGAATCGCCATTTTTGTCCTTCCTTGTCTTTTTTAATAGGAAGTAAACAGTAGTACAATGTTTTTCCATTGTTTGTTGTTTGTTTGTGTAAGGCGTATCGCTCTAACCCACAACTGATTACTTGAAAATTGCAGCCACATTTCCAAAACAATCAAAAGTGGCTGCAAAGTGGCTGCAATTTCACTACAAAACAGGGAATTCTTGTACTTTTGCTACTCCAGAAAATGAAAGAAGGAAAACCGTCATTTAGTCTCATTAACACAACGACGGCAATCATATTCTAAGACCGTATAAACACAAAAATCTCCTGCAACCATTACGATTACAGGAGATTTCTTTTATGATGTAATTTACTGAAAGTCAGTTATTACTTCTTGTTAAGCGCGAGGTCCACGTTAACGGCGCAAGCCACGGAGCAACCTACCATGGGGTTGTTGCCGATACCGAGGAAGCCCATCATCTCAACGTGCGCGGGAACAGAAGAAGAACCGGCAAACTGAGCGTCAGAGTGCATGCGGCCAAGCGTGTCGGTCATGCCGTAAGAAGCGGGACCGGCAGCCATGTTGTCGGGGTGGAGCGTACGGCCCGTGCCGCCGCCAGATGCTACGCTGAAGTAAGGCTTGCCCTGAAGCACGCGCTCCTTCTTGTAAGTACCGGCAACGGGGTGCTGGAAACGGGTGGGGTTGGTAGAGTTACCCGTGATGGATACGTCTACATCTTCGTGCCACATGATAGCTACGCCTTCGCGAACGTCGTCTGCGCCGTAGCAGTTAACGGCAGCGCGGGGACCGTTGCTGTAAGGAGTTTTCTTCACGATGCTGAGTTCGCCCGTGAAATAGTCGAACTTGGTCTGCACGTACGTGAAACCGTTGATGCGGCTGATAATCATGGCAGCGTCCTTGCCGAGACCGTTGAGGATGCAGCGCAGGGGCTTGTCGGCGGGTCTTGACTTGTTGGCCATCTGTGCAATCTTGATAGCGCCTTCGGCAGCTGCGAAGCTCTCGTGGCCGGCGAGGAAAGCGAAGCACTTGGTTTCGGGAGAGAGCAGGCGGGCTGCGAGCTTGCCGTGGCCGATACCTACCTTACGGTCGTCGGCAACGGAACCGGGGATGCAGAAAGCCTGCAGGCCCTCGCCGATGTATTCGGCAGCCTGAACAGCGTCTTTTGCCTTCTCTTTGAGAGCAATGGCAGTACCGACGACGTATGCCCATTTAGCATTTTCAAAGCAAATCATCTGCGTTTCCTCACAGGTCTGATAAGGATCGAGGCCTGCGGCTTCGCAGATTTCGTTGGCTTCTTCGATAGAAGCGATGCCGTGTGCGTTAAGACAAGCGAGAATCTGCTTGATACGACGGTCTTGTGACTCAAATTTTACTTCTCTAATCATAATTGCAGTCCTCCTAAATTAGTCTTTACGTGGGTCGATTGATTTAACTGCGCCGTCCTCTTCCTTGGTACGGCCGTAGGTGCCGGTAACGCTCTTGAGGGCTTCGTCGGCGGGTACGCCTTTCTTGACGGCATCCATGAACTTGCCCATGTGAACGAACTCGTAGCCGCAAACCTGGTCGTCCTTGTCGAGATACATCTTGGTGATGTAGCCTTCGGTGAGCTGGAGGTAGCGGGTGCCTTTAACCTTCGTGCCATAAAGCGTGCCGCACTGCGAAACGAGGCCTTTGCCGAGGTCTTCGAGACCTGCGCCGATCACGAGGCCGCCTTCGGAGAATGCGCTCTGCGTGCGTCCGTAAACGATTTGCAGGAAGAGTTCGCGCATAGCCGTGTTGATGGCGTCGCAAACGAGGTCGGTGTTGAGGGCTTCGAGAATGGTCTTGCCGGGAAGGATTTCGCTGGCCATGGCGGCGGAGTGGGTCATGCCCGAGCAGCCGATGGTTTCAACGAGGCATTCTTCGATAACGCCTTCCTTAACGTTGAGCGTGAGCTTGCACGCGCCCTGCTGGGGTGCGCACCAACCCACACCGTGTGTCAGGCCGGAGATGTCCTTGATTTCTTTGGCTTGCACCCACTTGCCCTCTTCGGGAATGGGAGCGGGACCATGATTGGGGCCTTTGGCCACGCAACACATGTTCTTTACTTCGTGTGAGTATTCCATGTCTTTTATAATTATAAAATAAGGGTTTTGCTTTTGCAAAATTAGCGGTATCGGCAAAATCTGCCAAACTTTTATATTGCTTTTTTGCGCAGATAAGCGCGTTTTTTGTGCTTTTGCTTAGCAGATAGGCGCGTGCAATGCCTGAGGTGCTACATGCTGCCGGTTGGCAGCTGGAACTGGCGGAGGCCGAAGAGGGGCAAGGCAGCCATGAACTGCTCCAAGGCTTGCGCCGAAAGTTCTTCGAATTTCTCAAAATCCGTTTCGCGGAAATAAAACCATATTTCCACTGGCACGCCGCGCCCGGCTTCGATGTTCGGTATGCGCGTGAGTATCCAGTCGTTCGTATTCACGTCTTTGCGGTTGTGCAACGTCTTTTCCACGTAATGGCGGAACAGCGTGAGGTTTACCATGTTGCCTCCCTTGCGCTCGTCGGAGGTGAGATAAGGCAGGAACTTCTTGTCGGCGAGTTCCTGCTTGGTGAGCAGGCGCACGGTGTTGGCATCGATGTAAAGCGTCTTCTTGAAACGGCGGCTGCCGAGGTTTTGCATTGTGTCCCAGTTCTTGAAGCAGTCGCTCACGAGCGTGTAAGGCGGCACGGTGGAGACGGATTTGTCGAAATTGCGCACTTTGACCGTGGTGAGCGATATTTCTTCCACGGTGCCGTCGATGCCGAGCTTTTCAATCGTCACCCAGTCGCCCACTTTGAGCATTTGGTTGGCAGAGAGCTGTATGCCTGATACAAGTCCGAGGATTGTGTCTTTGAAAACGAGCATGAGCACCGTAGCGGCCGCGCCGAGACTTACCAATACAGTCAGCGGGTTGCGCCCGAAGGCGAGGGCTATGGCCGTGATGCCGCAGAGGCTGTAAATGATAACGCGGGCAAATTGGAGAATGCCGAGCAGGTGGTGCTTTTGCATAAGTTCCTCGGCCACGCGCCCGAGGTTTTTTACAAACGTCGTGAGCAGCCACATCACGGTGAGCGTGATGAAGACGGAGGTGCCGCGGTCGAAAATGACGTAGAGCGTGGAAGTAGTCGCTCTGCCCGCCGTGGCGAAACAAAGGGGAAAGAGATTATAGAAGATTACGCCGGGCACGATGTTGCACATCGCTCGCAACATTGTGGGCGAAAGGATATAGTCGTCCCAATGCACCTTCGTCTTTTTTACTAACTTGCCGATGGGCGGCGCGACGACGTAGTGCAACACGAGCCCCACAATCCACGATAGCAGGCAGACGGACAGCAGCGTGGCGGCAAAGGCTAAGCGCAGCGAAGCCGCGAGGCTGAGGCCGTGGGCGAAGAGAAATTCAAATACGCTGTCGTAGATTGTGGAAATCATGGGTTAGGAAACAAGTAGGGGCGTTTTTAATAAGTTAGGCTGCGGCTCGGCAATTAGAGCAAGCTCTATTGCACTCGCCTTGCACTAACTTTGTAAAACGCCCGTCGAGTAAACAAGTAGACGATTAAACAAGTCTATCAATTTGCAGAAACAAACTCGTCGAGGAAGCGCACGTCGTTTTCGGAGAAGAGGCGCAGGTCTTTCACCTGATATTTCAGATTCGTGATGCGCTCAACGCCCATACCGAAGGCGTAGCCCTTGTATTTCTTGCTGTCGATTCCGTTTGCCTCGAGCACGTTGGGGTCTACCATACCGCAGCCGAGGATTTCCACCCAGCCCGTCTGCTTGCAGAAGGCGCAGCCCGTGCCGCCGCAGATGTTGCAGGAGATGTCCATTTCAGCCGAGGGTTCGGTGAAGGGGAAGTAGGAGGGGCGAAGGCGGATTTTGGTGTCGGGGCCAAACATTTCGCGGGCGAAGGTGAGGAGCACCTGCTTGAGGTCGGTGAACGACACGTCTTCGTCGATATAAAGCCCTTCCACCTGATGGAAGAAGCAGTGCGCGCGGGCAGAGATTGCCTCGTTGCGGTACACGCGGCCCGGGCAAATCACGCGGATAGGCGGCTGCGTGTGTTCCATCACGCGGCTCTGCACGCTGCTCGTATGGGTGCGCAGCACGATGTCGGGGTGTTGCTCCACGAAGAACGTGTCCTGCATGTCGCGTGCCGGGTGGTCTTCGGCAAAGTTCATGGAAGAGAACACGTGCCAGTCGTCTTCCACCTCCGGCCCGTCGGCCATAGAGAAACCGAGGCGCGAGAAGATGTCGATGATTTCGTTTTTAACGATCGAGAGCGGGTGACGCGTGCCGAGCTGAATGGGGTAGGGCGTGCGCGTGAGGTCGAGGTCGTCGTGGGAGTCCTCTTTCGTGGCGAGCGACTGGCGCAGGGCGTTGAGCTTGTCTTGGAGCGCGGTTTTGAGGGCATTGATTTTCTGTCCCGTCTCGCGCTTCTGCTCTGCCGGCACGTTGCGGAAGTCGGCCATGAGGTCGTTGAGCAGGCCTTTCTTTCCTAAATATTTGATACGCAGTGCTTCAAGTTCTTTTTCGTCGGCTGCGGCGAGGCTTTCCACCTCAGTGAGCAGGGCATTGATTCTTTCTGTCATGGTGTTCTATATATATAATATGTAAGGCAAAGCCTCAAAAACAAGCGCAAAGTTAAATATTTCTTTGCAAATACCTATTTTCTTACGTGGAAAAGCGTTATTTTTGCCGCGTTTTACAGAAGACGATAAAGATGAAACGGTTTTTGTTTTTAATGATGGCGTGCGCCCTGTTTTCTTTTTCGTGCACGCGCAAGGGGCAGCAGCCTGCCGAAGAAACGCTTGCCGACAGCGTGATTGCCGACACGGTTGCAACGGAGCCAAAGGCCGATTCCGTAACGGTTGCGCCCTCTAAAAAGGCCGACGGGCTGTTTGATGATTTCATCTTTGTCTTTATGAAGAACAAGGCCTTCCAGCGCGAACGTATTAAATTTCCGCTTAATGTTGTGAAACAAGGGGTTGCCTCTTCTGTGATGGAGAAAGACTGGAAGTACGACCCGATCTATTCGCGCAACGATACTTACACGATTATTTTCGACAGCGAGCGGTCGCTCAACGACCCTAAGCGCACCGATTTGAACCACGTGGTCGTGGAGTGGGTGTATCTCACGAAGGGCACGGTCAAACAATATGTTTTCGACAAAGAGCAGGGGCAATGGATGCTTACCGAAATCAATTCGCATCGCTTTGACAAGAACGAAAACAGCGATTTCTATCATTTCTACGCCCGCTTCGTCAACAACGAGGACTATCAGATCGAGCACATTGAAAACCCCTTTGCCTTCAAAACCTACGATTACGATAATTTCGAAGACATAGAAGGCCTGCTCGACGTGGAGCAATGGCCCGACTATCGCCCTGACCTGCCCACCGAAGTGATGACAAACATCAACTACGGACAGAGTTACCGCTCCTCCACCAAGCGTATCCTCATGCTTTGCAGCCCCTCCGGCGGCATGGGTTGCAACCTCACGTTCCACAAGCAGAATGGAGCGTGGATGCTCACGAAACTTGAAAACTGATCTTCCTCGTCTACTCGTTTACTTGTTTACTCGTTTACTCGAAAATGATTACCCGAACCCCAGACTTTTCCCTGCTTCATCATAATACTTTCGGCATCGACGCCCGTTGCCGAGAATTTGTGGAATACGACACGGAGGACGACCTCCTTGCCCTCTTGCCCGAGTTGCGCCGCACCAAGTTTTTCCACATCGGCGGCGGCAGCAACCTTGTGTTTGTGGGCGACTATGACGGCCTTGTGCTCCATTCCCGCATCAAAGGCTTCTCGCCGCTCGCTCCCGCTGCCGACGGCAGCCTGCGGGTGCGCATCGGTGCGGGCGAGGTGTGGGACGAGGCCGTGTACTATCTCGTGGAGCACGGATATTACGGCGCAGAAAACCTGTCGTACATTCCCGGCGAAACGGGTGCGGCGGCGGTACAGAACATTGGCGCGTACGGAGCAGAGGTTGCCGACATTATCGAGCGCGTGGAAACGCTGCGTATCAGCGATGGCGCGCGCGTCGTGTTTCTTAAAGAGCAATGCGCCTACGGCTATCGCCAAAGCATCTTCAAGGGTGCGGCTCGGGGGCAATATATCGTGACCCGCGTCACGCTGCGCCTGCAGCCCTCGTTCACGCCGAGCATCGGCTACGGCGCAATAGAGCGCGAGGTGGAGCGTCGCGGCATAGACTTGCCTGCACTCACCGCCCGCGAACTACGCAATATTATAATAGATATCCGCCGCAGCAAGTTGCCCGAGCCGTCTGAAGTGGGCAGCGCGGGTTCTTTCTTTATGAATCCGGTAGTGCCGCGCCCGCAGTTCGAGGCTTTGCAGCAGCACTATCCCGACATGCCGCACTACGATGCGCCCGGCGGCGTCAAGATTCCTGCCGGCTGGATGATAGAGCAATGCGGCTGGAAAGGGCGCACTGTGGGGCGCGTCGGTGTTTACGACAAGCAGGCACTGGTGCTGATTAACGCCGGCGGCGCAACGGGCCGCGAGGTCTACAACCTTGCACATACTATCGCTGCCGACGTGCAGGCAAAGTTTGGAATAGAGATTACACCCGAGGCAAACTTTGTGGAGTGAGATAGATGCAAAAGCAGAGGAAAAATCATTATTAACGCCACCACCATGCTCAAACTTAAGATATTAGGCAGCGGCACAAGCTGCGGCATTCCCGTCATAGGCTGCGACTGCCCCGTATGCACCAGCACCGACCCGCGCGACAAGCGGCTGCGCGCCTCTGCATTGATAGAAACCTCCGAGGGCGGCACGATCCTCATCGACTGCGGCCCCGACTTTCGGGAGCAGATGCTGCGCCTCCCCTGCGCCGTGCGCCCCGACGCCGTGCTGCTCACGCATAAGCATTACGACCACGTGGGCGGCATCGACGACCTGCGGCCCTTCGGGTGGCCCGATGCCGTGCAAATCTATGCCGACGGCGATTGCACCGACGACATCAAGCGGCGTATACCATATAGTTTCGTGGAAAACAAATATCCCGGCGTCCCCAACCTCGAACTGCACACGCTGCACCCCTTGCAGCCCTGCCGCATTGCGGGTACGGAGGTGCTGCCCCTGCCCGTGATGCACGGCAAACTGCCCATACTCGGTTTCCGCATCGGCGGACTGGTGTATATCACGGACATCTCCACCCTGCCGCCCGAAGCAGAGCCTTATGCCAGCGGTGCGAGCGTCCTCGTGCTTGGTGCCTTGCGCCACAAGCCGCACCATAGCCACGAAACCGTGGAGGAGGCCTGCGCCCTTGCCCACAACTTGCAGGCGCGTGAAACCTATCTCATACATATGTGCCACGATATGGAATGCCACGTCGAGGCGGAGCGCTGCCTCCCCGCGCACGTACATCTCGCTTACGACGGGCTGGAACTGGAGGTGTCTGAGTAATATGCCATTTTAACCTGATTAAAACTCTTGCACACTTTTTCAGATTTGGCGCAACGGGAATAAATCGCTAAATTTGCCTTGCAAGCAGGAAGAGCGCAGCGACGCGCTCTTCCTGCTTTTTTAGTGCCCGCGACTATCAGCAAGAAAATAAAAATTATCAGCAAGCTCGTGAAAATTATCTCCGAGATCGTAAGAATTATCTTATAAGATAATATTCACGCTCATATAAGATAGTTGCAACGGACTTACGAAATCGAATTTCTTTTCCGCCTCAAAATTTTTCGCAAGTCCGTCAGTGTTATATTTTCCTAAACTTTCAAAATTTCCGAGAAGGTGGAAGCGTAAAAAATGCAAACGGGAAAATCACGCTCTGCGCAGAAAAAGATGAAGCGTTTACAAACTTTTGCAAATGCGCCCCGTCCTCGCGCAGCGGATTTCCCTGAGCGGTTTCAACGCCTCGCCTCTTGCTGCTTTTTCAGAAATCCGTGGGCGGGGAGTCGAAATGCCGGCGGCGTTATTTACAGGTTTTCGGCTGAGCTCGGCAACTTTGATAATGTCGCCCCGCTTTATACTGCTACAAAACTAAGGCAAAACTTGGCGTTTCTGCTAAGAAAATAGTAAATTTGCAACACGTAAAGTATTATCATCTTAAATTAAATTAGTATCGTGGCTGAAACTAAGTACATCTTCGTTACGGGGGGCGTCGCTTCCTCGCTCGGTAAAGGAATTATCTCATCGTCTATCGGCAAACTGCTGCAAGCCAGAGGTTTCAACATTACCATTCAAAAGTTCGACCCCTATATCAATATCGACCCGGGGACGCTTAACCCTTACGAGCACGGCGAGTGCTACGTTACCGACGACGGGCAAGAAACCGACCTCGACCTCGGTCACTACGAACGCTTTACGGGCATTCAGACTACGCGCAACAACAACGTCACAACGGGGCGCATCTACCAGAGCGTCATCGAGAAGGAACGTCGCGGCGACTACCTCGGCAAGACCATTCAGGTGATTCCCCACATCACCGACGAGATCAAGCGCGATATGCTCTATCTCGGCAAGAAAAACCACTACGACTTTGTGATTACGGAAATCGGCGGCACGGTGGGCGACATCGAAAGCCTGCCCTTCCTCGAGGCCATTCGCCAGCTTAAATGGGAACTGGGCAGAAATGCCGTGTGCGTACACCTCACTTACGTGCCCTATCTCTCAGCCGCCGGCGAACTGAAAACGAAGCCCACGCAGCACTCCGTCAAGGAGTTGCAAAGCCTCGGCATTCAGCCCGACATCCTCGTGCTCCGCACCGAGCACGAACTCTCTGCCGGCCTGCGCAAGAAGGTGGCCAACTTTTGTAACGTGTCGCCCGACGCAGTGGTGCAGAGCATCGACCAGCCAACGATTTATGAGGTGCCCCTCCGCATGCAGGAGCAGCAGCTGGACGCAACGATTTTGCGCAAGCTCGACATGCCCGTAGGCGAAACGCCGGGACTGGGCCCGTGGCGCAACTTCCTTGACCGCCGCCACAAGGCCACGAAGGTCATCAACATCGGCCTCGTGGGCAAGTACGACTTGCAGGATGCTTACAAGAGTATCCTCGAGTCGCTCTCGCAGGCAGGCACTTACAACGACCGCAAGGTGAAGTGCCATTTCATCAACAGCGAGCACCTCACCGCCGAAAACGTGGCCGACGAGATTAAGGCAATGGACGGCATCGTGGTGTGCCCAGGCTTCGGACAGCGCGGTATCGAGGGCAAGCTCATCGCCGCCCGCTATTGCCGCGAGCACAACGTGCCTACCTTCGGCATCTGCCTCGGTATGCAGATGATGGTCATCGAGTTCGGGCGAAACGTGCTCGGCTTTGCCGATGCTAACAGCGTGGAGATGGATTCCAAGACCACCCACAACGTGATCGACATCATGGAGGACCAGAAGAACATCACGAACATGGGCGGCACGATGCGCCTCGGCGGTTACGAATGTGCCCTGAAAGAAGGAAGCCGCGTGCGCGAAATCTACGGCAAGGACGTCATTCGCGAACGCCACCGCCACCGCTACGAGTTCAACAACGACTACCGTGCCCAGTACGAGCAGGCCGGCATGCAGTGCGTCGGCACTAACCCCGACACAGAACTCGTGGAAATCGTGGAAATACCCAACCTGCGCTGGTATATCGGTACGCAGTTCCACCCCGAATATTCCAGCACCGTGCTCCACCCGCACCCCCTCTTCCTCGACTTCGTGAAGGCGGCGATTGCGGCGCATAAGGATAATGAGAAATAAGATATAGTAGACGAGTAGTAGGGGCCACGAGGTTTTAATTGCCCACGGAAAATATATTTTTTGCCCACGAATCTCACGAATCTACACGAATCTTGTGCTTTGCGTTTTAAATGGCGACCTGTTCGGTCGCACGAATTTTCACGAATGCAATGCCTTTCTTGCTATAAGATTGAATTAGTGAGATTCGTGCGACCGAACAGGTCGCCATTTTGTTCATTGAAAACGATTCGTGTAGATTCGTGTGATTCGTGGGCACAAAAAACTTTGTGTGCAAAATATTGTTCGTAGTCAAATAAACTTCGAGGACAAACACGTATATGTAGACTAATTTAATATTATATAAATGGATAAAAACACAATTATCGGGCTTGTGCTGATGGCAGCAGTGCTTATCGGTTTCAGCTACTACAACACCCAGCAGCAGCCCGTGCAGCAACCTGCGCCTGAACAGACCGCAGAACCCAAGCAAACGGCAACGCCCACACCCGCCACGGCAGCGGCGGCCATGCTGCCCGACAGCACCGACCGCTTCTACACGGCAGACCAAAAGCCTGAATACATCACGCTCCGCAACAATAAGGTGAGCGTCAAGATTTCCACAAAGGGCGCAGCCGTGGCAGAGGTGAAACTCAACGAATACAAAAGCTACAGCGACTTTGCCGAGGGCAAGGAAAACCCGCTCTTGCTCTACTCAGAGAAAGATGCCGGCCTCGACCTCGTGCTCGAAACCAAAGAGCGCAACATGCGCCTTGCAGATTATTGCTTTACGCCCGAGAACGTGACCGACTCCACCGTCACCCTCACGCTTGCCTCGAAGACGGGCGAGCAGCGCATCAGCCTCGTTTACAAGCTCCTCGCCGACAACTACCTGCTTAACTGCTCGCTGCAAACGGCGGGCATGGGCAACCTGTGCAAGGCGGGCGGCGCACCCCTCTACATGGCCTGGCACGACCGCGTGGCGCGCCACGAAAAGGGTTTCTATTTCGAAAACATGTATTCCACGCTCACCTACAAAACTACCGACAACGACGTGGAAAAGCTCTCCGAGCAGCAAACCGAGGAGGAGAGCGTGACGGCGGGCGTCAACTGGATTGCCTTCAAAAACCAGTATTTCAGTTCGGTGCTCATCGCTGCCGCGCCGATGAAGAACGTGGCGGTCAAGAGCGAGCAGCTCGACGAGAAGTCGGGCTACCTGAAAGCCTACACCGCGCAGATGGAGACGACCATTGACCCCACGGGCGCGAAGGCCACAGACTTCCAATATTATTTCGGCCCGAACAACTACCGCCTCTTGCAGTCGATGGACGACTTCCGCATCACGGCGGAAGAGTATGAGTTGCAAGACCTCGTGTATCTCGGCTGGCCGCTCTTCAAATGGATCAACCGCTACTTCACGCTCTACGTCTTCGATTTCTTCACCCGCATGAACCTGCCCATGGGCATCGTGCTCCTGCTCATCACGCTCCTCCTGCGCGTCATCGTGTACGCCCCCACCCGCAAGAGCTATATGAGCAGCGCCAAGATGCGCGTGCTGAAACCGAAAGTCGACGAAATCAGCAAGAAATACCCCAAGCAGGAAGACGCCATGAAGCGCCAGCAAGAAATCATGACGCTCTACTCGCAGTATGGCGTAAGCCCTATGGGCGGCTGCCTGCCGATGCTCATACAGATGCCTATCTGGATCGCAATGTTCAACTTCGTGCCCAACGCCATCGAACTGCGCCAGCAGAGTTTCCTGTGGGCGGACGACCTCAGCACCTACGACGACTTGATTTCGTGGAACTTCGAGATTTGGGGTCTGGGCAACCACCTCAGCCTCTTCTGCCTCCTCTTCTGCGCCTGCAACCTGCTGTACAGCTATCTGATGATGCGCCAGCAGAAAGAGACTATGTCGGGCGAACAGGCGCAGCAGATGAAGCTCATGCAGTGGATGATGATGCTCATGCCCTTGTTCTTCTTCTTCATGTTCAACAAGTACTCGGCCGGCCTTAACTACTACTATTTCATCTCGCTCCTCTTCTCCGCGCTCACCATGTGGTACCTGCGCAAAACGACCGACGATGCCAAGCTCCTCGCTAAGCTCGAAGAGAACTATAAGGCCAATAAGAACAATCCCAACAAGAAACCCACCGGCCTCGCCGCACGCCTTGAAGCCCTGCAAAAGCAGCAGCAGGAAATGCTTGAGCAGCAGCGCAAAAGGAACGGGAGATAACGAGCGCAAAATCATACACACCATGCACTTCCTTAAATTTCTTATGGCACTCACTATCGCCGGTCTCGGCATGAACGCCGCCGCGCAAACGGCGGACGAGCCGATTATCGGCAAGCAGCAGCCCGCTCCCGGCACGGAGCTGATGACGCCCGAGAACCTTTGGGCAATGGGGCGCATAGGCAGCGTGGCACAGTCGCCCGACGGCAAGACGCTGGCCTATACCGTGACCTATTATAGCGTGAAGCAAAACCGCAGCCATACGACCATTCACCTGATCGACATGGAGACCCGCGCCGACAAACAGCTTACCGTGGGCGCAGGCAGCGAGAGCAGTCCCGTTTTCATCAAGAACGGCACGCGCATCGCCTATCTCGCTGCCGCCGACGGCAAGAGCCAAGTGTGGGAAATGAATCTCGACGGCAGCGGTCGCAGGCAACTCTCGTTTTCCGAGACAGACGTAATCGACTTCCTCTTTTCGCACGACGGCAAGCAGGTAATCCTTATCCACGAAGTGCCGCAGCATACCGCTATTCAGCAAAACGACGAAGACCTGCCCAAGGCAACGGGCATGGTCGTCAACGACCTGATGTATAAGCACTGGGACACGTACGTCACCACAGCGCCGCACCCCTTCGTGGCTGCGTTTGACGGCGAAAGAGTAGGGCAGGAGACGGATTTGCTCGCCGGCGAGCCGTTTGAGTGCCCGATGATGCCCTTCGGTGGCATAGAGCAGTTGGCGTGGAGCCCCGATTCGAAAACCATAGCCTATACCTGCCGCAAAAAGACCGGGCGCGACTACGCCATCAGCACCGACAGCGACATATTTATATATAGTACCGAAGACGGCACCACGCGCAACGTGTGCAAGCCCGAGGGCTGGAAAGCCCCCGACTGCGACCCGCTGCGCAGCCTCGAGCAGCAAGAGGTGAACAATCAGAAAGACGCGCTCGTGGGCTACGACCAAAATCCGCAGTTCTCGCCCGACGGCCGCTACCTATCGTGGCTCAGCATGGAGCGCGACGGGTATGAGAGCGACCGCACGCGGCTCTGTGTCATGGAACTTGCCACGGGCAAGAAGCAATTCGTGACAGAGGCGTTCCAAAGCGGCGTGAACGAATTTTGCTGGGACGCGAAATCGCAGAAGATTTACTTCACCGGCGTTTGGTATGGGCGCACCAATATCTACGTGACCGACCTCAAAGGCACTGTGAAGCAGCTTACCGATGAGGTGTGCGATTACAGCCTCGTGGGCATTGCACCCAATGGCAAGCAGCTTATTGCCAAGCGCCACAGCATAAGCAGTGCGGACGAAATCTATACCGTTTCGCTCGGCAAAAACATCGTGGCAGAGGCTTTGACCAAGGAGAACGAGGCTTTTTACCGCCAACTTGCCTTCGGTGAGGTGAAGGAACGCTGGGTGGAGACCGTGGACGGGCAAAAGGAACTTTGCTGGGTGGTATATCCCCCCAAGTTCGACCCCGCTAAGAAATACCCCGTGCTCCTCTTCTGCGAGGGCGGCCCGCAGTCGCCCGTCAGCCAGTTCTGGAGCTACCGTTGGAATTTCCAAATCATGGCAGCCAATGGTTACATTGTGATAGCCCCGAACCGCCGAGGCTTGCCCGGCTTCGGCATGGAATGGCTGGAAGAAATCAGCGGCGACTACAACGGCCTTTGCATGAAGGACTATCTTTCCGCCATCGACGACATCGCCACCGAACCCTACGTAGACCGGGAACGCCTCGGAGCAGTGGGCGCAAGCTTCGGCGGTTACAGCGTTTACTGGCTCGCCGGACACCACGACAAGCGTTTCAAATGTTTCATCGCGCATGACGGCATCTTCAACACGGAACAGCAGTACGTAGAAACAGAAGAGCTTTGGTTCCCCAATTGGGACTTGCGCAATGCGCCTTGGCTGCGTGACCGCGAAGGCCGCCAGCGCAGCTGGTTCGAGGATTCCCCGCATCGCTCCGTGGATAAATGGGACACGCCTATTCTGTGCATTCACGGCCAAAAAGATTTCCGCATCGAGTACACGCAGGCCGAAAGCGCGTTTACGGCAGCCCGCCTGCGCGGCGTACCGGCTCAGTTGCTGCTCTTCCCCGACGAGAATCACTGGGTGCTCAAGCCGCAAAACGGCGTGCTTTGGCAGCGCACTTTCTTCCGCTGGCTGGACAAATGGCTGAAATAGGCGTAAATGCTCTAAGGTCTCACGGGTAGGGGCGTTTTGCACAACGCCCGGAATTTAATCGTATGATTGATTAAGCCATTCGGAGAACTCGGCGGGCGTTTTGCAAAACGCCCCTACTTTTCGCAATCACTATATCAATATATAATAATAAAACAATGACAGAATTAATCCAAAGAAAACTCAACGACAGTGCCGCCGCGCGTTGGACGGCCCTTGTCCTTGTAGCCTCAATGATGTTTTTCGGCTACATGTTCGTCGACATGATGTCGCCCTTGCAGTCGCTCGTAGAGAACCAATACGGCTGGACGCCCGATGTGTTCGGCACGTATGCAGCGAGCGAGTACATTGTCAACGTGTTCGGCTTTCTCATCGTGGCTGGCATTATCCTCGACAAGTGCGGCATCCGTTTCACCGGCGAGCTGTCCGCTTCGATGATGTTCATCGGCGCGTGCATCAAGTATTATGCCATTAGCGAGGCGTTCAAAGGCACGGGGTTGGAAGCATGGCTCGGTTCTTGGTGGGTGAGCATGCCCGCCAGTGCAAAACTTGCAGCCTTCGGCTTCATGATTTTCGGTTGCGGCTGCGAAATGGCAGGCACCACCGTGTCGAAAGCCATAGCCAAATGGTTCAAAGGCAAGGAAATGGCCCTCGCTATGGGTCTGGAAATGGCCATTGCCCGCGTCGGCGTGTTCGCCATCTTCTCCATTTCGCCCATTATCGCCGAGAAGTTCGGCTCGGTGTCCGCTTCCGTAGGTTTTTGCACCGCCCTGCTCTTCATCGGACTGATAACGTACAGCGTGTTCTGCATCATGGACCGCAAGCTCGACAAGCAGGTCGGAGCAGGCGAGGCCGGTGAGAATGAAGAAGAGTTTAAGGCCTCCGATTTGAAGAACATCCTCACCAGCCGCATCTTCTGGGTGGTGGCTTTGCTCTGCGTGCTCTATTATTCCGCCATCTTCCCCTTCCAGCGCTACGGCGCCAACATGCTGCAATGCAACCTTGAAGGCATTTCCGACATCGAGGCCTCCAACATCTTCCGCTGGTTCCCCATCGGCGCGGCAGTAATCACGCCGTTCCTAGGTTCGTTCCTCGACCACAAGGGCAAGGGCGCTACGATGCTCATGTGCGGTGCGCTTCTGCTCATTGCCTGCCACCTCGTGTTTGCCTTCGTGCTGCCTGCCACGCACAGCCACCTCATTGCCTACTCCACCATCGTGCTGCTCGGCATCTCGTTTGCCCTCGTGCCCGCCGCCCTCTGGCCCAGCGTGCCCAAAATCATCGACGAAAAAGTGCTAGGCAGTGCTTACTGCCTCATCTTCTGGGTGCAGAACATCGGTCTTTGCTTCGTGCCCGTGCTGATTGGCAGCGTGCTCAATGCAGCCAACGCCGACAACCCCGCAGTGCTTGCCGCTAAGGCAGCCAACGCAGAGTTTATACCTTACGACTATACTCTTCCGCTTGTGATTTTTGCCTGCTTCGGCATAGCCGCCCTGCTCCTTGCCGTTTACCTCAAGCTCATCGACAAGAAACACGGTTACGGATTGGAAGAACCCAACATCAAGGAATAAGCAAGCCTACACAATATTATATATATAGGCGGCGGAGCGTAAAGCTTCGCCGCCTATATTTATGCAGATAATCCCAAAATGAACAAAATGACGTTCAGAAGTAGCGGTAAAATAAAACATTAAAAGAGTTATTGAATATTTATTAAGGCTATTAGATATTTATATTGTAAGATAATTCGCTAATTTTGCAGCAAAAATAAAATCAACTCCAATGGACGGAATTATAGAACATGTTGACGATAAGGGTACATTGCTTAGCCAAGAGCATGAGTTGCTGGGCTATGCCGATGAAGAGGTGTTTATTGTCGACAACTTTAAGGACATTCCCAACACCCGCGTTCAGCGTATTCATCAGATAGTTGTGATTATCTGCAAAAGAGGAAAACTGCAAGTGGTGATTGACGGGAAAGAGCACAGGCTATCAGCAAAAGATGCCATTGTGCTTTTGCCGAACACTGTGACCGACAGCCTTATGGCTTCGCCTGATGTCAGCATCAGTGCTTTCGGATTTACGAGTGCGCCGCTCGAACGTTCCATTCACAAAGGAAAAGACCTTGTGGATTGTATGCTTTATCTGCATTCGCATCCCGTTACGCAGCTCACAGATGAGGATTTAGAATTATTCGAAGCCTATTTCACGCTGTTGCGGTTAAAGTTGAAGCAGCCGAAGCGCGTCTATCACCAAGAATCTATGCGCCGTTTCCTTGGCAGCTGCTTCTTCGAACTGTTCTCTATCGTCAATCGCAATAGCCGTTTGCAACCCACGGGCGGCATTGCCACGCAGTCGGATTTGCTTTTCCGCCGTTTCCTCACGCTATTACAAGAGAACTGCGGCCACGACCGCTCCGTGGTATTTTACGCCCAGAAGCTTTGCGTTACGCCGAAATACCTTTCGTCTGCCGTAAAGATGGCAAGCGGCAAGACCGCGCTTGTGTGGATTCACGATTTTGCTATTGAGAACATCAAGCAAAGCCTGCGCTATTCCACGCGTACCATTAAAGAAATAGCCGAAGACTATAATTTCCCCAACGCCTCCTTCTTCGGCAAATTCGTTAAGTCGCAAATCGGCCTATCCCCGAAAGAATACAGGCGTAAGCAGGCAGAGCAACCTTAGCAAAGACAATCCCTCTCAAGTTCTAACAAAAACTCCTTTTTGTCCAATCCTCCCCTGAAACCGGTCAGTGAGCGGTTGCTGCCAATGACGCGATGGCAGGGGATAAGTATGCCGATGCCATTGGCGCCAATAGCTTGTGCCACGGCTCGCACGCCTTTTTCATTGCCAATAATCTTTGCAATCTCCATATAGCTTCTTGTTTCTCCGTATTGGATATCGAGCAATGCCCTCCATACCCGGAGCTGAAAAACTGTGCCGACAGGGTGCAGCGGAATGTGGAACTCTTTGCGATTGCCTGCAAAATATTCGTCAAGTTGTCTCTTTGCTTGTTCGATAACAGGGGAAGTCGCTATCCTGAAATCTGCATTTACGTATCGCCCGATTCTACGTTTGTTTTGCTCGGCACAAGGCAGTTCATTCCAGTCGCACAGGCATAACGCATTGCCCATCGATGCCAAGATGAGTTCCCCGCATAGCGAATGGTAATATTGTATGCATACTATTTGAACGCCATTATCTCTTTTCTTCATGTTCACATTATATGATTGTATGCAGAAGGAATGCTAAAGGTTTTTTTAGTGCAGCCGAAAATATTGAATTTTCGTGCAAGCGAGTGCAATAGAGCTTGCTCATATTGCCGAGTGCAGCCGGAAATATTGAATTAGTGAATATTCGTGCGACCTTCATCATCGCCATTATCTAAACGCTTTGTTATTCGTGTAAATTAGTGGGCAAATAAAACCTACGTTCTGGTGTAAAGTTAAGACAATGTTTTTAACCTACAAAACAAGGTTAATAGGTTGCCACATTTGGCTTGTGGTTGACAGAATTTTATTTGTAGTTGACTCCCAATGTTCTAAAAAGTAACAATAAAAACATAATATAATTTCTCGATAATCAGTAAATAAATACTCAAAATATCTTAACCCGATTTCACGAAAAAGTTTTGTTTTTGGGAGGTGAAATGATGTACCTTTGTACCGTGATTAGTCGACAAATCATCATGTTTCATTCAAATAAACAATATGATAATTACGGAAAAAGAAAAGAGTTTGGCGGTTTTCTCAAGTCTGCTCTTCAGGCACTACCCAGAGTTAAAAGAACAATTGCATGGCGTAATGAGGTCATATCACAAAGCTGTGGGAATGGTCTGTCATACAAAAGACTATTGGGTGAGAGATTTCATGCCTGCACAGGCGGATGAAGATGTGTTCGTGAGGTTCATCTTCAATCCGGATTATCTGCAAGACAAAAAGAAATACATTACTGACGTTGATAAGGTTATCAAGAACTGCCCTTTTGCACAGAAATACAAAATTGTAAACATACCTATCATACTTGATGGAGGCAACTTGGTGTTCTGTAAAGGATATGAGGGGCACGAGATGACTGCATTCGTCGTTATGACCGAGAAGGTGTTAGCTGAGAATCCACAACTCTGTAAAGAGCAGATAGAAATGCTTTTCAAAGACGCATTTCAGAAACCCAATCTGATTATTGTATGGCTCCCTTGGGACAAGGAAGACACTTTCGGACATACAGATGGTATCGTTAGATACGTTGGCTACAATACGTTTGGACGACCCAAAGTCTTGGTTAACCTTGAATTGTATGACGAGGGAATTGCAGAACAGATGTACGATACTCTCAGTGAACATTTTGATGTTATCGAACTGGAGCTTAGTGAATATGACGATTTGAGCTGGGCTTATATCAACTGCCTACAGACGCAAGACTTCATCATAATCCCTGGCATAGGCAATACCATCACGGACGCAGAAGCCT
>JALFUO010000090.1 GCA_022784065.1 Bacteroidales bacterium | reverse complement strand
TTCGCTTTGGCAGATTTTGGATTTATTTTCGAGGATAAATGTAAGTTGAAGAGGGAGCGTAGCGGGCTACGTGACCGATGAGACTTACGATTTAGACCGAAAAGAAAACAAAAGATGACAAAACGTCAACCCAACATTTTTGTAATCTTTACGGTGGGAATTTATAGAACCCACCTACAATACTCTCTTTATATCCGACACACGATTATGGTTCGTTTCACCCCTTACACATTATATATATATATGCGTAGGCTTTTGCCCGTGCTCTTTGCCCTCAGCGCCATTTCCGCGCTGGGCCAGACGCGCAGCATGTTCACGCCGCTGGGCGCGGCCGACTATCCCATTACGGCAGAAGGCTTGCCTTACTTTGCACTCTCCGAACCCGTGGGCAGAGCCTCCGAGGGCTGCACCTACAAAGTGAGCATAGAATATCCCGAATACGCGGCGCTCACGCCCGAAGAGCGGAGCCTCATCAGCGAAAGCGGCATCGAGGTGCCCGACAGTATGACAGTGGACGTGTTCAGAGGCGTGGCCCGCGGCGACGTGCGCCTCGACATCAGCTTCTGCCCCATAGTGAACCGCGGCGGCCGTCCCATGCGCCTCGTTTCCTGCCGCGTGCGCATCGACACCCTACAGCCCCGCCAGGGCATTGCCGAGGCGCAGGACTTTTCCGCTGCCGCGCGTTATCGCGACCATTCAGTCTTGGCCTCTGGCCGATGGGTGAAAATCGCCGTAGCGTCGGAAGGCATTTACAGTCTGACGCCGGCTGCCTTGGCGCAAATGGGATTTTCAAATCCCGCCAGAGTGCGCCTCTTCGGCTACGGCGGACGCATGCTGCCCGAGTTGCTCGAATTTTCGGGCAGGAACGCCGTGACCGACGATTTGGAGGAAATCCCCCTCTACCGCCGCAGCGATGCCCTGCTCTTCTTTGCCGAAGGCACGCGCCGCTGGACCGACGGCGTGCACGCCAACAACCCTTATTCCACCCTCTCGTATTATTTCCTTACGGAGGGCGACGCCCCCGCCGCCTTCGAAACGTTGCCCGCGCCCACGGAGACAGCCTCGCAAGTGCTTGATGAAGCATACCATTACGCCGCCATCGACAACGACGAATTTGCCTGGTACGGCGGCGGGCGCGAGATGTTCGACAGCCACGACTTCTCCGGCACGAATACCAAGACGTTCGGCATTTCCTTGCCCGGCATCACGGGCACGAGCCTCACCTCCGTGACTTGGGAGTTCACGGCTGCCGGAAGCACGCAGAGCTGCACGGCTCAGATGAGCGTCGGGCCATCGTTTAGCGAGGTGCTTTCGTCGAACGTGATAGACAAATGCACCTCGAGCGACGCGGCCCGCGGCCGCCGCCGCACCTTTACGATGCGAGCCACGACCTCCGACCTGCAATTCCGCATCGCCTCGACCGCAGGCATACCGGCGCACCTGAATTTTATCAGAATAAAATATCCCAAACAGCTTACCGCCAACGCAGGGAATGCCTCGTTCAGCCCCGATGTGGTAGGAGCCGTGAGCCTGAAAATTGCCAATGCCAACGGCAACACCAAGCTGTGGCGCATAGGCCGAGCAGGCGTTCCGGCAGCCCAAGTGGCCTCGCGCCTCAGCGGCACTACGCTTACCGCCTACGCCGCCGACGGCATGGAGCGATATGTCATTGTGAACACGGCAGGCAACTATCCCGAACCAACGTATATCGGCGCCGTGGGCAATCAGGACTTGCACGCCGACAGCAATATCGACTACGTAATCTTCGTGCCGAGCTCGGGCGCGCTCACGGCCGAGGCCGAACGCCTTGCCAACGTTCATCGCACGCGCTCGGGGCTGAAAGTGAAAGTGGTGAATGTGGGTCAGGTGTACAATGAGTTCTCTTCGGGCACGCCCGATGCCACAGCCCTGCGCCGCTATCTGAAAATGCTCTACGACCGCGCCGGTGCCGGCGAGGGTGCGCCGCGCTTCGCCCTCTTCTTTGGCGACTGCGCCTGGGACAACCGAATATTATCGGAAGAATGGAAAGCCACGGGGCTTACCCCAGCCGACCTTTTGCCCGCCTATGAAGCCAACGACTATGAAGGCAAGGACGTGACAGGCAACTCGTTCTCCTACGGGTCGCTGCGCAGCTACGTGACCGACGACTACTTCGGGCTGCTCGACGACGGCGAGGGCGCAACCGTCGTGCGCGAGAAAATAGACCTTGGCTTGGGACGCTTCCCTTGCCACGACGCGGAAAAGGCGCGATTCCTCGTAGATAAGTGCATCGACTATCTCGAAAACAAGTCGGCGGGCATTTGGAAGAATAAAATCTACCTTATCGGCGACTACGGCGACAACAATATGCACATGAATGATGCAGAGGCCGTGGCCAAGCAGATAGATGCCTCGGGCGACCCCGACATGCTCATGCGCCGCATCTACCCCGACGCCTACACCGTGACGATGACGGCGACGGGCAGCTACTATCCCCTCGCTTCGCAGAAACTCAAGACGGAGATGAACAAGGGCGCGCTGATTTTCAATTACAACGGCCACGGGTCGCCCGAGAAGATATCGCACGCCAACCTCATGCTCCTCTCCGACGTGAAAGCCACGCAGACCGCCAGCCTCCCGCTCTGGATTTACGCCTCATGCGAAATCACGCCGATTGACCAGCTCACCGACGACCTCGGCCGCGCCGCGCTCTTCAACCAGACGGGCGGCGCAGTGGCGGTGATGTGCGCCTCGCGCTCGGTGTTTGCCAACTACAACCGCACGCTCAACGTGGCCTACGTGAACTACCTCTTGGGTAAAACGGGCGGGCGGCGCAGCACAATGGGCGAAGCGCTGCAACTCGCAAAGGCAGAACTCGTGAGCCGCAAGAGCGACAATACCATCAACAAACTGAAATACACGCTTCTCGGCGACCCTGCCCTCTATCTTGCCATTCCTCAGGGGCAGGTGGTTGTGGATAAAATTAACGGCGCGGTCGTCAATTCAGGCACGCGCCACCAGCTCGCCGCCTGCTCCGTAGCGGAGATTGAAGGCTACGTGACAGACGGCAACGGCGCGGCCGACAGCGGTTTCGAGGGAACGCTCTCGGCAATACTGCTCTGCCCGAAAGAGAATATCATCTGCAAGGGCAACGGATCGGTCATGCCGCTCACCTATCAAGACTATAACAAGACGATGTTCGAAGGCAGCGTTTCGGTGAAAGACGGCCGCTTCACGCTGCGCATACCTATACCGCGCGACATCAACTACTCCGACGACGACGCCCTCCTCTCGCTCTACGCCGTCAACAAAGACCACTCGCTCGACTGCAACGGGCACTTCACGGATATTTATATGAACGGCACAGACCCGAATGCCGATGCCGACACGCAGGGACCCTCCGTGATGCTCTATCTCAACACGCCCGACTTCCCCAACGGCGGCATCGTGGGGGCTACGCCGCTGCTCCACGCCGACGTTTCCGACAACGTGGGGCTGAGCATCAACGGCGCGACCATCGGGCACAACATCGAACTCGTCATTGACGATGAAAAAAACGCCCCGATCAACCTCAACGATTTCTTCACCTTCGACTTCGGCAGCTACAACCGCGGGCACATCGCCTACCAGCTGCCGGCCATGGCGAGGGGCAAGCATAAGGTGCAACTGCGCGTGTGGGACGTGAACAGCAACCTGACAAATTCAGAACTCGCATTTACGGTGCACGAAGAGGGCGCGCCCGACCGCGACGTCTTTGCCACGCAAAATCCCACAGCTACGGGCACCACGTTCATCGCCTCGTTCTTTATGGACACAACTGCCGGCATCGGCGTCACCATGGAAGTCTACGACATCGCCGGCCGCCGCGTGTGGCATAAAGATCAAAGCGTGCAGGGCGCCAACTATGTGTCCGTGCCTTGGCAGCTCACCGACACCGCAGGCACGCCGCTGCCCTCCGGCATTTACATCTACCGCGCCATCATCGACGGCAAGGAAACCAAAGCCAAGAAACTCGTAATCTTATAATGGGATAGCACCGCTTTTCAATGTAGCCAACAATCAACAACATGAAACATACACTCAGACAACTCCTTCTCGCTGCGCTCGCTGCGATGCCTGTCGCCTTGTTGGCGCAGGACGACGTGCGCGACCAGTTCAACCCCGTCACCACTGCCGTCACCTCGCAATCCATAGCTGGAGACGCGCGGGCCGCCGGCCTTGGCGACACGGGTGCAGCAACCGACCCCGACGTGAACTCGCAAAGCTGGAACCCCGCCAAATACCCGTTCACCATCTCCCGCGCGGGGCTGGCCATTAACTACACGCCGTGGCTGCGCCAGCTGACCGACGGTATCGCCCTGCTCAACGCCGCCGGCTACATCCGCCTCGGCGACTATCAGGCACTGAGCGCCAGCCTGCGCTACTTCACCCTCGGCGACGTGATGACCGACGACGAGAACACCACCGTCAAGCCCTACGAACTGGGCGTGGACGTGGCCTACTCGCGTATGCTCTCCGAGAAATTCTCGGCGGCCGTAGCCCTGCGCTACATGTACTCCGACCTGAGCGGCCACTACGACGACAACACGAAGCCTGGCTCTGCCTTCGCAGCCGACATCGCCTGCTACTACAACACGTATTTCAACCTCGGACAGCGCGAGTGCCAGTTCGCCCTCGGCCTCAACATCAGCAACATCGGTACGAAAATAAGCTACGGCGACGACAACTCCTATTTCATTCCCACCAACCTGCGACTCGGCATCAACTTTATGGTGCCCATCAACGAGTACAACCGCTTCTCCATCTGCGCAGACGCCAACAAGCTGCTCGTTCCCTCCAAACCCCTGCAATTGGCCGACGAGACCAACGAAGACTACGAGTTGCGCCTTCGAAAGGACTACTACGACGTGTCGTCGATCTCCGGCATCTTCAAGAGTTTCAGCGACTCCGAGCGCGGCTTTAAGGGCGAAATGGAAGAGATACAGTGGAGCGTCGGCGCGGAATACATTTACAACGACAAGTTCTCCCTGCGCGGCGGCTATCACCACGAGAGCAAGATGCAGGGCAACCGCAAATACTTCAACGTGGGCGCGGGCTTCCGCATGAACGTCATGGCCATCGACGCGGCCTACACCATTGCCACCTCGCCCAGCAACCCGCTCGACCAGACGCTGCGCGTATCGCTGGCGTTCGACTTCGACGGCATCAAGGACTTTTTCAGCAGAAAGAGAAGATGAGAATAGGATTCGGTTACGACGTGCATAAGCTCGTGCCCGGCCGCGACCTTTGGCTGGGCGGCATTAAGATAGACCACGACTTCGGGCTTCTGGGCCACAGCGATGCCGATGTGCTTATCCACGCCCTTTGCGATGCCCTGCTCGGGGCAGCCGCCCTGCGCGACATCGGTTATCATTTCCCCGACACGGCGGGCGAGTTTAAGAATATCGACAGCAAGATTTTGCTGCGCCGAACCGTGGCCCTGCTCGCCGAGAACGGTTACAGCGTGGGCAACGTAGACATCACCGTTTGCGCCGAACGCCCCAAGCTTTCGCCGCACATCGACGCCATGCGCGAGTGCCTCGCCTCGCTGCTCGGCATTCCCGTCACCCGCGTTTCCGTGAAGGCCACCACCACCGAGCAGCTCGGTTTCACCGGCCGCCGCGAAGGTATCTCCGCTTACGCCGTCGCGCTGATTGAGGAATGAAATAATAAACATTTGTGCGAGGCGAGCGGTAAATGGTTGGGGCGGGCTGTAAGCCCAAATGTTGCCCATAGCCCAGGGCAGCGCCCTGGGGGAACGTAGACCGCGATTGATACATTCGGCATTTTTGCGCCTGCGCAAAAATGCCACGCGCTGAAAGCGCGTAACCCATTACGCCCTTAACGCCACACAAGCGTGCCGGCGCCGATTTTTTTAGTTTTGCAGGGCTTATTGCCCAATTTTCTTACCATAATATTGGGCGGTATCGGGAAAATGCGTAAATTTGCAACGCAAAAAGCAAATGAAACTGGAAAGTTGCCGGAGTGATCGATCGGGGCGGACTCGAAATCCGCTGTACGGCTTTGCTGTACCGGGGGTTTGAATCCCTCACTTTCCGCAAAAAGCGACGCGAAACGTTTTCGCGCCGCTTTTTTTTAGGTCTGCACGCAAGAAAAATGACGCTTATCTTATATTAAAGTCGTAAATTTGCAGCAATTTACGCATAATAGACATATAAAATATATATGAACCAAGAAGACAAACCGCAGCCCGGTGTGTCGCTGATTGCTGATTTCGACGGCGACATCGCAGAACTGCTTTCTACAGAAATACCGCAATCGCTGCCCTTGCTGCCCGTGCGGAACATGATGCTCTTTCCCGGAGTGCTGAGTTCCGTGATGGTGAGCCGCGAGTCGTCGCTCGCCGTGGTGAAGCGCGCGGCAAAGGATAATTCCCTCTTAGCCGTGGCCACGCAGAAAGATGCAAGCGTGGAGCAGCCCAGTGAAGGCGACCTCTATCCCATAGCCGTGGCGGCGCGCGTGATGCGCGTGCTGGAATTGCCCGGCGGCATCACCTCCGTGATCCTGCAAAGCTTCGGGCGGTGCAAGGTGGGGAAAATCACGCGCCGCAATCCCGTGGCGCGCATCAGCGTGAGCAGCCTGCCCGACGTGCTTCCCCCTACCGACAGCAAAGAATACTCCGCCCTCGTGGACGAATGCCGCGACGCGGCCATTCGCTTCCTCAAACTCGGCGAGACGCAGCACGAGGAAGCCGTTTTCGCTATTCGCAACATCAAGCACGACGTCTTCACCATCAACTTCCTCTGCACCAACCTGCCCTTCACGCTCGAAGAAAAGGCCAACCTCTTGGCCATAGACGACAACGTGGAGCGTGCCTACGCCCTGCTCACACTCCTGAACCGCGCCTGCCAGTTTGCCACCCTCAAGCGCGACATTCAGAACCAAACCCGCGAGGAACTCGACCAGCAGCAGAAGGAATATTTCTTGCAACAGCAGATCAAGAGCATTCAGAACGAGCTGGGAGAAAACCAAAATAAGGACGCGCAGGAATTGCGCGAGAAACTTGCCAAGAAAAACCTCTCCGAAAAGATGCGCGCCCTGCTCGATAAGGAAATCGACAAGCTCAACCGCATCTCGCCGCAAAACCCCGACTACAACGTGCAGCTCAACTATCTCGAAACCATAGCCACGCTGCCCTGGGGCGAACTTACGAAAGACAAGCTCAACATCAAGACTGCGCGGCGCGTGCTCGACCAGAACCACTTCGGCATGGAGCGCGTGAAGGAGCGCATTCTCGAATACCTCGCCTCGCTGCTTTACCGCAACGACCGCCGAGCCCCGATACTCTGTCTGTACGGGCCTCCGGGCGTGGGCAAAACCTCCCTCGGGCGCAGTATCGCCGAGGCAATAGGGCGCAAGTACGTGCGCATGTCGCTCGGCGGCATTCACGATGAGGCGGAGATACGCGGACACCGCCGCACCTACATCGGCGCAATGCCCGGACGCATCGTCAAGAGCCTCATCAAAGCCGGCACGGACAACCCCGTGTTCGTGCTCGATGAGATTGACAAGGTGACCGACAGCAACATCAACGGCGACCCGCAAAGCGCATTGCTCGAAGTGCTCGACCCCGAGCAAAACTCCGCCTTTCACGACAACTTCCTCGACCTCGACTACAACCTTTCAAACGTATTCTTCATCGCCACGGCCAACAGCCTGCAATCTATTCCCGCACCGCTGCTCGACCGCATGGAGGTAATCGAAGTGGAAGGCTATCTCACTGAGGAGAAGAAAGAAATCGCCCGCCGCCACCTTATTCCGCGCGAGGCAGGGAATTACAGCGAAGAATTTGGCCGAAGCCTGAAATTCTCGCCCGAGAGCATCGAACTCATTATAGAAAAATACACGCGCGAGAGCGGCGTGCGCCAGCTCGAGAAGCAAATAGGCAAGATGTTCCGCAAAATAGCCCTCGAACGCTCCACCCAGAGCGAAGAAGAGGCAGCACAGGGCGTGCAGAAACTGAAACCCGCCGACATCGGTCGCCTACTGGGCAAGCCCATCTATTGCCGCGACAAATATCAGGGCAACGACTACGCCGGCGTTGTGACGGGCTTGGCATGGACGGCCGTGGGCGGCGAAATTCTCTTCATCGAGACCAGCGTGAGCCGCAGCAAGGCGGCGAAGCTCACCCTCACGGGCAACCTCGGCGACGTGATGAAGGAGTCGGCCGTGCTCGCCCTCGAATACATCAGGGCGCATGCCGCAGGCCTCGGCATCGACTACCGCGTGTTCGACCACTGGGGGCTGCACGTGCATGTGCCCGAGGGCGCAACGCCGAAAGACGGTCCGTCGGCAGGCATCACCATCGCCACCTCCATTGCCAGCGCGCTGACGCAGCGTAAGGTGAAGGCGGGTATCGCGATGACGGGCGAAATCACGCTGCGCGGGCGTGTGCTGCCCGTGGGCGGCATCAAGGAGAAAATCCTCGCCGCCAAGCGCGCCGGCATCACGGAAATCATCATCAGCGAAGACAACCGCAAGGACATCGACGACATAGCTGAGCAATATCTCAAAGGACTGACCTTCCATTTCGTGAAAGACGTGGACGAGGTGCTCGGCATCGCCCTGCTCGACGAGCAGCCGGCAAATGCCATCGAACTGACCATCGAAGACAACGAAGCCCCGGCAGCCGGCAATGCGCAAGATAACCATAGCGGCAAAGCCGTAGCGGCACGACTGCTGAAACCATAAACTTATTATGAACCGTTTTAGTAAACAAGTAAACGAGTTTACAAGTAAACAAGTATACAAGTAAACAAGTATACAAGTATACAAGACAAGTTACTCATCTAAAATATAATTAGCACGACATTCGTGTCTCGTCTACTCGTTTACTCGTAAACTCGTCTACTCGTCTACTAAAAGACATCTCTGTCTCGTCTACTCGTTTACTAGTTTACTTGTCTACTCGTCTACTAAAAGACATCTCTGTCTCGTCTACTCGTTTACTCGTCTACTTGTCTACTAAAAGACATCTCTGTCTCGTCTACTCGTTTACTAGTTTACTTGTCTACTCAAATAATGAACTTTACCCTCCAACATACCCTCGCCAGCGGCAACGCCCGAGCCGGTATCATCGAAACCGACCACGGCAAGATTGAAACGCCGATATTCATGCCCGTGGGGACGCTCGGCAGCGTGAAAGGCGTGCACCTGCGCGAACTCAAAGACGACATCAAGGCGCAGATTATCCTCGGCAACACCTATCACCTCTACCTGCGGCCCGGCTTGGACATTATAGAAAAAGCCGGCGGCCTGCATAAGTTCAACGGTTTCGACCGCCCGATGCTCACCGACAGCGGCGGCTTTCAGGTCTTTTCCCTCACGGGCATACGCAAGCTCTCGGAAGAAGGCTGCGAGTTCCGCTCCCACATCGACGGCAGCAAGCATTTCTTCACGCCCGAGAAGGTGATGGACATCGAGCGCACCATCGGCGCGGACATCATGATGGCTTTCGACGAGTGCCCGCCGGGAACGGCAGACTTTGCCTACGCCCGCAAGAGCCTCGACCTGACGCACGGCTGGATGAAACGCTGTTGGAAGCGGTTTCATGAAACAGAGCCGAAATACGGTTACAGTCAGGCGCTCTTCCCCATCGTGCAGGGCTGCGTCTATCCCGAACTGCGCCGCGAGAGTGCCAAGTTTATGAGCGACTTCGGCGCGGAGGGCTACGCCATCGGCGGACTGGCCGTGGGCGAGCCGGCGGAAAAGATGTACGAAATGATTGAGGTAGTAAACGACATACTGCCCACCGACCGCCCGCGCTATCTCATGGGCGTGGGCACACCGATAAACATCCTCGAAGCCATAGAGCGCGGCGTGGATATGTTCGACTGCGTGATGCCCACGCGCAACGGCCGCAACGCCATGCTCTTCACCGCCGAGGGCGTGCTCAATATGCGCAACGCCAAATGGGCGGACGACTTCTCCCCCGTAGACCCCTGCGGCCACGCCTTCGTGGACACGCAGTACAGCCGCGCCTATCTGCACCATCTCTTCAAAGCCAAAGAACTCCTCGCCATGCAAATAGCCAGTATCCACAACCTCGCGTTCTATCTCTGGCTCGTGGGCGAAGCGCGCAAGCATATCCTCGCCGACGACTTCGCGGCGTGGAAAAAAGACATGGTGGAACGCCTTGGCAGAAGGCTGTGATCTCATTTGATTTATATAAAGGACGATGCCCCAATTCCTGAATGCAATTAAGAAAATGCCCCGAAAGATATGGCGGGCCGTGGCGGCTGTGATAGAGCACTATCGCATCAGGCGCATTGACCGCTACATCATCAGCAAGTTCCTGAGCACGTATATCTTCCTCATCGCCATCATCGTAGTCATCGCCATCATCTTCGACTACAACGAGAAGATTGATAAGTTTGCCTCGAGCAACGCTACGTGGCAGCAGGTGGTGTTCGACTACTACCTGAACTTCGTGCCGTATTTCGTAAACCTGTTCAGCCCGCTCTTCGTTTTCATCGCCGTAATCTTCTTCACCTCAAAGCTGGCCGACAACTCCGAAATCATTGCCATGAAGTCCACGGGCATGAGTTTTAAGCGCCTGCTCCGCCCTTATTTCTATTCCGCTGCGCTCATCGCCCTCTGTACCTTTATGCTCGGGGCGTATGTCATTCCGCGCGGCAACGTGGAGCGCGTGAACTTTGAGAACACCTACATCAAGAAGAAGACCGACATCACCGCCGTGGACAACGTGCAGATGCAAGTAGATACGGGCGTGGTGGCATATATCACCCACTTCGACAACACCAACAAGAGCGGCTACGGCTTTTCGCTGGACAAGTTTGTAAACAAAAAACTCGTGTCGCACCTCACGGCGCAGAATATCCAGTACGACACGCTCTCGGCCCGCCGTTTCAGTTGGACGCTGCGCTATTACACCATACGCACGCTGAAAGGCATGCGCGAGGAAATCACCAGCGGCGAGCGGCTCGACACAATAATAATAATGGAGCCGAAGGACTTCTTCTACGTGCGCGGGCAGCAGGAAACGATGACCGTGCCGCAGCTAAGCGAGTTTATCGACCGCCAGCGGCTGCGCGGCGCGGCAGGCATCAGCACTTTCGAGGTGGAATACCACAAACGCTTCGCCATGCCCTTCGCCGCCTTTATCCTCACCCTCATCGGCGTGAGCCTCTCCTGCGAGAAGCGCAAGGGCGGTATGGGTACGAGCATCGGCATAGGCATCGCGCTCAGTTTCTCCTACATTCTCTTCCAAACCATCTCGTCCACCTTCGCTCTCAACGCCGGGCTGCCGGCAATGATTGCCGTGTGGATTCCCAATATATTATTCGCCATCATCGCGTTTGTGCTTTTCCGACGCACGCCGCAATAAAATAAAGCAAGAAAGGGCGGTGTAGAAATCGCAATTTACGGCGCGGTGCGGGCTGAAAGCCCAATTGCTGCCCATAGCCCAGGGCAACGCCCTGGGGAAGCGTACACCGCGATTAATACATTCGGCATTTTTGCGCCGTACGGCGCAAAAATGCCACGCGCTTTGAGCGCGTAACCCCGTATGCAATGCCGCGGGGCGTTGCCCCTCATAAAGCAGGTTGCTCTTACAGAGCGCGACACTTTTATTGACGCATCACCGCCCCCAGGGCGTTGCCCTGGGCTAATGGCAACAACTGGGCTTACAGCCCGCCTCAATAATTAGGGGGAAACAACTTTGAACCACCCTCACCAATATCTCAAATTGGTTACCCCTTATAAAAATAGACTTATGGAAACAGAAAAAGATACGACACAAGAAGAAACCGTCTATTTTGAAGACCTCGACCTGAGCGACGAAGTGCTCGATGCGCTCTATGACATGCGTTTCGAGAAATGCACGCCCGTTCAGGCAAAATGCATCCCGCCCCTCTTGGAAGGGCGCGACGTGATCGGCATCGCGCAGACTGGCACTGGCAAGACTGCTGCCTATCTCCTACCGATGCTCACGCTGTTGCGCCGCGAAAGCCACCCCGCCGATGCCGTGAACTGCCTCATCATGGCTCCCACACGCGAACTGGCGCGGCAAATCGACCAGGCCCTGCAAGGCTTTTCGTATTATCTTGACATCAACGGCGTGGCCGTTTACGGCGGCAACGACGGCACGCGCTACGAACAGGAGCGCCGCAGCCTCTCTGCCGGCGCAGACATCGTAATCGCCACGCCCGGCCGCCTCATCACGCACCTCAGCCTCGGCACACTCGACCTTAGCCGCACCACGCACCTCATTCTCGATGAGGCAGACCGTATGCTCGATATGGGTTTCTCGGAAGATATCCTCACCATTGCGGCGGCCATGCCGAAGGAGCGGCAGACCATTCTCTTCTCCGCCACCATGCCGCCGCGCATCGAGCAGCTGGCCACGTCGATCATGCGCGACCCGCAGCAGATTAACATCGCCGTGTCGAAGCCCGCAGAGAAGATTGACCACAGCGTCTACGTGTGCCGCGATACCGACAAAACGCGCGTCATCCGCCACATCTTCGATGAGAACCCGCCCGAGCGCGTCATCGTGTTCGCCTCTTCAAAATTGAAGGTGAAGGAACTGGCGGCGGTGCTTGCCAAGACTTACGACGGCGTGGCGGCGATGCACTCCGACCTCGACCAGAAAGACCGCGACGAAGTGATGCAGCGCTTCCGTGCCCGCCACGTCAAGGTGCTGGTGGCTACCGACATCGTGGCGCGCGGCATCGACATCGACGACATCACGATGGTTATCAACTACGACGCGCCGCACGATGCCGAAGACTATATCCACCGCATCGGGCGCACCGCCCGCGCCGGCCGTGCCGGTAAGGCCTTTACGCTGGTGGGCGAACGCGACCGCTACGCGCTTTCGGGCATCGAAAAACTCCTCGGCGAGAAGATACGCCGCAACGCCCTGCCCGAGGGCGTGCAAGAACCGCCCCAGTCCGCGCCGCGCAATGCCGACGGACGGAAAGGAAGAGGCGGAAGAGGACGCGGACAGGGCGACCGCTATAGAGGCAAACCCCAAAACAAGCAGGTCGGCAAACCAAAAGGCGGCCGCCGCAAAACCCCGCAGCAGGGGAAGCCTAACAAAGGCGAATAAAACAGCATAAAGCAGTGCGGGCGAACACGCATTCATTCGCCCGCACGCCGCTAAATACCGACAGAATGCAAGGTTTCACTAAATTAAAGATTATTCTTCGGCAATCTTCCTCGCAGTTTCTATCATTCTTGCAGGCAATTTGCCACCTACGAAACAGACACCATAATTTGCTTAAAATATTCGCTTAAAAAAACGCGCGACACAATGATTTTATGCCTTGTACTCAATAAATAATGTACCTTTGAAAGATAAGAATGAGTCTTCATATACAATGGAATTAAATACTCTGATAGCAGAATGTACCGCATACGATTTCAAGGTGATGCTTGAAGAGAAGAAACCTAAGAGTTGGCTGAAGAGCGTAAGTGCCTTCGCCAATGGTTTGGGCGGTTCTCTTTTCTTCGGAATAGATAATGATAGCATCGCCAAAGGGCTTGATGATGTGCAGCATGTTTGCGAGACTATCAGTAGTAAGATACGCGATTACATGGATCCTCTACCTGAGGTGGAAATGATTCCTCGTGATGTAGATGGTTTACACATTTTGCAGCTCAAAGTCAATGCCGGGCATTACACGCCATATTACTACGTTGGCGATGGTCAACGCATTGCCTTTGTTCGTGTGGGGGATGAGAGTATTCCTGCCACGGCAGAGCAAATGGTACGCTTGGTACTGAAAGGTTCCAACAAAACCTACGATTCCCTTCACACGGATTATAAGGTTGAAGACAATTCTTTCACGATTTTGGCAAATACGTTCAAAAAGCGTACCAATCAAGAATGGGACAAAAAGTATCTCCTTTCATTTGGCCTTGTCACAAATACTGATAATCTCACTAATGCGGGCGCACTATTTGCCGATGACAGTCCTATGTGGCAATCCCGCCTATACTGCACACGATGGGATGGAAAGGAAAAGGGCGATGCCATCAACGATGCAGAGTTTACAGGCAATGTCCTCATGCTGCTTCGCGAGGCCATGAACTTTGTGAAGTCAAACACCAAGAGGGGCTGGGAGAAACTGCCTGATGGACGAAAGAATAAACCAGAGTATGCGGAACGTGCAGTTCTTGAAGCAATGGTAAACCATTTCATCCATCGCGACTACACCGTAATGGGTAGTGAAGTTCATCTTGACATTTACGATGACCGCCTCACTGTAACATCCCCAGGAGGGATGTACAATGGTATGCTGATACAGGATTTGGACATCAAAGATGTGTCTTCTGAAAGGCGCAATCCCATACTGGCAAATGTGATGGCTCAGCTTGACTATATGGAGAAACGAGGTAGCGGACTCTCACGGATTTGTAATGAAACCAAAGCTTTGGAAGGTTATAAAGATGAACTGAAGCCTGTGTTCAAATCTAGTCCGACCCAATTCCAGACAATCATCTTTGCCTCTTCCGACACCTCGAATGTCGGAGACCATGACGGAGACGTGTCGGAGGCGAAGCTCACTGAGCGTCAGCAGAAAATCCTCAATCTCATCAAAGAGTCTCCGACAATCACTGGCAAACAAATGTCGGAGACGTTGTCGGTGAGTCAACGCACCATCGAACGAGATCTTGCTGCTTTGCAAAAAATGGGTGTTTTGAAACGCGAAGGCAAGGATAATGATGGGAAGTGGACTATTTATTAATAGTATTGGTTCGAAAACTCTCACAAAAAGTATTGCAGACATACATGAGTATTTTAAAATGAATAGAGGTTCAGAATGGAGAATATGGGATTTGTATTTAACAACGACCCTGACCGTTCAGTTTAAATCGTAGCCTAATAAAGGCGAATAAAACAGCATAAAGCAGTGCGGGCGAACACGCATTCATTCGCCCGCTCGCAGCTGAATACCGACAGAATGCAAGGTCTCACTAAATTAAAGATTATTCTTCGGCAATATTCCTCTCAGGCTCTATCCTGCTTGCAGGCTATTTGCCACCTACGAAACAGACATCACCCTACGAACGCATTGCAAGTTGCCGCCTGCCAACGCTGTTGCGGCAAATTAATATTTTCACAGCGAGGCACGCGCCTCCTTATTTTCAAACCCCGCGTGCGTTTCGTTCCGACAGCTTGAATAAGGACATATAAAAAAATCAGAGCTTTTGGCTCTTGTTCTCTTTTCATCGAATACCGCCAATATTCTAACGTGCGAGAACAAGCAGACTGGAAGTTCACGCTTTAGGGCGAGGACTATTCTGTGCTTGTTAGTTGTTAAGGCCACTTGGCGGTAGCCCGATGAAAAGGCAAGCATCAGAATGGTTGCACGCCTTTTTATTTTTTTTACTATGAAGAAACTCTTTTTACTCCTCACCCTCCTCCTTTGCACCAGCATGGCTTGGGCGCACGATGTGGAAGTGGACGGGATTTACTACAATCTGAATCAAACGAACAAGACGGCTACTGTAACCTTTAAGGGATCCTACTCTTACTCGTATGACAACGAATACTCGGGTGAAGTCGTTATTCCCGAAAATTTTATCTATGATGGTATCACGTATTCCGTAACGAGTTTGGGGGGTTGGTGCTTCTCTGACTGCACGGGCTTAACCTCAATTACAATTCCTAATTCCGTAACAAGCATTGGAAACAAGGCTTTCAACAACTGCACGGACTTAACCGCAATTACAATTCCTAATTCCGTAACGAGTTTGGAATGGGGTTGCTTCATTGGCTGCACGGGCTTAACCTCAATTACAATTCCTAATTCCGTAACGAGTTTGGGTAGTGGATGTTTTGATAGTTGTGCAGGATTAGAAAGTATTGAAGTAGAATCAGGAAATACAGTCTATGACTCAAGAGAAAACTGTAATGCAATTATTGAGACTGTCTTTTCCTGATTTTACTAGACACTTTTTGCTCTTATTATCTGAAACGGTAGACAGTTTTTTTATGCCATACTGATTCAATAGACACAATGCAGGAAGTTGTGCTGTTTTTATTGACATATCCGCCTTGGCCTGCCTGGGCAGGCCAAGGCTAGTCCGTCCGATTCGGCAAAGATATGTCATTCTTTTCATCGCCATCTTTCTTTTGCCTATAAATCTTCTTTTTCCACATCTTTTTCTGCTCTCCCTGTTCCAAGTGCGCAAC